>NC_014844.1:1512128-1814554 GCF_000176915.2 Pseudodesulfovibrio aespoeensis Aspo-2
GATCAGGGCCGCGACGAAAAGAATCCCCGTCAGAATCAGGATGGGAAGGAAGCGTTTTTGCAATGAACCAACCTCGGATTTGTGCTTATTTCGATCTTATAGGTGAATTATTCGGGTTTAGTCCATAACCAATGTGCATTGACTGATTGCTCAATGCCAGGCCGGGCGGGCTTGCGCCTGTTTCGTTTTATTCGGTTGCCATGACCGGGTGGCTCGGGTTCACTTGCCGAAGAGCATTGCATGCAGGAAGGTCAGGGCAAAAAAGACCACCCCGGCCCACCACAGAGCCACGGAAAGCTCTGTGGTGAAGAGGAGATATGCCCCTTTGATCGCGAATTCAAGCGGCAGGGACCGGGCCAGGGTGAGGAGGTCGAGTCCCATGCGCGCGCCGGTCTCCATGAGCGTGACCGAGGGCCAGGACGCGGTGACGACCCAGGTGACGGACTGATATCCAAGGACCAGGATGCATGCGGACCAGGCAATGATTCCAAGGGTCTTGAAGAGGGTGTGCGGCATTGTGTTTCTCACTGGCCGGACAACTATATATAATTGCTGCGCGATTGACCATAGTATAAGAACAGGAGAAACTGGGAGAAATGGTCACATGCGTTTCATGGCTGGCGACAAGGTTCTCATGGAGTTCTCCACCTTTGGCGACCGCTTTTTGGGTTTGGTCACCGAGGTGGTCGGCGATGGCCGTCTGTTCGTCTATGCTCCCGTGCCGCAGCTCGTGCACAGGCGGTTTGTCACGGACCGGGTCGCCAGGGTCCGTTTCGCCTTTGAGGGTGCGCTGCGCGGATTCGACACCCGTGTGCTCAATCGCGACAACCCGCCCGGCTTGATCCTGGAGCTTGCCGCGCCGGGCCGAATCTATGATGCCGAGGACCGGTGCGAGCCGAGGTGCCCCTGCCGTTTCCCGGCCATGGTGGCAGACAAGGGGGGTGGGGTGCGGGCCGTGGTCGAGGACATGTCGGCCAGTTGCACCAGGGTCCGCCTCGTGGGCGGCAATGGCCGCTGCACTGACGGGAATGGCGGCAGTGGCTGGAAGCCCTTGTCCGACACGCCCGAAGCCGAGGTGCTCCTCACTTTTTTCCCGTTCGACATGGGCGACGGCTGCACCGTGGCCTGTGTGGTCAGGAAACTGTTCATGAAGGATGGTGTCTACTTCGCCGTCCTCGAATTCAAGCCGGAGGAAACCGCCGTGCGCGAACGCATCGCCCGGTTTGTGGAGGTGCAGATCGAGTGCGGCATCGCCCGGCTGTGATCGTCTGTGACCGGCTCCTGTCATGGTCCAACGAAAAACCCCGGCGGGAGGATTCCCGGACCGGGGTTTTTCGTGCCTTCGACCGGCCTGTTACGAGCCGTGCGTGAGCTTTTTGGCGTAATTGGCGGCTTCAATGCCCGCCACGCAGCCCTCGCCAACGGCCTTGGCCATCTGCAGGGGCGGGCCGCAGATGTCGCCTGCGGCAAAAATGCCGGGGATGTTGGTGCGCTGCTTCTTGTCCGTGTCGATGTACTTCATGGATTCGTCGAGGGTGACTCCCAGGGTGGCCGTCAGTTCCAGCACGCCCTTGGCGCCCAGCTCGATGAACACGCCGGACACGGCCCGGGTGGTGGTGTCGTCCAGGGCCACGGCATCGACACCTGTCTCGCCCCGGATCTCCGTGATCTGGACGCCCTCGTGCAGGACGACCCCGGTCTCGTCCAGCTGCCTGCGCAGGCCGTCGGCCACATCGAGCTTGTCGCAGTAGAGGTGGACCTCGCTGGCGAACCGGGTCAGGGCCACTGCCCCGCCCGCCGCGGCGCTGCGGCTGCCTGCCACGGCCACGATCTGGCCGCGGTAGAACCCGGCGTCGCAGTCCACGCAATAGCTGACGCCCTTGCCGAGCAGCTCCTTCTCGCCGGGCACGCCGAGCTTGTTCCGGCTGGAGCCGGTGGCCAGGATGACGGTTTTGGACAGAACCGTGTCGCCTGATTCGAGCCTGATGGAAAAAAGGGATCCCTCCGGGTCGATGGACAGCACGTCCTCGTCGCGAAATTCGCCGCCGAAGGCCTCCACCTGCTCGCGTCCGGTGTTCAGTACTTCCTCGCCCGACACCTTGAACTGGCAGCAGTAGTTTTCGATATGCGCCCAGTACAGGCTGCTGTTGTCCATGCGCCCCAGCATCAGGGTGCGCACGTTCTTGCGCGCGGCGTGGATGCCCGCCTGGAGCCCAGCCGGGCCGGAACCGAGGATGACGACATCATATGTCTCGTGGGTGGTCATGGTCACTCCTTTGTGTGTGGTTCAGCATGCCACCTTATATGATAACCATTCTCCAGGGGATGTACAGGCCGGTCCGGGAGGGCAAAGGGCATAAAGAGAAGAGCGGGGGGGGCGGATAGGTCCTACGGGTCTACGTCCTTGGCGGATTCGCGTCCGTCGCCGGGGGCGGATCTGACCGAGGCGGGTTTGCCGATCACCGGAGTCCACGGCTTGCCGTGGATGCGCTGATAGAGCTTGTCCGCCTCGCGAAACTGCGGGTTCATCTTGAGGGCCATGATGACGTTTTTCGACGCTTCCTCGACCTTCTCCATGAAGTAGAACGCCTTGGCCATGTTGAAGTAGATGTTCTCGTCGCTTGGCGTCAGTTCCAGGGCCCGCCTGTAGGCATGGAGCGCGCCCGGATAGTCGCCCTGCTTGCGCAGGTTGACACCCAGGGTGTTGAAGGGGTTCGGGGTCTCGGCGTCATGCTTGAGTATCTCGATGAACAGGGCCTTGGTGGCTTCGAGCCGGTCGAACTGGGCGTGGATGTCGGCGGCCTTCCTGAGGAAGAGCTTGTACGCCTCCATGTCGCCCTTGCCCTTGTAGGCGTCGGCCAGCCCCTTGTACGCCTCGGCGAACAGATCATTGATCTTGACCGCCTTCTTGAAGGCGACGATGGCCTTGCCGTATTTGCATTGGAGCATGAACTGGCAGCCCATGTCGTAATATTTCTGTGCCTCGTCCTGGTAGGAGATGAGTTCCTCGAAGGCCTCGATGGCCTCGTCGAAATCGCCGCGCTCGACCATGTCCCTGGCCTCCTGCAGCTCCATCTCCTCGATTTCCGGGTAGTTGTCGAGCTGTGTGGTCAGGATGAGGTAGCGCTCGAAGGTGTCGAGGGAGTATGGCCGCAGGACGTAGCCGATGCATCCGGCGGCGATGGAGTCGAGGACGTGGTCCTTTCTGTTTTCAAGGGTGACCATGATGATGGGCAGGGGCCTGCCGCTCATGTTCTTCCTGACGATCTGGGCGAACTTGATGCCGGTCATGTCGTCCAGGGACGAGTCGCACAGGATGAGATCGACCTGGTTGTCGGTCAGGTGGTCGATGGCGTCCACGCCCGAGGTGAACATCCTGACGTTCTCCGAGCCGAACAGCTTGATGGTCCCCAGGTCGCGTTTGGCGTGCACCGCCACGTTGGTCAGGATGATGACGTTGGCGAAGGCTCCGTAAGCCCGACTCTCCTTCTTTTGGCTCATTCCCCCTCCCTGCGTGTGGAAACTACCGCCTCGCAAGGACGAGATCAAGAGGATGTCAGAATTTATAACGGATGGAGGACATGACCGAGTCCTTGAGCCGCCTGAGGGGTTCGTCGTCCGGGAGCATGGCGAAGATGCGGTCCGGGAATCTCTGTTCCACGGCCATGGCCAGGGTTGTCGGATAATGCAGCTCGTGCAGCCAGCCCGCCAGGAGCAGCTTGAAGTCGTTGGCAAAGCGCATGTGGCGGTAGTCGCCGGTCCGGCCTTGCAGGACGGCCTGATAGACTTCGTCGGAGTATTGCACAGACGTGTCTTCAAGCCCCATGGCCACCAGGGGGTTCTTCTTGTTTTCGCCAAAGTGATCGAGCAGGACCCGGAAGATGTCGAGCTTGTCGGCATCGCGCACGACCATGACCGGATGGAGAAGCCGGGCCGGAAGGGTGGGGCGGACGGTCTTGGCGTTGTGCTGGGCCACGGCGAAACGGACGATCCGCCACTCTTCCCCGGACAGGCCGTCGGGCAGTGTCATGGAGCGCAGGGTCAGGACACCGAGGCGGGCGTGGTTGACCGATTCGCGGTCGTTGAAGGTCTGGTAGCGGGCGAACTGGGGAAACCGGCCCGTGTCGTGATACAGGGCAGCCAGCAGGCAGATATCTGCGGTGCGGCCCGTGATGGTCTCGCCAGCAATGATGTGTCGGGCCGTATCGAGCACCTGTATCGAGTGTTCGAGCTTGAGGTTGATGAGTTTGTCGCCCTCGGCATCCCCGCTCAGGTGGCGCTGGGCAAACCCGGTCAGGACCGCGATGTGTGGCCCAAGCTGCATGGTCAGTCCTTGAGCCCCTTCATCCGGAGCGTGTGCTCGAATTCGGTGATGTCGCCCCTGGACAGTTGTGCGTCCAGGGCAGCCCTTTCCGTCGCGCGCTGCTCGTCGGCCTCCCGGTCCATTTCCTTGTCCCTCAAGGGGCCGTTGGGGCCGAAGAGGATGCGCAGGAAGATGATGATGACCGCGAAGATCAGCACGACGAACGCCATGCGCGCAATGGACGGCAGGATGTGCTCGCCGTAGCCCGCGTTGAAGGGCCAGGCCCGCCAGACGGGGCTGTCGAGGAAGTCGAAAAAATCCGAGACAAGGGTCGGCAACTGGGACATGCGCATTGGATGGGCTCCGGCTTTTGGGCATTGGTGACCGGGATTTAACTACCCGGCAAACGGTATGCTGGCAAGGTTTTTGGGTGGCGGTGTGCGGGATTTCATTCGTTGCTTGTGCTTGTCCGGCTTAGTGTCTATAAGGACACTTTGCTGTTTTGGAGTGATGGTGTAGACTGTGTGCCTCGGAGGAACGATGCGTGCATTGATTGTTGAAGACGAGTTCACCAGTCGCAAGCTCCTGTGGGCCCTGCTGGCCGATTTCGGGGAGTGCGACACGGCGCGGGACGGCGTGGAGTGCGTGGCTCAGTTCAGGCAGGCTCTGGCTCAGGGCGCGCCCTACGACCTCGTCTGTATGGACATCATGATGCCCAACATGGACGGGCATCAGGCACTCAAGGAACTGCGCGCCATCGAGCAGGAGGCGGGGACCCTGCCGCCCGACGAGGTCAAGGTGATCATGGTCACGGCACTCAATGATCCCAAGACCGTGGTCAGGGCCTATTACAAAGGTGGTGCGACCGCGTACCTTCCCAAGCCCATCGAGGTGGAATCCCTCTATGCAATCCTGCGCGACCTGGGGCTTATCGAGTAGCCGGGCGCGCTCCATCACGGTTAAATAATTCTCAATGAAATCAAAAATCAACGCATTTGCGATCAGTGTCCGTCTTGCCGGGATGGCCTGCGCCTGCGCGCTGGCTGTCCTGCTTGTTTCCACTGCGGCCCTGGCCTCTGCCGAGGCCCCGCAGAGCCGTTCCGGCAGCCTCCTCAACATCCTTCTGCTCGGCCTTGTCGCCTATTTTCTCGTGCGCGCCTTCCGGCGGCGGGGCGGCGGCCCAGGCCCCGGCACTGGGAGCGGTTCCGGTGATTCAGGTCAGGATGACGGGGGACAGGACGACCAGGCTCAGCCTCCGGCGCGGCCCACGGACCGGCACGAAGCCGCAAGGCAGATGTGGAACATGCTCGGTTCCAAGGACGCGCCCGAAGGGGGTGCGCCCCAGGCCGTCAGGCAATCTCCGGCGCCTGTCCCCGGCGGATTCGACGAGGCCGAGTTTCTGGAGGGGGCCAAGCTCTTCTTCTCCCGATTTCAACAGGTGTCCGGTCAGGGCGATCTGGACCAGTTGCGCGGCTTTCTCTCCGACGACGTGTACGAGCAGGCTCTGGCCGGACTGGCGGCGCAGCAGACCATTGCCAGGACCGAGGTCATGCTGGTGGATGCCCGGCTCATGGAGCGCAAGAGCGAGGGCGGTCGGACCTGGATCACGGTTTTCTACGACGCCCAGCTGCGCAAGGGTGTTTCCGGCGATCAGCCGTACCAATTGCGCGCGGCCTGGGAGTTCTCCCGCACGGACGCCGAAGGCAGCGGCCTGTGGACCCTGGAAAGCATCAACAAGAGAGACCAGTAACTCCACACTGTGGGGCAAGGGTCGGCAAGGATGGTTTTGTCGTGAAGGCGTATGATCTTGATCAGCCCATGGATCGGCTCATCGACCTCGCCGTGCGGAAGTTCGGCCCGGTCGAGTTCCAGAAGGTTTCCCTGGGCGGTCTTTCCCTTGAGGTGTTGCAGGTCACGGACATGCAGCAATACATAGAAACGCTGGTCAACAGGACTCGGGCCGGGAAGACCGTCAGTCTGCCCCTGTGGGCCAAGGTGTGGCCGTCGTGTCTGGTGCTCGGCTACATGCTGTCGCGCTATCCCTTCCCCGAGGGATGCCGGATTCTCGAAATCGGCGCGGGCGGAGCGGTCAACGGCATGGTCCTGGCCAGCCGGGGGCTGGCGGTGACCATCAGCGACATCGACCCGGACGCGCTCCTCTTCAGCCGCATCAACGTGCTCAAGAACGGCCTTGAGGAATTCGCCACCATCACCCGCATGGATTTCACCCGAAGCGACGACGAGACCCGGTTCGACTGCATCGTGGGCTGCGAGGTTCTCTACGACGAGGCCGCCTACGAGCCCCTGATCGGCTTCCTGGATCGCCATCTGGCCGTGGATGCCTCGGCTGAAGTCTTTCTGGCTCTGGATGAAAAGCGGCAGACGCGCAAGTTTTTCACCCAGGTCGCCGAGCATTTCTCCATGGCCAGAACCTGCTCCAAGTATAATGAAAAGGTCACGGGCGAGGAGAGGACGGTCAATCTGTTCAGGCTCAAGAGGAAAACCGCGTGATCAAGCTCAAGGACTGCCCCAAGGCGTACACCTCGGACCAGGACAAGGCGTGCAGTCCGGCGGAGACTGTCAGGCGCGTGACCGCCCGTCTGGCCGAGGCCTGCCCCGATGTGCTCGCCGGGACCGAACGGGTGGACACGGGGCGGCTTGGCATTCCGGTCTTTGTCGGCATCTGCGGTGCCAAGGCCCGGCAGGTCATGCCCACCCGCAAGCAGATGGGCAAGGGGGCCTCGCCTGAACAGGCCGAGGCATCGGCCCTGATGGAACTGGTGGAGCGGTATTCCTATTTCAGCTTCTGGGCCGACGAGGGGAATTTCACCCGCCTGACATGGTCCGAGGCCGAGGAAAAATGGCCGGGACAGCTCATGGACATCCGGCTGATTGCGGCCTCGGTGGACGAGGCCATTGCAGACGAGGACGCCGTGCGTCTCATGGACCTCCATCGTTGGCGGTTCCATCATGCCCTTGACGTGGCCAGTGGCCGCCATGAGTATGTCCCCCTCGACTGGTTCAGGAAACTCAACGAGTTCAACGGATCGTCAGCGGGCAACACCTTTGAGGAGTCCATCTCCCAGGGCGGCTGCGAACTGGTGGAGCGGCACGTTTGCGCCCGCATCGACCGCTTAAGGCCGACCATGCCGACCATTGATCCCAGGTCTTCGGACGATCCGGTCCTGGCAAGACTGGTGGACTGTTTCGAGAAGAACGGCGTCACCCTGATCCTCAAGGATTTCAGCCTGGGCTACCCGGTTCCCACGGTGGCTGCCGTGGCCTGGGATGCCAAGACCTTTCCGGTCTTGAGTGAGATCGTGTTCACGGCTGGCACTGCGGCTTCGCCGGTCAAGGCGGCCATCCGGGCCATCACCGAGGTGGCGCAGCTGGCGGGCGATTTCGAGACCAGCCGGGTCTACGAGGCGTCCGGGCTGCCCAAATTCACCAGGGTCGAGCAGGCGCAGTGGCTTTGCCAGGGCCCGGTGGTCGGCCTCGACACCCTGCCGAGCGTGGAGGACAGGAACATCCGCCGGGAGCTGGCGACCCTGGCCGACGGGCTGGCCGAGCGTGGCACGCCGCTGTATTCCGTCAGCACCATGCACCCGGACATTGGGGTGACTGCCAACTACAATTTCGTTCCGGGATTCGATTTTCGCGAACGCACACCCAACCGCAGCATCGGGCTGTTCGTCGGGCGCATCCTGGCCGAGGAATCGGATTTCGACGAGGCCCTGGAAGGACTCGACGAGGTGGAGGATATTTATCCAGACGCCTATTTCATTCCTTTTTTCCGGGCGCTTCTGGCCTTGCGCATGGGTGATCCCGAATACGCCGTTGACCAGTTCGTCCTGGCTGGACCGCTCCAGCCCGCCAACGAGGAACGCGCCCTGTGCGCCTTTTACGAAGCCTACGCCCTGTCGCAACAGGAGCGCTGGGACGAGGTAGTGGCCCCGCTCGACCGCGCTCTGGCCCTGGACGACGAGTGCCGCGAATACTTCAACCTGCGCGGCGTGGCCCATTTCAAGGGCGGACGGTACAAGGACGCGGCCAGGGATTTCGAGGCGTCCCTGACCATAGACAGCGGATCGCCGCATGATCTGGCCAACCTCGGCCTGTGCCACAAGTTCATGGGCAACACCGTGGAAGCACTTGACTATCTCGGTGCTGCGCTTAAAATGGAGCCTGGGTTGGATTATGCCCGTGTCCATTACGACGAACTCAATCAATCCTGATTGGTTGAGGGACATGGCGGAACTGGGGCGGGCCGGTGACGGAGTTCATGGGAAATTCGTCGAGCGCTTGACAAAGGATGGCCTGTGGACGTAATGTCCCGTCACGGTTTTAGTTCGGATCAATATGGTATCGAGTAGCGGATCGCTGCTTAAACGGATATGGTTGTTCCGGGAAGTCCCCGGAGCTTCAGCATGACAAACATCCCACTAGGAGGATACAATGGCTGTTGTTGAATTTCAGGGCGCCAATTTTGAGGTTGATGAGGACGGTTTCCTGCAGAAGTTCGAGGACTGGACCCCCGCGTGGGTCGAATTCGTGAAAGAGTCCGAGGGCATCAAGGAGATCACCGAGGATCACCAGAAGGTCATTGACTTCCTTCAGGACTACTACAAGAAGAACGGCATTGCCCCGATGGTTCGCATCCTTTCCAAGGTTACCGGCTTCAAGCTGAAGCAGATCTACGAGCTGTTCCCGTCCGGCCCCGGCAAGGGTGCCTGTAAGATGGCTGGCCTGCCCAAGCCCACCGGCTGCGTCTAACCCACACGCCGAGCTTGATTGACAAAGGGCGGGAACGAAAGTTCTCGCCCTTTTTATTGCACTAGGGTGAGGGGGCCGCTTGGCGCGCCGACCTGCCGGATCGGGCCAGGAAGAAGCGGGGCGGAAAAGCTCTTTTTTTGCTTGCCAACCCATGTGTGTCTGAGTATAAGACCAAGTTCCACGCAATAAATATGACAGGAGAACGTCATGAAGAACGATATTCATCCCACCACGCACAAGGCCAAGTTTCGTTGCCACTGCGGTTACGAGGCCGAATTGACGACCACCAAGGGTGAAGAGGTTGAAGTTGAAATCTGCTCCAACTGCCATCCCTTCTACACCGGCAAGCAGCGTTTCGTCGACACCGCCGGGCGCATCGACCGCTTCCGCAAGAAGTACGCCCAGTTCGACAAGACTCCGGCTGGCAACTAGCTTTCCTTGCGGCGAAAGCCGTGACCATATGCCTTCGTTGGGATACCTTCCCGCGGAGGCATATTGTTTTGGCGACTGCGCTTTACAAATGTCGGGGAATTCTTAATTCTAACCCGGCTGGATGCGTGGTCAAGGGTGCTGCTGCTCGGGGTGGATTGTTGCCTTGGACGTGATTACCGGAGGGTAGCTACTTGAATATCCTGGGACTTCTGGCTCTGGCCGCACCGCAGGCCGTTGGCGGGCAGGCTGTCATCGAGGGCGTCATGATGCGCGCCAGGAATACGCTTGCCATCGCCATCCGCAAATCCGACGGGACCATCACCACCGAGGTGCGGCCATGGTTCACCCTGGTCCGGCATCCCTGGCTCAAGAAGCCTTTCCTGCGCGGTTTTCCCGTGCTCATGGAGACGATGGTCAACGGCATCAAGGCCCTCAACTATTCGGCCATGCAGGCGGCGGACGATGACGACGAGGACGGCGGCGAGCTGACCACCTGGCATCTGGTCCTGACCATGGTCCTGGCCTTGGGTGCTGCGCTTGGTCTGTTCGTGGTGCTCCCCCACTTTTTGTCCGTGGGCATGGAGTATATGGGCTTGGCCGGGGATGTGGATTCCCTGAGCTTCCACCTCTGGGACGGCGTCATCAAGATGGTCATTTTTGTCGGGTACATCCTCGCCATCTCCTACATCCCTGATATCAGACGCGTTTTTCAGTATCACGGGGCCGAGCACAAGGTCATCTGGGCCTGGGAAGAGGGTGGCGACCTTTCCCCGGCCTCTTCGCGCTTTCGCAGCCGGTTGCATCCGCGTTGCGGCACGGCCTTCCTGCTCTTTGTGCTGGCGGTGTCCATTCTGCTCTACACGGTTCTGGTGCCGTACCTGCTGACTTTTTATTCGCCCGAGCATTTTGTCTCCAAGCACCTGTATATTGTCGGTATGAAGTTGTTTCTCATGATTCCGGTGAGTTGCGTCGCCTATGAGATGATCAAGTTTGCCGGGAAGTACAGCGGAAACTCTGTCTGCAGGATGATGTGCTGGCCCGGCATGATGATGCAGCTTTTGACGACCAAGGAACCGGACGACAGTCAGATAGAAGTGGCCATTGCCGCGCTGCGGTGCGCTGTCAACGCCGAGGAGTGCTGATCATGTTCGGCAAGCTGGAAGATATCGAAATCAAATACGACAAGCTGGAGTATGAGCTGGCCCAGCCTGGAATATTCAACGACCAGGAACGCTACAAGAAGGTTTCCAAGGCGCATTCCGACCTGAGCGACGTGGTCGTCCTGTATCGCGAATACAAGAAATGCTCCAAGGATCTTGCGGAAAATCGCGAGATGTCCCACGACCCGGACCCGGAAATCCGCGAAATGGCCAAGGCCGAGATCAGCGAGCTTGAGGACCGCATCGAGACCCTTGAGGAAAAGATCAAGATACTCCTGCTGCCCAGCGATCCCATGGACGAGAAGAACATCATCCTTGAAATCCGTGCGGGCACCGGCGGCGACGAGGCGGGCCTGTTCGCGGCTGATCTCTATCGCATGTACACCCGCTACGCCGAGGCCAACCGGTGGAAGGTGGAGGAGATGAGCTCCAATGTCACAGGTTCGGGGGGGCTCAAGGAAGTCATTGCCAGCATTGCAGGCGACAAGGTCTACAGCAAGCTCAAATACGAATCCGGCACCCACCGGGTGCAGCGCGTTCCAGCCACTGAATCCCAGGGCCGCATCCATACTTCGGTGGTCACCGTGGCCATCATGCCCGAAGCCGAGGAGGTGGATATCGACCTTCGGCCCGAGGACGTTCGCGTGGACGTGTTCCGTTCGTCAGGGCCGGGTGGCCAGTCGGTCAACACCACGGACTCGGCCATTCGCGTCACCCACATACCCACCGGCATGATCGTCATCTGTCAGGACGAGAAGTCGCAGCACAAGAACAAGGCCAAGGCCCTGAAGGTGCTCCGCTCCCGCCTGCTCCAGCTTGAGCAGGACAAGGCCAAGGCCGAGGAGGACGCGGCCCGGCGCATCCAGGTGGGTTCTGGCGACAGGTCCGAGCGCATCCGCACCTACAATTTCCCGCAGGGGCGGGTGTCCGACCACCGCATCAACCTGACGCTGCACAAGCTGCCCCAGATCCTGGAAGGCGAGTTGGACGACCTGACCGACGCCCTGATCGGCCATTATCAGGCCGAGGCCATGAAGCGGCAGGGCGATTAGCGCATCGTCGGCAACCAGTATGGGTGTCACTGTGCAGGCCATTGTCCGGGAGTGCGAGGCCGGGCTGCAGGGCGTGGATTCGCCGCGCCTGAGCGCCCAGGTCCTGGTGGCCGAGGTTCTTGGTCTGACCCGGCTCGGGCTCAGCCTTGAGCGTGATCGCGCGCTGACGCCTGAAGAGACCGACCGCATCCGCTCCCTTGCCGCCAGACGCGCCTCGGGCGAGCCCCTGGCCTACCTCCTCGGACGCCGCGAGTTCTACGGGCTGGATTTCTCGGTCACGCCCGATGTCCTCATTCCGCGCCCTGAGACAGAGCACGTCATCGAGGCCGTCCTGAACGCCTTTTCGCCCGATACCCCCGTCCGCTTTGCCGATCTTGGCACCGGGTCCGGCATCCTGGCCGTTACCCTGGCCCACTGTTTTCCCCATGCCACCGGGCTGGCCGTCGACCTGAGCGGCCCGGCCCTGGCCGTGGCCCGGCGCAATGCTCGCGCTCACGGAGTCCACGACCGGATCGCCTTTGTTCAAGGCGATTTCACAGGTCCCATTCTCGGAAAAGGGCGCTTTGACCTCATCGTCTCGAATCCCCCCTATGTCACGGACGAAGAATTCGAACGGGCCAGCCGCGAGGTGACCGGGTTTGAGCCAAGAACCGCCCTGGTCAGCGGGCCGGACGGGCTTGATCATATCCGGGCCATGCTCCCGCGCGCCCTTGAGGCGCTCCGGCCTGGCGGACTCCTGCTCATGGAGATCGGTTGCGGACAGGTCGAGGGTGTGAATATTATAACGTCAAACCAATGTCTGGAATCCAGGGATGTTGGCGTCATCAAGGACCTGGCCGGGCATGATCGTGTCGTATCCATGCGACGGGCGTAATCGCAAAAATGCAACACTCCCGCGATTTGTTGTTGTAAAAAAACAATTATTTGCGCAATTGACACACTTTTCTAGAAAGTTTTATGAAAAATAAGTTTAATAAAATCATGGCTTTGTGCTATAATGTGGCTGTGGCATTGTTTTTGCTGTTATGTTCGGTGAATTAACCGGAGGGACAATGCTTCAGACCACCATACACAAATCAGTGCGTTGCACCGGGATCGGACTTCACAGCGGCAAGCAGGTGGAGCTTGTTCTCCGCCCGGCCACTGAGGACACCGGAATCCTCTTTTCGCTCCGCAATGATTCCGGTTCCACCTTCCTGACCCCCGCTCCGTCCCTGGTCGTCGAAACCGGGCTTGCCACCGTCCTCGGAGACGGGCACCAGTCCGTCGCCACTGTCGAGCACCTGCTGGCCGCAGTCAGCGGCATGGGCATCGACAACATCCATATCGAGGTGACCGGCAGAGAACTGCCCATCATGGATGGCTCCGCCGCCTCTTTCGTCTATCTGCTCAAGCAGGCCGGGCTACGCAAGCTCGACAAGCCCAGGACCGTCATGGCCGTCAAGAAGCCCATCGAGTTCGAGCAGGACGGCAAATACATCAAGGCGCGCCCCCACAACGGGTTCCGCGTGGACTACACCATCGAATTTGTCCATCCCCTCATCGGTTCCCAGCGGCTGGAGCTTGAGATCACCCCCAGAAATTTCGTCACCGAGATCGCCAAGGCCCGCACCTTCGGTTTCCTCAAGGAAGTGGATTACCTGCATGCCAACGGGCTGGCCCTGGGCGGATCGCTCGACAATGCCATCGTGCTCGACGAGTACGGTGTTCTCAACGCCGAGGGGCTGCGCTTCAAGGACGAGTTCGTGCGGCACAAGCTGCTTGATTTCATCGGCGACATGGCCGTGCTCGGCGCGCCGCTGCATGGGCATTTTGAGGTGTTTGCATCTGGGCACGCCATGAACAACGCGTTCCTGCGCCACCTGGATGAAAACCGCGACATCTACCTTGAACCCGTGACCCTGCCTCTGCCTGAATCGGCCAGGGAGCCCGTCCGTAGCGGACGCATGGTCCCCCCGGTGGCCGCCACCGCCTAGTTGCGTCACGAGACTGTCGTGATCTGAAGATCACCGAAAAACCCGCCATATGGCGGGTTTTTCGGTATCAGCGGGTGAAGATGAATTCGGCGAGTATGCCGCCGTGCTCGCTTTGCGGGAGTTTGCCCACGCCATGGCACTCGATCCCCGTCTCCGGGAGATGCATGCGCGACTGCAGGAAGGTCTTGAGATCCTGGATGCGTGATGCGCGCTGGACCTTGACGCGGTAACCAGTGGCTGCGGTCTTGTGGAGAAATTCGACCCTGACCAATCCCAGTGGACCGGCCTCGCATTCCACGACGACCTCGACAAGTCCCTGGCCGGTGGCGGCATCCGGGTGATGTGTCCTGGTCAACTGCCGCCGACACAGGGGGGTGAGCCATGGCTGGTAGGCGATGCGGCCCGTGCGTTGGCTGGCAAAGAGGGTGTTGATGCCCTCCGTGCAATCAAGGGCATCGAGATAGGCGGCGAAAAGGGCGGTCTCCCCGGCCAGGAGCGCCATGAAGCGGGGCAGGCGTGAGGCGGTGTCAGACACGGCCAGGGTAGGCCCATGGGGCCGGAACCTGTTCTCGAAGAGGGTCCGCGCTGTCTCGAAGGCGCTTGCCGCGGCCAAGCTGTCGGGAACACCCCCGCCTCCGCCGAATATCTCCTTGAGCACGATTTCTGGCGTGAGCTGTTTGATGGTGAAGGTCAGGAAAGATCCTTCGGGCGGGCGCGATTGGAGCTGCGCCAGGAGGCTGTGGCCGTCGATGAGAATCCAGGCCATGCCTTCGGACACCCATTTGACGAGTTTGCCTCGGACCTTCTGGCCGGGGCGGCGTCCCTGGCGGAACTGGTCCGAGCGACTCCCGCTGCCTCCGCCGGATCCTGCGAATCCCGAACCGCCATCGCGTATGCGCATCATCTCACCCGTTCCTGTCCCGCATCGGTTCACCTGCCCAATGGGGTGGTCGTCACGACTGGTCGATGATCAGGTCGATGTCTTCGAGGCTGAGGCCGGTGGACTTGGCGAGTTGCGCCGGGGATTTGCCAGCCCGGTGCCCCATGAGAATGATCTCGCGCATGAACTGGGGGGATTTGCAGTAGCCGTCGGCCTGGGTGACCAGTTTCTTCAGTTCCGCCACCCTGTGTTCGAGCTCGTTGTTCAGGGTGATCAACTCCTGCTGGCGTCGCTCAAAGGTGGCCACAAGCTCATTTTCGAGCTGGGTGTTGAACTGGAGACGCTTGATGAACTCCTCTTGCTTGATCTGGATGCCTGAGAGGAGCGCCTCGGATTTCTTCAGGCGCAGGAAGAACATGATCACCACGCCAAGGAGCACGACCTCGCTGATGGTGAGCAGGATGATGAGCAGATCGGACATCAGGGATTCTCGCGGGTTCGTGGTTGAAGCGGCGTGCGGTCAGGGACGGCGGAGGTCATATCTTGATGTCCACGATGTTGCCTGACCAGGGGGAGTGGCTGGACGGGGTGGTTTCGCCCTTGTCCTCGTCTTCCTTCTCCTTGCGCTCGTGCTCTGCCAGGGTTTGCTGCCCTTGCTGCTGGTGGCCGTCGCGGTCGAGCGGAGCGGTCTGCTCCTTTTTTTCGACCTGCTGGACCTTGCTCTCATTCTTTCGAATATACTCGTTGATGAGCGGCCCGAAAATCTGCTTCTTGATTTCCGGTCCTGCTTTTTCCGCATGGGCTATCTTCGCGACATAGGGCAGCTGCGATATGAGGACCGGAAGGTCCAGGGGAGTCGGACTCATGGCTCACCTCACAAGATATTGTTCGAACAAGATCGTATCGAACTGACCAAACCCCATGTATTGGTTGATGATTGCCAGCAGTTCCTGCTTGAGTTTGTCGCTGTTCTCCTTGTTGGAGAGAAACTGGAGATCCTTGTTTTTCAAATAATAGAATATGGCGTTACGAACGGTGTAGGTATCCTGCTTGAACTGTTTGGCCAAACCCTCGTCCTGGGTGCTGACGAGCACCCGGACTTCCAGGAATCGGATGACGTTGTCCTTGTCGCGCTGCTCGATGAGAAACGGGTCGAGGCGGATGAGGATGTCCAGCGTCTCCGCCGCCTCAGTTGGCGCGCTCGGGGCAGCCTTGGGAGGAGGCGGCGGCAGCGGCGGAGCCTCCGGCTCGCGACCGAGCAGGAGGATGATGATCACGACCAGGAGCAGGATCACGCCGAGAGCAATCAGGAACAGCCGATTCTTGAAAAGCGCCGAAAAATCGAATTTTTTCGCCGGGACGCTCTTTTCGAAAAGGGGCGTCTCCTCCTGGGCAAAGGCGACCTCTTCCTCTTCTTCCTCGTCTTCGAGAAAGGGGGCGTCGTCAAGGTCGAGATCGACCTTCTGCGTCGCCTTGCTGGCCTCGCTGTCGTCGAGCTGCGCCTTGGGCTGTCGGCCTCCGCCCGGAGTTGAATCCGGGCTCATATCATCAGCGTCGTTCGGGACAAGCAGAACCATGGTGTTCGCCTCTCAGGCCAAAAGCCGGAGGCTAACTGAAGATTTTTTCGATCTTCTGGCCCAGGGTTTCAGGGGTGAACGGCTTGACGATGTAGTTGGACACCTTGGCCTGCACGGCCTCGATGATGTTCTCCTGCTGCGCCTCGGCGGTGACCATCAGGAAGGGCAGATCGGCGTATTCCTCGCTGCCGCGGACCTTGCGCAAGAGCTCGATGCCCGACATGGTCGGCATGTTCCAGTCGGACACGATGAAGTCAATGTTGTCCTTGTTCAGCACTTCCCAGGCCGTGGAGCCGTCGTCGGCCTCGACGATGTTGGTGAAGCCGAGCTGGCGAAGGATGTTCTTTATGATCTTGCGCATGGTGGAGAAGTCGTCGACGACGAGGATGCGCATATTGGTGTCGTAAGCCATGGAGGTGCTCCTTTACTCTGTGCTACTCGCTTTCATAGCGGGCTCTGAATGTTTTTCTCAACTTTGTCAGGGCTTGGGAGTGAAGCTGAGAAACCCGGCCTTCGGTTATGTCCATAACTTCAGCCGTTTCCTTCATGTTCAGTTCCTCACCGTAGTACAAAGATATGACCAATTTTTCCCTTGGCGTCAATTCCTCAATGAGACTGGCTACTTTGTCAACTATTTCCTGAAAGGCCGTTGACTGGAACGGTTCGTCCTCGGTCATGGCCTTGCGGCCAATGACGTTTTCATGAAAGCTGTCGAGGCTTAAGCACATCTGGTTGTGCAGGGCTTCAAGTCCCTGGCGCACGTCTTTTTCCGACATGCCGGTAAGAGCCTGCAACTGCTCGGTCGTGGCCGGGCCGCCGGTTTCGTGCTCCACCTGCCGCTGGGCATCTTCAAGCGCCTTGACCTTTTGGCGCAATCCTCTGGAAAACCAATCCATCCGGCGCAGCTCGTCAAGCATGGCACCCTTGATCCGGTTTTCGGAGTAGGTGTCGAACTTGATGCCTCGCTGGGCGTTGTATTTGCCCAGTGCGTCCAGAAGACCCAGGCTGCCGGCGCTGATCAGCTCATTGAGCTCGACGCTTTGCGGCAGTTTCGCCTTGAGGCGAAGGGCGAGTATCCGGATTTTCGGCGCGTAGAAGCGGGCGATGTCTTCCCTGTCCCGTGACGAGAAGTCATCCCAGTTCTTGGCTCCGTTTTCCAGTTCACGCCACGGATCGTTCCTGGAAGAGCAGTTTTTTCCAGAAGAATTTAATATTGCCATCTGTGTTTGGTTCTACATGCCATCCGTTGATTGTTTGCGCGGCCTGTCTGACCGCCACGCTGGCCGGGGTCTTGGGATACCTGTGACAAAAGGGTTTTTGCGCGATGACCGAGTTGCGGACATTGGGGTCATAGGGGACAAAGCCGACCAGATCGAGGGATATGCCGTCCAGGAAGTGGTCGCAGGCCTTGAGCAGCTTGATGTAGACATCCTTGGCCGTCTTCCTGTCCTCCACCATGTTCACGAGCACGCGGAATCGCTCCACCCCGTGCTGGAGCTTGAGCACCTTGATCAGGGCGTAGGCGTCGGTCAGTGAAGTGGGCTCAGGGGTGATGACCAGCAGCCGCTCCTGCACCGCGAGGTTGAAATAGAGCACGTTGTCGTTGATGCCGGCCCCGGTATCGACGATGAGGTAGTCCACGGTGTCCTCAAGGGCGTCCATGGCATCGAGCAGGTCGAGTTTTTGCCCACGGTCCAGGTTGACCATGTCGCTGACACCCGAGGACGCGGGGAGAATTCTGAAGCCGTAGGGGGTGTCGAAGAGTATCCTGTCCAGGGTCATGTCCTCGTTGAAGAGGTGGAACAGGTTGCGCTCCGGGGTCAGGCCGAGAATGACATCGACGTTGGCCAGCCCGAGGTCGGCGTCGAGCAGAACAACGTTCTTGCCCGCCATGCTCAGGGAGTAGGCCAGGTTGACCGACATGTTGGTTTTGCCCACGCCGCCCTTGCCGGAGGTGACGGAGAGGACCAGGGGTAAACGGGAAGTCATGGCGTCTGTCTTTCTCCTTAGGGTTGGATGTCGCCGCCGGGCAGTTTGCGCATGAACAGCATCCGCCAGATCATGTCCTTGGTGGCGGGAGCGATGCTGTTCTTGAGATCAGCCCCGTACGAGAGCGCTGAAATGGGCAGCCCGCTGGCGAACGCCATGTTCAATAATGCACCAAATGTACAGGTTTCGTCGAGTTTCGTCCAGATAACGCTTGCAAGTTGTTCACTTTTGTATTTCTCCATGAACCGATCGAACTGGGTCTGGCTGTAATACGGGTTGAGAACCAGGTGGATGGACAGGTTTTCGCACGTGGAAAGCCCGTAAAGGGCGGTGAATTCTTCAAGGGTTGTATTGCCGGGAAGTCCGGGCAGGTCAATGAGAATCATGTCGAATTGGTCGGCCTCGCGACGCAGGAGCATGAAGTCGTCGCGGGTCATGAGCTCCCGAAAGGCAAGGCAGGAGAGTTCGGCATAGTGTTTGAGGACAAGCCGCCCTTTGCCGCGTCCGCCGTCAGCTGTGGCCAGGCAGATGCGTGCCTTGGGGTTGCTCTTCTTTTCCCTCAGGGCCAGCCGGATCAGGCTGGAGGTCTTGCCCGCTCCGCCGGGGCCGGCAAAGGCGTGGATGACGCCCGGCCACCTGCTGGCCTGAAAGGGTTTCACTTCAACCATGGATTCGAGCACCGTGATGATGGAGCGGTCGGCATCCTCGCGCAGTTCGCAGAATATTCGCGTCATGGCCCGGTCGTCCACGTCCTCGCGCTCCAGGTATTCCAAGGCCAGCCGCTGCTTGGGCGTGATGGTCTCGCGGTCCATCTGCGGCCTCATGAGCATCATGATCTGATTCTTGATCTGGCTCCACTCGCGCTGCCAGCCCGCTGTGCCATGCAGGGCGTCCTCGACCACGTCGTTTCTGGTCCTCGCAGTCGCGGCTGCCGGGACTGAATCCACCGCGGCCACGACCTCGCAGCATTTGCTGCCGTTTTCCGTGACGGTCTTGTTGGAGAGGATGACGGCATCCTTTCCGAGATCGGCCTTGACCAGGGCGAATGCCGCAGTGGAGTTGGCGGCGCGGAAGGTCTTCATTCTCATGTTCTATTCCTAGAAATCAACGGTTGCTGCAGACTGGATCTTGATGTCTGCAGGAATCTCGGCCTGAGATATGACGGCAAGGGTCGGGATGAACCTGTTCAGAAGCTGGGCGAGCTGGCTTCTGATCTGCGGCGTCACCAGCAGGACCGGCTGGCCGTCAGCGACCATGGCGTCCTCGGTGGCCCGGTTGATAGTCTGGATGATCTGCTGGGCCATGCCCGGCTCAAGGGCCAGATAGCCGCCCTGTTCCGCCGGGCGCATGGCACCCGCGAGGATCTCGTCCACTTTGGGGCTCAGGGTGATGATGGGCAGGATGCCTGTTTCGCCAAGGTAGGGGTTGATGATGGTCCGGCCCATCTTGGCGCGGACGAATTCCGTGAGCTGGGCCGGGTCCTGGGTGGCCAAGCCGTAGTCGGCCAGGGTTTCCACGATGGTCAGCAGGTCGCGAATGGAGACCTTCTCCTGCACCAGATGCTGGAGGACCTTCTGGACGCCGCCGACATTGAGCACCGAGGGGACGAGGCTTTCCACGGCCTTGGGTGCGCGTTTGGTGAGGTTGTCGAGCAGTTCCTGGGTCTCCTGGCGTCCGAGGAATTCATGCAGGTTGCGGCGGAACACTTCTGTCAGGTGCGTGGCGATGACCGTGGACGGATCGACCACGGTGTAACCCGCCAGCATGGCCTCTTCCTTCTGCGCTTCGGGTATCCAGACCGCGGGCAGGTTGAAGGCCGGTTCCACGGTCTCCACGCCCTGGATGCGCTGCTTGGCATCGCCCGGATCCATGGCCAGATAGTGGTCGATGAGCAGTTCGGCCTGGGCCACGGGGTTGCCCTTGATGACCACGCGGTATTCGCCCGGCTTGAGTTGCAGGTTGTCGCGCAGGTGGAGCGAGGGGATGACCACGCCCATGTCCAGGGCGAATTGGCGGCGAATGGAGCGGATTCTCGAGAGCAGGTTGCCGTTTTGCTCCTCGTCCACCAGCGGGATGAGGCCGTAGCCGACCTCCAGCTCCAGCTGATCAAGAGGCAGAAGCATCTGCACCTCTTCGGGCGTGTCGAGGGTGGCGTTGTCGCGGGCGTCCTTCTTGTCCTCGAGGGTCGTGTTCATGGCGTTCTGCTGCTTGGCGGACAGGTGTCCCACGGTATAGACGATAACCGCAAGGGTGAGGAAGGGTATGGTGGGCATGCCCGGAACGATGGCGAAGATAACCAGGATGCCCGACACCAGCTTGAGCGCTCGGTGGTGGTATGACAGCTGGCCTATGAATTCCTCGCCCATCTTGGCCTCGGCTGCGGCGCGCGAGACGATGATACCCGCCGAGGTGGAGATGATCAGCGACGGAATGGTGGCGACGAGACCGTCGCCGATGGTCAGCAGGGTGTAAGTCTGGGCGGCGTCCATCCACTCCATGTTGTTTTGGATCACGCCGATGAGGAATCCGCCGATGATGTTGACGCAGGTGATCATCATGCCTGCCTTGACATCACCGGAGACGAACTTGCCCGCACCGTCCATGGCACCGTAGAAGTCGGCTTCCCGACGCATGTGGTCGCGCCGTCTGGTGGCCTCTGCCTCGTCGATGAGTCCGGCGTTGAGGTCTGCCTCGACAGCCATCTGCTTGCCCGGCATGGCGTCCAGGGTGAAGCGGGCGGCCACCTCGGCGATGCGCGTGGTACCGCTGACGATGACTGTCTTGTTGAGGATGAACAGGATCATGAAGATGACAATGCCGATGACGTAGTTGCCGCCGACCACGAACTCGCCAAAACTTTGAATGACCGACCCGGCGGCGTCGGAGCCCTCGTGGCCGTGGAGCAGGATGGCGCGCGTGGTGGCCACGTTGAGGGAGAGCCGAAGCAGGGTGGTGACCAGGAGCAGCGACGGGAAGATGGAAAATTCCAGGGGGGAGATCATGAACATGGTGGTCACCAGGATGACCAGCGCAAGCGATATGCTGACGGTCAGCATGAAGTCGAGAAACGGCGTGGGCAGTGGGATGAGCATCACGAAGAGGATGGTCACAACGCCGCCAGCCAGGAGGATGTCGCCCTGTTTGGTGAATTTTGAGTAGTCTATCTGGGGGATGAGGGACTTGCTTGAAGGCTGAGCCATGTTTTTGACACCTCTTGGACGGTCTTGAGTCGTTTGCCGGAGGTGTCTTTTGCCTGCAACCCCTAGCGTCTCTTGAACTTGTCAAGTTTTGCGAGGATCGCGGCAACTGCCTGGAACATTTCCTCCGGGATTGTTTCCCCGATTTCGACCTGTTTATACAAAGCCCGTGCCAAGGGAGGGTTGACTTCGATGGGAATGCTGTTTTCTCTGGCAACCTCCTTGATTCGTTCGGCAACCCGGTTCACGCCCTTGGCCAGCACCAGGGGGGCCGGGGCCACCAGGGCGTCATATTGGAGGGCCACGGCGAAGTGGGTCGGGTTGGTGATGACCACGTCCGCCTTGGGAATGTCCTTGAACATCCGGCTGGCCATCATCTGGAGCATCTTTTGCTGCTGTTTCCGTTTGATATGCGGGTCGCCCTCGGCCTGTCTGCGCTCGTCCTTGATCTCGTCCTTGGTCATCTTGATGCCCTCCTCGTACTTCCAGCGTGAGTACCAGAGGTCTGCTATGGCGATGAGCAGCATGGGCACCAGCGCGTAGCAGGCCATCTTGTAGCCCACGCCGAGGATGTAGGCGATGATGCCGTGGGTGCTGGCGTGAAACAGGGGGAGCAGGTTGGGCAACTCCTGCTTGATGACGATATAGGGGGCGATGCCAACGGCCAGGGCTTGCAGGATGCTCCTGCCGAGTCTGACAAACGCCTGGGGGCTGATGAGCAGCCGCTTGAGCCCTGCCACGATGTTGAACATCTTGGCGAATTTCGGCTTCATCGGCTTGGTTGTCCAGAGCCCGCCGACCTGAAGGCGCAGGGTCAGCCATGCGGTGAAGGCGAGGACAAAGAGCAGGGGCAGGACGATGATGGCCAGTTTCTTCACGCCCCAGACAAACAGGGCATAGGTCGTGGACGGGTCGAGTTTGGTATGGATGCCTTCGCGGAAGGTCCATTCATAGATCTCGATGAACTGGTCCTGATAAAAGCCAATGAGAGAGCGCAGGGTGAGCACGCCCATGAGCAGGACGATGGCCTTGGTCAGCTCGGAGCTCTTGGGGACGTTGCCCTCGTTTCTGGTTCTCTTGCGCCGCTTTGTGGTGGCTTTTTCTGTTTTGCTCGGATCCTGGGCCATGGTCCATGCCCCCTAGAGCGGCGATCCGGCTTTGAGGATGCCCCGGAAGAGCGGGGTCAGATCCTGGATGAATTCCTGCACATAGAGGGACATGATGGTGAAGAGGAAGCCCAGGAAGAAGAAGCCGACCGTGATCTTGATGGGAAAGCCGAGGATGAGCACATGCATCTGGGGCGCGGCCCTGGAGATGAGCGCCAGGGCGAGATCGACCAGAAACAGGGCGGCCATGACCGGGGCCGCGATCCTGATGGCCAGGGTGAACATGATGGCCGAGAGGCTCAGGAACTGGGTGGCCAGGCTCGGCGTGATCAGCAGTCCGCCCGGAGGAATGTACTGAAAGCTCATGCCCAGGGCGTTGATCAACTGCAGGTGGCCGTTGAGGACGAGGAAGGTCAGCATGGTGCACATGTAGAGGAAGTGGGCGGTCACGGCATTGGTTGTGCCTGAAATGGGATCGACCACGCTGACCATGGCGAATCCCATCTGAAACCCGATGATCTGGCCGCCGAACTGGATGGCGCCGAACAGGAAGTTGACGGTCAGACCGAGGATGAGGCCGAGCAGAACCTCACCCAGGAACATGATTGTGATGTCCAGTCCATTGGCAGGAAGCATGCTGCCTGGGAAGGAGAGCTGCGGCCACACGGCCAGGGACAGGACCAGGACCAGGGCGCCTTTGACCAGGGTGGGGATCGAATTGCCGCCAAAAAACGGCATCAGGAAGAGCACGACGCTGATGCGGAACAGCGTCAGGAAAAAGCTCAGCATGTCGCTGGGGTTGAATCCGAAAATTTCCATCAGGCTCTCATTGCAAAACCCGAACCAGTTCGTGCCGGGGCGGATGTCATGTCATACAAGGAAAAGGCCCTCTTGGAAAGTCCGGTTCCGAGAGGGCCTGTCTGGATCATTGCCTGGGCGGCTAGTTCAGGATGTAGCGCTTGGGGTCCACCGGCACGCCGTTGAGGCGCACCTCGTAGTGCAGGTGCGGCCCGGTGCTTCGCCCGGTGGTGCCCACGTAGCCGACCAGTTCGCCGCGGGTGACGACCTGTCCGTCCTTGACCGAGATGCGGTGCAGGTGGGCGTAGCGGGTGGAAAGGCTGGCGTTGTGCTTCAGGCGGATGGTCAGGCCGTAGGAACCGTCGCGTCCCGTGAAGGTGATGGTGCCGCGCGCCGGGGCGTAGACAGGAGTGCCGCGCGGGGCGGAAATGTCGATGCCCTTGTGAAATTCCCGCTTGCCGGTGAACGGGGAGGTCCGCCACGCGAAGCCCGAAGTCACCCAGCCCGAAGTGGGCCAGATGGAGGGGGTGGCCTCAAGGATGTTCTGGTTGTTGCGCAGGGTGTGCAGGATTTCCTGCTGCCTGACTTCTTCGAGCCGGGCCTCCACATTGAGCTGGCGGAGGAACTCGTGCATCTTTCGGGCGAGCAGCTCCTGGCGGTAGAGGGGCAGATAGCCCTTGGAAAAGTTCTCGTTGGCCGAGCCGCCCTTGGGCGCGGTGGCCTGGCTGCCGTCCTGGTCAAGGTTGATCATGACCCTGAGCTTGGAGTCGAAGTCCCGGATGCGGTCCAGATTTTTTTGCAGGGAGGATATTTTTTGTGAAAGGCTGAGGAGCTGGGTTTTCTGCTCCTGAACGGTTTTCTCGGCTATGCCCAGGCCCTGCTCGACGCGGGAGTGGCGGGTGTATTTGTTCCAGAGGACTATGTTTCCAGCAGCCATGCCGACAACAAGAATGAGCAGGGTTGCGATGAACCAGCCTCGCAGCTGGAACTTTTTGCATGATCCCTGTTTATCCTTGAAGACGACGATGTGGTATTTTCTGAAAAGCATAGCCTTTCCAGTCGGATGTTATGGTTTCAATAGGACAGATTCCTCGACTAACGTTCTATTAGTCTAGAGCTTTTTGCATGTCAAGTCGAGTTGGTGGCGAATGACCGCGTTGAACACGTTGTTTTTCATACGGTTATCGTTTTGCCATGTTTGGTGCAGCCAGTCGTGGATTTCATCACGCCTGGTCCGTCCGTTGGAAGGGCAGGTGTTTTCCCAGACCGGGAGCTCCCACTGTTTGGCCGCCCTGATGACGGTTTTCTTGTCCAGCAGCATGGTGGGGCGGATGACGTTGAGCCTGCCGTCAAAAAAAGGTTCATTGACCGAGAGTCCCTGGACGCGACCGTTTTGGAATATGTTCATGAAGAAGGTGACCACGTTGTCATCGGCGTTGTGGCCAAAGGCGAGGTGGGTCAGCCCGTAATCCCGACACAGTTCGAAGAGTCGTTTGCGCCGCAGCATGCTGCAATAGAAACAGGGGGATTTCTTGCGATTCTCCTCCGAGTGGGCGCGGGGGCCGTAGTCCGTAACCTCGATGTGGGCGG
This sequence comes from Pseudodesulfovibrio aespoeensis Aspo-2, assembly GCF_000176915.2. Classification (NCBI taxonomy): domain Bacteria; kingdom Pseudomonadati; phylum Thermodesulfobacteriota; class Desulfovibrionia; order Desulfovibrionales; family Desulfovibrionaceae; genus Pseudodesulfovibrio; species Pseudodesulfovibrio aespoeensis. Next base: position 1,536,962 of record NC_014844.1, read on the forward strand.
CGAGCTTGTGGCTGGCGCACCAGTCTACGAGCGGAGCGTGGGAGGCTGTGTCGAAGCCCGCGTTGATGTGCAGGGCCATGAGTTCCACGGGGAAGGGCATGATCGCCTGGCGGATGGTCAGCACCTTGAGCATCAGGAAACTGTCCACCCCGCCCGAGGCGGCGATCCCGATGCGCGCCCCGTGACTGACCATGCCGGTGCTCTGCATGAGCTTGCCGGTGGCGCTGACGCACTGTTTTTGCGCGAATGTGAGTTTGCCCCACGAGGCCATGTATCGTTCCCTTGATGTCTTTGCTAGGATGGCGGGCCCGGTATGGCAGATAGACGATTCCAGCTTGACTTGCAAGTGCGGCTGGGGCATTTTAACTAGCTTGCATGCCGGACAAGGCCCTGCCGCGGGCCGATACGACACGATTCGATCCGGTACCCGTCTGGAGGGCTGCCTTTTTGAAGAGAATATTTCTGGCTCTGATCCTGGCGCTGGTGGCCGCGATGGCCATCGGCATATCCTGGCACGCGACCAGCCAACATCAGAGCATTGATCGGACCCGCTGGCTTTCGCGGCCTTTTGCCGGTGTCACTTCCATCCACGTCCAGAGTCCCGTGGGCAGCTACATGCTCAATGCCGTGGCTTCGGGCTGGGAGGCCCATGTGCCTGGCACATCGTGGAATTTCGTGGCGCGCGTGCTGCCCGAGAGGGTGGCCGACTACCTTGGGAGGCTTGAGGGGCTGACACTCCAGCGATCCGTGGGCGGTTTCGATCAGGGAGGGCTTGGCGCCTACGGGCTTGACGATCCGGTCTTCAAGGTCATCATCGCCTTTGGCGACAAGGACAAGAACCCACTGACCATCAGGCTGTCCGCCAACGATTCCGGCAATGTCCGGGGGTGGAATTCGGACAATCCCGGACTGGTCTACGAATTTGACGCCGGAGCCATTGAGCAGCTCGGCCTGCCCGCGGCCTGGTTTTTCGACACCCGTGTCTTTAATTTCGATCAGGAGACGGTGGCCAAGGTCCAGCTGGTGCAGCCGTTCGGGTCCAGCTGGCTGGTGGAGAAGCGCAAGGAAGGGTATTTCTTCAGCCTGCCCGGCTATCTCAAGGACAAGCCCGCTTCGGATTCGGCGCTCAAGCTTTATCTGCACTCCCTGGCCCTGCTCAAGGCCGGTGCCCTGGCTCTTGAACCCATGGATGTGGACAAGCGCATGCCCGCGCTGACGATTCGCATCTGGAATGGCAGGAGCGAGACGCCGTCCACGGTCGATTTCTACACGGTGAACGACAGGCCGGACATCTATGTCGGCCACTCGTCCTGGCTGAAGATTCCCTTCACGCTCGACCCTCAGAGCGTCGGACAGCTGGTCAGGAGCGCCTTTGACGTGCAGGGGCGGACAGTGGTCAAGCTCGACATCGGGATCGTGGCCCGGTTCATCGTCAACCATGGCGGCACCGAGTACGTGGTCGAGCGCGGCGAGACTGGCTGGCGCATATTTGGCAGCAATATGGACATTTCCGGCATTGACATGTCGCTGTGGCGATTTACTGATTTGCAGTTCGAGGCGCTGCCCCTGAACACTCTGCCGGAGAGTGCGGTGGAACTCATGCACTGCAGGCTTGTTGACAAGAGCGGCGAGAAGCTGGCCGCCCTGATTTTCTATGCGGACCCGAAACTGCCCCAGGGGCAGTGCTGGCTCAAGAATGGCGGCGGCATGTACTACCCGGTTTCGAGCCGGCTGCTCAAGGACCTTCAGGGTCTCTTCCCCGTCCTCGCGACGGCAGGCAGCTAGGCCCGGACCTGCAATACGATCCAAGGAGAATGACATGGCACGGATTACCGTTGAAGATTGCCTGGAAAAAGTGAGCAACCGTTTTCTCATCACCCAGATGGGCATCAAGCGGGTCAAGCAGTATCGCGAAGGATACCTGCCCCTGATCGAGTCCAAGAACAAGGAGATCGTCAACTCCCTGCGCGAGATCGCGGCGGGCAAGATTCTGCCCGACCAGCCGATTCCGGACGTTGAGATCGATTATGATTCCTTCGAGGGTTCCAAGATCTAGTCATGGCCAAGCGCGATTACTATGAAGTCCTGGGGGTCTCGCGTGAGGCTGCGCAGGACGAGATAAAAACGGCCTACCGCAAGCAGGCGTTCAAGTTCCATCCCGACCGCAATCAGGACGATCCGGACGCGGAATCAAGGTTCAAGGAGGCCGCCGAGGCCTACGAGGTGCTCGGCAATGCCGAAAAACGGCAGACCTACGACCGCTTCGGCCACCAAGGGGTGAATGGCAACGGGTTCTCCGGCTTCTCCAGCAGCGAGGACATCTTCGGGGCGTTCAGCGACATCTTCGGCGAAGTCTTCGGGTTCTCCGCAGCGGGCAGGGGGGGGAGCAACCGTCCCCGGCCCGGTTCAGACCTGCGCTACAACCTCGACGTTACCTTCAGGCAGGCCGCCAAGGGTGCCGAGGTGGACATCCGCATCCCGGTCGAACAGACTTGCGACACCTGCAACGGCTCCGGTTCTACCCCCGGCACCAGGCCGCAGGCCTGCTCCCAGTGCGGCGGCTCGGGCACCATGCAGCAGTCCCAGGGATTCTTCCGCATTTCCGTAACCTGCCCGCAGTGTCGGGGAGCCGGGTCCATCATCACCGATCCCTGCGGCGAGTGCATGGGACGCGGCACGGTCATCAGGGACAAGGACCTCAAAGTCCGCATCCCTGCCGGGGTGGACAACAACTCCCGCCTGCGGCTGCGCGGCGAGGGCGAGGCCGGCATGTTTGGCGGTCCCCCCGGCGACCTCTACGTGGTCATCCGCGTGGAACCGGACTCGGTTTTCGAGCGACAGGGACAGAACCTGATCATCAGCCGCGAGATATCGTTTGTGGAGGCGGCCCTTGGGCATCGGCTCGAAGTGCCAACCCTGGATGAGCCGGTGAACCTCGACATTCCCAAGGGCAGCCAGAGCGGCGAGGTCTTCCGGTTGCGCGGTCTGGGGCTTCCGCATCCGGGCAGCTCCCACCAGGGCGATCTGCTGGTCGAGATTCGGGTCAAGACCCCGACCCACCTGAACAAGCGCCAGGAAGAGCTGCTGCGGGAATTCTCGGAGATCGAGGCCAAGAAACTGACAACCAAGGCCAAGGATTTCTTCAAGAAAGCCAAGGGCAAGGTGATGGGAGAGTAACGTGTCCGACGGATTTTCGCACATGGACGCCGACGGCAATGCGCGCATGGTCGATGTCTCGGCCAAGGGCGACACCCTGCGCACGGCCATTGTCCGCTGCGAGGTGCGGCTCGCGCCGAAGACAATGACCCTGCTGGTGCAAAACGCGCTGCCCAAGGGCGACGTGCTGACCACGGCCAAGATCGCCGGAATCCAGGCGGCCAAGCGCACGGCGGACATGATCCCCATGTGCCACCCGCTGCCCATCAGCCATGTGGACATCCGCTTTGCCGTGGATGAGGCCGGGGCGGTCATCACCATCGAGGCCGAGGTGCGCACCGCCTACAAGACCGGCGTGGAGATGGAGGCCCTGGTGGGTGCCCAGATCGCCGCGGCCACCATCTACGACATGTGCAAGGCCGTCCAGAAGGACATTGTCATCGACAACTGCCGCCTCGTCTACAAGAGCGGCGGCAAGAGCGGCACCTTCACCGCCCGTTAGCAGGCTGTTGAAAAACGTCCGATTGCTGCGTTGCTTCAAAAAGGTCAAATCCTCACGTACTGGAAGTACGCTTCGGCCTTGACCTTTTTTTGCGCCTTGCACTCGAACATTTTTGAACAGCCTGCGAAAGTGGTTTTTTCAACGGTCTCCTAGGTTTCATTGCAATCAATAAAAGAGCCGCCGTCCCATCCGGGACAGCGGCTCATTTTTTTGCTTCAGGGGAAACCTACCAGACCGACCGGGTCTGCACCCCGGCCTCGGCCATGTGTTTCTTGAGGTCGGCGATGGTGTATTCGCCGTAGTGGACGATGGAGGCAATGAGCGCCGCAGAGGCCCGGCCCGTGGTCACGGCGTCCACCATGTGCTGGGGCGTTCCGGCCCCGCCCGAGGCGATGACCGGGATGGTCACGGACTCGGCCACCAGCCGGGTCAGTTCCAGGTCATAGCCGTCCCTGGTGCCGTCGGCGTCGATGGAGTTGAGGCAGATTTCGCCTGCGCCCAGGGCCTCGCCGGTCTTGGCCCACTCGACGGCGTCCATGCCCATGTACTTGCGGCCACCGTGGATGACGATCTCGAATCCGGACGGGATGGTCTCGGACTTTTCCACCCGCTTCACGTCCATGCCCAGCACGATGCACTGGGAGCCGAACCGGGTCGCGCCCTCGCTGATGATGTCCGGGTTCTTGACCGCGCCGGAGTTGACCGAGACCTTTTCGGCCCCGGCCACGAGCACGTCGCGCATGTCATTGACGGTGTTGATGCCGCCGCCCACGGAAAAGGGGATGAATATCTGGGAGGCGACCTTCTCGACCACGTCGAGGAAGATGCCGCGCGCCTCGTGGGAGGCGGTGATGTCGTAGAAGACGATCTCGTCCGCGCCTTCCTCGTAATATCTCCTGGCCGTTGCCACCGGGTCGCCGATGTCCACGTTGCCCTCGAACTTGATGCCCTTGGTCAGACGCCCGTTGCGGACATCGAGGCACGGGATGACGCGCTTACTCAGCATCGGCGGCCTCCTGGCAGTATGCGTGGAAGTTCTTGAGCAGCTTGAGTCCGGGTCGGCCACTCTTCTCCGGGTGGAACTGGACGGCCCAGAGCCCCCGGCGGCCATGCACCGAGCAGAAGTCAATGCCGTAGCGGGTGGTGCCGATGATGAACTCCGGGCTGGGCGCGGGGTAGTAGCTGTGGACGAAGTAGAAGTCCGCGTCCGGATCAATCCCGGCGAACAGCTCGCACTCCTGCTTGAGTTCCACCTGGTTCCAGCCCATGTGGGGGACTCGGATGGGCACGCCTTCGTAATCTGTCCAGGACGGGTTGAACAGCCTGCACTCGCCGGGGATGATCTTGAGCGCCCTGGTGTCGTTTTCTTCGCTGTAGTCGAGCAGGATCTGGCAGCCCACACAGATGCCGAGCACCGGCTTGTTCTGCCAGATGAGGCTCTTGATGACCTCGTCGAGCCCGGCGGAATGCAGTTCGTCCATGGCCTGTCCGGCTGCGCCGACGCCGGGGAAGATGATTCCCTTGGCCTTGTTCAGCGTGTCCGGGTCATTGGTGATCTGGTTGGGGATTCCCAGGTGTTCGAGTGCCCGGTGAACACTGGTCTGGTTTCCCGCCTTGTAGTCGAATATGGCGAGCATTTGTCCCTCCACTCAATTTCATTCAGTACAGCGACTAGTAAAAAACGATGCGGATAACAAGGAGTTTCTTCGCGTTTTCACACGGGGCATCCAAGGGAGGGTGGTGACCGAAATGTAGAAAAAATATTACAGAATTGTATTCGCCATGTTGGGGTCCAGGCGCGCCGTCGTGTGCGGGGCTGGTCCGTGGCGGTTGCGGGAAGACTATCGGGCGAGGATTCTGAGCAGGAGGTCACCCGCCAGGGGGCCGAGTTTGCGGCCCAGTCCCTTGAGGCGGATGGGGCGGCCAACCACGAAATCCGGGGGCAGGGTGACTTCGATGGTCTTGGGACCGTCCGAGAAGGTTTGCTCCACGGTGATGCGCACCTTGCGTCCCGGAATCAGGTTCATGGCCGGAAAAAAAACCGTCTGCTCGTGGTCCATCTGTCCCTTGAACCAGGACTTGACAGAGCCTCCGAGCCCCTTGGCAAAATCGAAACCGATGGTCCTGTTGCCCAGATGGAGCTCAAGCTTGCGCTTCTTCAGTTCAAGCGGTCCCTTGTAGCCGGGCTGATCCTTGCGGATCTGGCTGTAGATGTCCTCGAAGACCTTGCGGGCAAAGGGGTCGTTGAGGATGGTCTTGAGGACTTCCTCTTCCCTGTAATAGAAGTGCTGCTGCCGGGAGCGGGCCGAGTTCTTGTCCGCAGCCTGCGGTTTTTCGCGCTGCTGGCGCGAGTAGGCGCGCGCGCCCTGGGCGCGGCTGGCCCTGGTGGGCTCGTCTTCGCCTGTGCCCTGGCCGGTCGTTGCGGATTGTCCGCCGTTGCCGTTCTCCAGCAGTTTCTTGGCCGTGACGTAGGCTTCGTTGATCTCGCGGAACTTCTCGCTCGCGCCGGGGGCGCTGTTGAGGTCCGGATGATGGGCAAAGGCGAGCCGACGGAAGGCCGACTTGACCGCGCCGAGTTCCGCTCCCGCATCGAGCTTGAGTATCCGGTAGCATTCCTGGAGCGTCATTGATCAACCTTTATCTGTGACCAATCTCGATCGGTGACGAATCAGTCCGGGATCAGTCGTCGGAGAGCAGCGCATTGGGTGACGTGTCGGGATCATAGCGCAAAAGGCCTTCGCTGCGCAAATACAGCTTTCCCTGGCGCACGAACTCGGCGTGTCCGGCAGCCGGATTCACTCCGGGGCAGTAATCCTGGACCATCTCCCAACTCGTCTCGTCCACGAGGTTGCCCCGGAAATAGGGCCAGGCGCGGCAGATGTCGGGCCTGCCGGGATGCACGCCGCATCCCTGGTCGAAGAAGACGCAGAAGCCGTCATCCCCGCAGGTCAGGTGGAGCTTGCCTCCCCGCGTGACGGCGAAACGCTCTACAAGCGCCTTGGGGCTGATGCCCAGGTGCTCGGCTAGGCGCGCCATGTCTTTGTCGGTCAGGACGATGCCGCCCTCGCCCTGGCAGCAGTGGCCGCACATGCGACACTCGAAGGCCTGCGCGGTCACGGGCGGACACCGAGACGGGTCAGCTCCACCTTGAGGCAGCGGTCCTCGATCACCTGGATGGGGGTGTGGGCCAGGATCTGCCGCGCCTCAGGGCTGAACACGCCGGACTGCATCCAGAAGAACGTGGGCAGGGTCTGCATCTCCAGCACTTCCTCGGCGTGGCCGGGGCAGAATTGTCCGTTGCGGAACAGGTCCACCACGTCCACGGCCACCGGGATGTCCGCGACGCTTCTGAATGTCTCAAGGCCCCAGACCTCTGTGCGGGTGGGGTGGACCGGGATGATGGTGAAGCCCATCCTGATCATTTCACGGGCCACGCCGTCCACCGGGCGGCCCGGCTTGTCCACCGCGCCGATCACGGCGATGGTCTTGACCTCGCGGAGCCGGGCGGCTAGTTCTTTTTCATTGATCAGCATTCTGCGTTCCTCGCTTGGGAACGTCCTTTTACAGCAATCCATCCACAATGCCTAGTCGTTATATAGCAAGGAGTCCCCATGTTCGAAGCCATAGCCCGCATCCCAGCCGAGGAACTCGCCCGCCGTCACGCCGCCCTCAGGAAGCATCTTGAGGCCGTGGCCCCCAAGGCCGGCGGGATACTCGTGTTCTCGCGCCTCAATATCTATTATCTGACTGGGACGTCGGGCCAGGGCGTGCTGTGGCTGCCCCTGTTGGGCGAGCCGGTGCTCATGCTGCGCAAGGGCGTGAGCCGCGCCCGGCTCGAGGCGGGCGTCAGGCACATCGTGCCCTTCAAGTCCTATTCCGAGTTGCCCGGCCTGTGCGCCGACGCGGGCAGCCCCATGACGCCGGTCCTGGCCGCGGTCATGGCCGGGCTCACCTGGCAGCTCGGCACTTTGCTGGCGGCCAAGCTTTCGGCCCACACCCTGGTGTCCGGAGATCACGCCATGGCCCTGGCCAAGATGGTCAAGTCCGAGTTCGAGCTTGAAATCATGCGTCGCTGCGGCGACAAGCACCACCGCAGCCTCTACGACATCCTGCCCGGCAGGATCAGGCCGGGCATGACCGAGCGGGAGGTCGCGCATCACGCCTGGGCGGTCTTTTTCGAGCACGGACACATGGGCATCCTGCGCATGCAGGCCCACGACGAGGAGTGCTTCCTGGGCCATGTCTCGGCAGGGGATTCCGGCAACTATCCCAGCTCGTTCAATGGTCCGCTCGGCCTGCGCGGCGAGCATCCGGCTGTGGTGCTCATGGGCAACGCGAAGACCGTATGGCAGCCGGGTCAGCCCCTCATGCTCGACATCGGCTTCCAGATCGAGGGCTATCACACGGACAAGACCCAGGCCTATTTTGCCGGGCCGGTATCGGCCATTCCCGACGCCATCCGCCGCGCTCACGATTTCTGCATCGAGGTGCAGGACTGGGTGTGCGACAAGGCCAAACCCGGCGTGACCCCTGCCGAGCTCTACGCGGGCAGTCTTGACATGGCCAAGCGTCGCGGTTTTGCCGAGGGATTCATGGGGCTTGACGACAACCAGGTACCCTTTGTCGGGCACGGCATCGGCCTGACCATCGACGAGTTTCCAGCCATTGCCAGGGGATTCGACCTGCCCCTTGAGCCAGGCATGACCCTGGCCGTGGAGCCCAAGCAGGGCGTGCGCGGCGTGGCCATGGTCGGTGTGGAGAACACCTTTGAGATCACGGCCACGGGCGCGCGCTGCATCACCGGCGACAGCTACGAGATGGTCGGGGTGGAATAGCCCTTATGCCTTGACAGCGGCCCGCATCATCATGGTGACCACCAGATGGTGGAAGGGGCGGATGAGGGCGAAGTAGACCGGACCGGTCCAGTGGGCATGGCGGACGATGGTGCCGACGTGGAACCGGTTGATCCCGTCGCCCATCCACTCGCGGGCCACCAGCAGGTCTGCCCGCAGGTGCTTGTCCGCATGGTGCGCGGCGAGGTATTCGCCGTCGCGGCCACAGGTCACGGTAAAGAAGTGGCAGGGATCGCCCGGTGTGAACGAGACGGACTCCGGGGTGATCTCCGGCAGGGGGACGGACTCCTGGCGCATGCCCAGCATCCGGACCAGGACCGCCCTGGCCCGGTAGAGCAGGACAAGCCACCATGGCCGATAGGTCATGAACCTGGCCAGGAAAAGGCGCAGGTCCATGGGTGCGTCCACGAACTTGACATCCACATGGTCCGCCCCTGCAAAAAGGGGCGCGAGGTCGGGGATGGATTTCAGATAGTCGTCCGGGATCATGATTGCACCTTTTACCCCGTATCTCTCCGCTATTCGTAGGCCGCCTCGAAGATGGCCACGACATCGTCCATGGACATGGAGACCGGCGTGAGATCGAAGAGGTGGCCCATGGTGGTCAGGGAGGTCTCGGCCAGGGCCGGTATCTCCTCGCGGGTAACGCCGTAGTCCGAGAGCTTTTCGTCGCCAAGCCCCACCGCTTCGATGAGCGCGTCCAGGGCGTCGAGGAAGGCCACGCCCGGCACGTCCTCGTCCAGATCCTCTTGCAGGGTGTCGCCCATGGCCAGGGCCAGATCACCCAGCCGGTCCTCGCCCGCAGCGGCCAGGAAGCCGAAATACGCCTTGGAGATCATGACCAGCCCGGCCCCGTGGGGCATGTCCGGGTGCAGGGCCGACAGGGCGTGCTCCAGCGAGTGCTGCGAGATGCAGCTGGAGTAGGATTCGCAGAGCCCGGCGGCGGAGCTGGCCCAGGCCATGACCGTGCGCGCCTCCAGGTTGTCGCCGTCGGCCACGGCCTCGGGCAGGGTGTGGGCGATGAGGTGGACGGCCTCCAGGGCCAGCATGTCGCTGGCAGGCTGGCGGCAGGTGGCCAGATACGCCTCGCAGGCGTGGAAAAAGGCGTCCATGCCCGTGTACGCGGTCTGTTTGGGCGGCAGGGAGACCATCAGCGCGGGGTCCACGATGGACAGGTGCGGAAAGGTGGAGTCGTTGCCCCAGCCGATCTTTTCGCCGGTGGCCGAGCCGGACTTGCTGACCACAAGCCACGGGTCCGCCTCGGTGCCGGTGCCTGCCGTGGTCGGGATGGCGACGATGGGCAGGGCCGGATGCTCCGGCGTCTGACCACCGCCCGTGCCTGACTGCATGTAGTCCCAAAGCTTGCCGGGGTTGCGGGCCATCAGCGCGATGGCCTTGGCTGCGTCGATGGACGATCCGCCGCCCAGTCCGACCACGAAATCAATGTCCTTTTCGCGGCAGATGGCCGCTGCCTCGTCCACGGCGTCGGATTCCGGATTGGGCCGGATTTTGTCGTAGATGATGGTCTGCACCCCCTGTTTGGAGAGCATCCCCTGGACGCGCGCGAGATAGCCGAGGCGGAGCATGACGCCTGACTCGCCGATGACCACCATGGCCTTTGTGCCGCGCGGCAGGTGGGCAGTGTCCGAGAGCTGGTCAAGGGTGCCCGGGCCGAAGATGAGGCGGGTGGGCATATAGTATTGGAAATTGAGCATGCAATTCTCCTGTTGGTTGCGTTCCGCTACTTCTCCCACGATCTCAATATGTTTTCAAGCTGAGATCGGGTGTAGAGGTCGCGCAGCACCAGTGGGGAGGTGTTTTCCTCGCCCGGCGTGAACAGGGCCGCCGTCGGGATGCTCATGCTGCCCAGGGCCTGGAGCAGGGCCTCGCCCTCCATGTTGCGTTCGGTCAGGTCCACCTTGATGAACGTGATGTTGTACGCCTCTTTCCACGCAGCCACGTTCTCCGGCGTCAGGACCGTGGCTTCGAGCACCTTGCAGGTGGGGCACCAGTCGGCGGTGAAGTTGACAAAAAGCCGCTCCTGGCCGATGCGGCTGGCGAGCTGCACCGGGTCAAAGGGTTCCCAGGCCGTGTCCGTCACCTGGGCCGGGGTGGTCCAGACGACCATGGCCACCAGCAGGGCGAGACAGCCTGTGCGCACGGTCCACCGCATGGCCGGGGCAGAGGGCCGGGTCTTGATCCAGAGCCAGCCGCCAAGGCCCAACGCCCAGAGCGGGGCCAGGATGCGCAGGACTCCGCTGCCAAGGGCGATGCCCACGAGGTAGAAGGCGGTGCCGATAAGAAAGAAGGCGATGGATTTCTCCACATAGGCGATCCAGGGACCGGAGCGCGGCAGGAAGCGCGAGAGGCGCGGATTCAGGGCCATGAGCAGGTAGGGCGAGGCCATGCCCAGCCCGATGGAGGCAAAGACCGTGGCGATGACCGCTGGCCCCTGCACCAGCGACCAGCTGAGCACGCCGCCCAGGAATGGCCCGCTGCACGGCGTGGCCAGCAGGGTGGTCAGGTTGCCGGTGAAGAACGCCTGCACGCGTGGGCTGGCGCTCTTGACCCCGAATTTCAGATCTATGATCGGCAGATGGAACAGGCCGAACAGGCTCAAGGACAGGACAAGGATGACCCCGGCCACGGCCAGCACCAGCCATTGATTCTGGAAGAGCGCGCCCCAAGCCTGGCCCGTGACGCCCAGCACTGCGGCCAGGAGCATGAAAAAGGCGATCACCCCCAGGGCGAAGAAGGCGTTGTGCTCCCGGAAGGCGCTGATCCTCTCGCTCTCTTTGTCGATGGACGAGGAATTGAGCAGGGCCGAGAGCTTGAGGCTGACCACGGGCAGGACGCACGGCATGATGTTGAGGATCAGCCCGGCCACAAGCCCCATCAGGATGGCCGAGACCAGGCCCGCCACCTCCAGGCCGGGTTGCAGGTAGACCGGGGTGAAGCTCCACTGGACAAGCTCCGTCGCATCGGCCCCGGCCTGCGGCGCGGGGGACAGGCCGACCGTGCCCGTGCCAGTATCTGGCGAGGGCGAGGCCATTTCAGTCGGGGGCGTGGCCGCCAGGGCCACGAGGGAGGGCCACCAGGGCTGCTCGTCGGCGCGCGGCAGGGCGGCGGTGTCCAGTCCTGGGTCGCCAAAGGCGAGGTTGCGCCGGAAGGGCACGCATTTGGTCGGGTGGCACAGGAGCAGGTCGAGCTGCATGACCGCCGGGAACGGCTCGCGGCTGGCTGTGGGAACACCGGCGAAGAGGCGGATGCCGCTGGGGTAGGCATTGACCATGACAGAAGGGTCAAAGGAATCGGGCTTGGCAACCCCTGCCGGGTAGATGGGGACGATGGGCAGGGTGTCTGCCGTGGCCCCGGACAGGCTGGTGGGCTTGCCCATGCCGCCAGGGTCATCGGCATAGGTGTACCAGTCAGGGTCCATGTCCAGGGTGATGGTCAGGACGTATTGCCAGTCCAGCCCGGCCTGCGCCCTGGCTGCGTCGGTCAGCGAATACGCCTCGACGGTGGTCCGGGCAGGGGGCTGGGACGGTGCTGCCTGGGCCGGGCAGACACATCCGGAGAGGAGCAGCGGGAGGACCAGAAACAAGGTGAGAAATGGCCTGGTTAGATGCATTTTCGTCCTGCTGGAAAAAATTGAGAATTAGTTGTTGACAAATCCTGGCCCGGCTTATAGTTATTCACTCCGTTGCGCGGGAACGCGCAGCCCGAAGTGGGTCACTAGCTCAACTGGCAGAGCAGCGGACTCTTAATCCGGAGGTTCAAGGTTCGATTCCTTGGTGACCCACCACTTCGATCACAAGGCCCGGCGCAAGCCGGGCTTTTTTTGTTTTCGCAGTTTGGGTTTTGTCTGCCGTGGTTTGGGAATTCAATGTGTTTCACCGTGTCAATATACCTGCCGGGGTACCTAGTGGCAAGGGCTTGCTTTGGATTTCGGCTCGACAGGCATGTGTCTGGATTCCATGCGAAAGGGCCGGAACGATCGCTCCGGCCCTGATGCGGCGCTTTCCCTGACCGGGCGCGCCATCGGCTGGGTTGCTTTTGTCTGCTAGCCGCCGAACCAGCCGGGGCTGATGACCTCAAGGGCCTTGGTGTAGTGGACCCGCATGTTTTCCAGCTTGCTGCCGATCATTTTCTCCTGCGCGCTGAGGCTTGTGGGGCAGGTCTGCTGCATTTGCTCGGCCACGGCCTCAAGCTCCCGCATGGTGGATTTGAGCAGATTGACCGTATCGGTCAAGTCGCCGCTCGGCTCGGCGGCCAGGATGTCGTAGAGCCGGGCCTTCCAGCTGTTGATTTCCATTTCGAGCCCCTTGCAGTAGTGGGCGACCGCCGCTTCCTTGCCAGCCTCGTCATAGCAGCCGTCTATCCCCATGCAGCTTGGGCACGGTCCAGGGTAATCCATGTTTGGCATCGGTTCCTCCAGGTTCGGGTTGTACTTTCCTCCACCCTATCCCATCCCGAAGGGAGGGGCAGTATAATCCGTCATGATCAGGTCGGCGCATCACACATTATAATGCCGGACGCGTTTTGCGCCCGGCGCGGAAACAAAAGGCGCCCGCAGTTTCCTGCGGACGCCTCGATTGTCTGTTTGGGCCGTGTGCTACTTTTCTTCGCAGCCGCCGTCAGCCATGAGCTTGAGGGCTTCGTAGCGTCTGGAGTAGTCTTTTTCGATCTCCGCCCTGAACTGCTTGGAGAATTCCGGGTAGAACCGCTCCAGCATGGCGTAGCGGTTCTCGCCGGAGAGGAACTCCTGGAGGGTGCCGTCCGGGGCCTTGGATTCGAGCAGGAAGGGGTTCTTGCCCTCGTCGGCCAGGAGCGGGTTGAAGCGGTAGAGCGGCCAGTAGCCGGAGTCAACAGCCAGCTTCTGCTCGAACTGGGTCTTGCCCATGCCCTTCTTGATGCCCTGGTTGATGCACGGGGCGTAGGCGATGATGAGCGACGGTCCCTTGTAGGCCTCGGCTTCCTTGACGGCCTTGAGGAACTGCTGCTTGTTGGCGCCCATGGCCACCGAGGCCACGTAGACGTAGCCGTAGGTCATGGCCATGCGCCCCAGGTCCTTCTTGCCCGTGGTCTTGCCCGAGGCCGCGAACTTGGCGATGGAGCCCAGCGGCGTGGCCTTGGACGACTGGCCGCCGGTGTTGGAGTACACCTCGGTATCCATGACCAGGATGTTGATGTCCTTGCCGGACGCGATGACGTGGTCGAGTCCGCCGTAGCCGATGTCGTAGGCCCAGCCATCGCCGCCAAAGACCCAGACCGACTTCTTGGTGAACAGGTCGGCCATTGAGGCGATCTCCTTGAGGAGCTGTTTCCTGGCACCCTTGAGGGCTTTCTTCAGCGCGTCGCCCGCCTCGCGCGACTGGTCGGGATCGTCGCGGCCTTCGAGCCACTGGTTCAGGGCGGTTTTGACCGCGCCGGTTTCGCTTTCCGCGGCCTGCTTGGCCAGTTCGATCAGGTGGGAGCGTCGCTGGTCGATGGCCATCTCGATGCCGAAGCCGAACTCGGCGGCGTCCTCGAACAGGGAGTTGCCCCAGGCCGGGCCGTAGCCGTCGCGGTTGACGCAGTACGGCGTGGTCGGCGCGCTCGCGCCCCAGATGGACGAGCAGCCCGTTGCGTTGGCAATGACCATGCGCTCGCCGAAGAGCTGGGTGATGACCTTGACGTAGGGCGTTTCGCCGCAGCCAGCGCACGCGCCGGAGAACTCCATGAGCGACTGGCGGAACTGGCTGCCCTTGACCGTGTCGCGGCCAAAGGCGTCCTTGTAGGCAATGGTCTGCGAGAAGTCGAAGTTGGGTGTCTGGACCGGAGTCTGGCTGACGATGGGCTGCATGACCAGCGCCTTTTCCTTGGCCGGGCAGACGTCGGCGCAGTTGCCGCAGCCCATGCAGTCGAGGGTGTTGATCTGGATGCGGAACTTCTGGCCCTTGACATCCTTGCCCACGGCGTCGAGCACTTCAAAGGTCTTGGGGGCCTTCTTCAGCTCGGCGGGGTCGGCCAGCACGGCGCGGATGGCCGAATGGGGGCAGACGAACGCGCACTGGTTGCACTGGATGCAGTTGTCCTTGAGCCATTCGGGCACGCTGATGGCCACGCCGCGCTTTTCGAACCGGCTGGTGGCCGAGGGCATGGTGCCGTCGTGCGAAAAGGCCGAGACAGGCACGGTGTCGCCTTTTTGGCCCAGCACCGGGCGCATGACACTGGTCACGTATTCCGGCTCGTCGCGTCTGGCCGGGGCGTCGTCCTTGAGCTTCTTCCACGAGGCGGGGACGGGTATCTCGACGATGGCGTCCACCGCGCTGTCCACGGCGGCATAGTTCATGTTGACGATCTTGTCGCCTTTTTTGCCGTATTCCTTCTTGATGCCGTCCTTGAGCAGAGCCACGGCCTTGGCAAAGGGTATCACATCCGCCAGTTTGAAGAAGGCGGTCTGCATGATCATGTTGATGCGCCCGCCGAGGCCCACCTTTTGCGCGATCTTGACCGCGTCCACGGTGTAGAATTTCAGCCCCTTCTGGGCGATGGTCCGGCGCATGGCAACGGGCAGGTGGTCGTCCATCTCCTTGGCCGTCCAGGGACAGTTGAGGACAAAGGTGCCGCCGTCCTTGATCCCTTCGAGGATGTCGTAGACGTTGACGTAGCTCGGGTTGTGGCAGGCGATGTAATCGGCGTCGGTGATCAGGTAGGTGGACTGGATGGGCTTCTTGCCAAAGCGCAGATGCGAGATGGTGATGCCGCCCGACTTCTTGGAATCATAGGCGAAATAGCCCTGGGCATAGAGTTTGGTGTTGTCGCCGATGATCTTGATGGCCTGCTTGTTGGCGCCCACCGTGCCGTCTGCGCCAAGGCCCCAGAACTTGCACTGCACCGTGCCCGCAGGCGTGGTGTCGATGACCTCGGCCACGGGCAGGGAGGTGTTGGTGACATCGTCGGTGATGCCCACGGTGAAGCCGTGCCTGGGCTTTGACAGGCTGTCGAAGACTGCCTTGACCATGGCCGGGGTGAGTTCCTTGGAGCCGAGGCCGTAGCGGCCACCGACGATCTTGGGCGCTTCCTTGCGGCCTGCGTAGGCGGCGCAAATGTCGAGGTAGAGCGGGTCGCCCAGCGCGCCGGGTTCCTTGGTCCGGTCGAGGACAGCGATCTTTTTGACGGTCTTGGGGATGACCGCGAGCATGTGCCTGACGGAAAAGGGCCGGAACAGCCGGACCTTGACCAGCCCGACCTTCCTGCCGCCGGCATTGAGGGAGTTGACCACTTCCTCAATGGCCTCGCAGCCGGAGCCCATGGCGATGATGATGCGGTCCGCCTTGGGGTGGCCCACATAGTCGAAGAGCTTGTACTTGCGTCCGGTCAGCTTGCCGACTTTCTTCATGGTCGCCTCGACGATGGCCGGGATGGCGTCGTGATAGGCGTTGGCCGCCTCGCGGCCCTGGAAATAGATGTCCGGGTTCTGGGCCGTGCCCCGGATGTTCGGGTGCTCCGGGTTCATGGACCGGGCGCGGAAGGCGGCCAGCTTGTCCTGGTTCAGCAACGGTTTCATGTCCTCGTAGTCGATGACCTCGATCTTCTGGATCTCGTGCGAGGTGCGGAAGCCGTCGAACACGCTCATGACCGGGAGCGACGCCTCGACAGCGGCCACGTGGGCCACCAGGGCGAGGTCCATGACCTC
This sequence comes from Pseudodesulfovibrio aespoeensis Aspo-2, assembly GCF_000176915.2. NCBI lineage: Bacteria > Pseudomonadati > Thermodesulfobacteriota > Desulfovibrionia > Desulfovibrionales > Desulfovibrionaceae > Pseudodesulfovibrio > Pseudodesulfovibrio aespoeensis. The sequence continues at coordinate 1,553,154 of NC_014844.1, forward strand.
CTGGACCGAGTTGGAAAAGAGCATGGCGAATCCGGTCTGGCGGCAGGCCATGACGTCCTGGTGGTCGCCGAAGATGGACAGGGCGTGTGCGGCCACGGCCCGGGCCGAGACATGAAAGACGCCGGGCAGGAGCTCGCCGGAAATCTTGTACATGTTGGGGATCATGAGCAGCAGGCCCTGGGACGCGGTGAAGGTGCAGGTCAGCGCGCCGCCCGCGAGCGAGCCATGCACCGCGCCCGCCGCGCCCGCTTCGGATTGCATCTGCCGGATCTGCACCTTCTGGTCGAAGATGTTCTTGCGCCCCTGTGCGGCCCATTCATCGGCGATCTCGCCCATGGGCGTGGATGGCGTGATGGGGTAGATGGCCGCCGTCTCGGTCATGGCGTAGGCCACGTGCGCAGCGGCGGTGTTGCCGTCCATTGTCTTCATTTTCTTGGGCATGTTCTCTCTCCGAAGTTTTGTGTTGGACCGGTACCGGCACGGTGCGGGTTCATTGGGCGCAGGCCGGTGTCGCGACCGTCGGAACGGGAACCCGAAGCATATTTTTTCGCCTTTTCCGATGTGAGGGTCAAGCCCTTTCCATGCCGTTGCCCGGCCAAACATGACCGTTCACCAATTGGCAGCGGGAAATCGCGGTGAACGTCCGTCTCGGCCCCCTGGACGCCGTGACTGTTTCATTCCTTGCCAACAGGCCGTATTTGCGATCAAACTGCACCATCCTTTCCGCAAAGACGACGATGCCCATGGCCGAAAGCACGCATACCCGGCGCAGCAGCCCCCTGACCGCAGTTCTGGCGAGCGGATTTCTCGCCGCGCTCGGCGTCGGGCTGTTCTCCTTCACCCTGCCCCTGGTCAGCCTGGACGAGCGGGTGGGTGGGGCGTGGCTGGGCAGCGGGTTTGCCGGGTTCTTTCTTGTCCGGCTGCTGATCGCGCCCCTGGCCGGGTGGTGGGCCGACCGGGTCGGCGCGCGCCTGCCCCTGCTGCTCGCCTCGGCCCTTGGGGCGTGCGCCCCGCTGGCCCATTTCATCCATCCCGGCCTTGGCACCCTCTACGGTGTCCAGTTCATCCTCGGCATGGTTTCCGGGCTCTTCAGGCCCGTGGGCATGGCCGCCCTTGGCGGCACCGTGAACCGTGAGCGGCTCTCCCATTGGTTCGCCGTGCACGCGCTGCTGTTCAACGTGGCCATGTTCATTGGCCCGCTGGCCGGGGGCGCGCTCTACCTGGGCAGGCGCATGGAGCCTGTCCTGCTCGGCCTTGGCGCCTGTATGCTCCTGGCCTTTCTCGTCGTGCTCCTGTTCCTGCCGGGCAAGGCCGGGGCGGGGACCGTGGCCGAGGCGGCGGCCAGCCCCGGTCCGCGACCCAGTCTGCGCCCGAGTCTGGCCGACTGGCTGGGCGTACTCCTGGCCGTGGCTGGCAGGACGCTCGGCGTCGGTCTGGTTGCGACCTTCTATCCCATCTATCTTTCCGCGATTCTGGGGCGCAACGGTCTGGCGGTGGGCCTGCTCTTTTCCATCCCCAGCCTGGCCGTCTGCCTGGGACTGCCCGTGGCCGTCCGGGTCTTTCGCGATGTTCCCCATGGCGTGCTCACGGTCTGGGGCATGTCGGTCAGCGCGGCAGCCCTGTTCGCCATCGGGGCCAGTTCCGAACCGTGGCAGCTGGCGGTGTTTGGCGCGGCCATGGGGCTTGGCACTGCCGTGTCCGTGCCCGCGTCCATGTCCCTGGCATCGAGCCTGTCCCCCAGGCAGGGGCAGGTGTTTGGCGCGGCCCACGTGGCTTCGGGCGTGGGGTTTGTGCTCGGCCCGCTGCTCGGCGGGGTGGTGGTGCAGCAGACCCATCAGGTGGGGATGGTCTTTCAGATGGCGGCGGTCATCGGCGGGCTGTGCTGCACGCCGCTGCTGGCCCGCATGCTCATGGAAAGACTGCATTACGGGCGTGCGGTGGCTCTGTCGGTTGCCGGGCTGTGCGCCCTACTGCTGGCAGGCGCTGGCGGGGTGATGGTCGATGCGCAGATGCGGGCTGCCGGCCCGTCGCAATCGGGCCTCTACCGGCACACGGATGTGGCCATGGGCACGGTGGTCAACCTGACGCTGGCCACGGACAGTCGCAAGGCGGCGGACGATGCCGCCCGGCGGTGCATCGGCCTGATGCGCGAGTTGCAGGCGGACTATGACCATCGCAACCCGACGGGCTCGGTGGGCCGGATCAACCGGGCGGCGGGCAAGGGGTGGGTCGAGCCAACCCCGCGTGCCCATGCCCTCATCCGCCGGGCCGTGGAGCATGGCCGGGTCAGCAACGGGGTGTTTGATCCCACCATCGGAGCGCTGACCACCTCGCCCATGTACTATATGATGGACGAGTCCCTGGCCCGGTCCATGAAAGGGCTGGTGGACTATCGGCTCGTGAATTTCGAGGAGGGGACAGGTCGGGTCCGGCTGGAGCGCCAGGGCATGGCCCTTGACCTGGGCGGCATTGCCAAGGGGACGATCATCGATGCCGCTGTCAGGCTGCTGCGCACACTGGGCGTCGAGGCGGGCATTGTCGAGGCGGGCGGCGATTTCTACGCCTTTGGCGACCGCGACTGGAGCGTGGGCATCCGCCATCCCCGCGCGGACACGGTCCACCGGACGGTCACGGTGCGCGAAAGGGCGGTCTGCGGCTCCGGCGACTATCAGCAGTTCGTCATGCTGGAGCGCGATGGCCGGACCACGCTCAAGCACCACATCATCGACCCGGCGGACATGGAGCCAGCCCAATCCTCCACCGGGGTGACGGTCATCGCCCTGAGCGCGGAGCTGGCCGACGCCCTGGCCACCACCCTGTTCATCATGGGGCCGGACCAGGGCGCGCGCTTCGTGCGTGCGCAGTATCCCGGCGCGTCGGCCCTGTGGTTCGGCCCGGACCTCACAGTGACCGAGATGGCGGGATTCCCCGAATAACCAAGCGCCTCGGTTTGGACTATCTTCATCCCCTGTCAACCTTCCCTTTTGCCCTTGCAAGACCCCTTTTTCGCCTACCGCAACGGCCAACGCACGCCCCATGCCATGCAACGCGACGACGGGCAAGGCTTCACCCTGCACTGTGACCAGATCGGCTCCCTGCGCGCTGTTGCCGACCAGGGCGGCAACGTGATACAGGAAACCCGGTACGATCCCTTTGGTGGCATCATCGAGTCCACCAACCGGGCCCTGCGCATCCCCCTCGGCTTCGCAGGCGGCCTGCACGACCGGGATCTCGGCTTCGTCCGTTTCGGCTGGCGGGCCAAATCCGTAGGTTCGCGGATTTGGGCGTTGCGGTCTTCCGCAACGCCCCGAAAGGGTGAGGGCCAGGGACGGCCCGAATCACTGGTCGCTGGACCGCCCCGACCCTTTGGGCGATGCGGACTGGTATTGGTGTTGCCTTAAATGACCCCGTGAACGGGGTTGTCCCGCTGAGTTTTTGGTCGGATAATTGGTGTTTTTTCCGGTTTAGGCATAACTTGTGGAGCAGGTATGGATGTACTTGAAAGCCTAGTCCCTTGGGGAGTAATGATTGTTTTCCTCATGTTTCTTTTTGGTCTTTGTAAGACGTATGAAAAAGCTGGCTATGAAGCATATGATATGTTTTTACCATTTAGATACATGGATTTATCTGGATTGCCAAAGATTGCATTTTTGGTATTGTTGTTGCCATTCATAAATATTATTTTTTTTATTTATGTGTCGTATAAAGTTGGTATTCGCTTCGGCATGAGTAATAGAATGTCAGCTCTTCTGTCTATGCTTCCATTCATTCTATTCTTAATAACTGGTTTTTCAAAAAAATACCAATATATGGCGTAAGAGAAGAGTATGATGCTTTTTAAATATGATAAGTCTACAGAGGCTGATAGGCGCAGGAATCGTTTTCGTACCTGTTTTCGCTTAGTATGGTGTTATCACTGGTGCGGTGGTTTTGGAATTTGTTGAGTGGGTAGGGGAGGGGAGAAGTGAAAGTTGTAAGGCAAAAGAATTTACTTATGGACCAATCCAGGGGTTTCTTGAAAGTATTTTCTGTATCAATTTTTTTGGTAGCGTTTTGCAGCGTTTCAATTGCTCGCAGTGATATAGATGTTAATCTTTTTTTGAACGACGCATTTAAGTATAGCCGCATAGTCTCAAAATGGGAAACCGGAATAAGGTATGGGGTGATTGGTTTGAATGATTCTGAGCTAAGGATTTTTGGTGAAGTTTGTTCTGATTTTGCCAAGGCTGCCGATGTCTCAATTGGCAAAGAAGAGATTGATGTAAATGCACTTTTTGTATTTTCGTCAGATATTAAGAAGGATTTGGCCAGAAACAACATTTACTTACTATTTCGACAAGATAATGAACTCTACGAAAGCTATCTTGATAGAATCGGCAGTCATTTGTCAAATGATATCATCGCAAAAGCGGTAATTGAGAAAAGCTCAATAATCAATTTTTCCGTAGTTGTTGATAAAAATCTTATTCCAGAAAATATTTACGGGCACTACTCAAAACTTGTTATGATGATGCTATTCGGTGTATTAAACCAAAGTGGTGTCGTATCAAGCTCTGCATTGAATTATGATGTTACAAATTATTCCAGTGTTTCTGATTTTGATAAAAAATTTGTTGGTATTTATTATGGCAGTGACATTAAGCATGGGATGAGTGTTCAAAATGCGATTGAAGTAATTCGTAAGAACTTTTCTCAAAGCGGAAATGTGAGATAAAAACAAAGACAGTTGGTCCACGCATTCTATGTTCTATCCTGTTCGTTGCATTGGCTACTCAATTGACGATGGTGCCAAGGAAATTCCGTGTGCCGGTTTGCGCATTGTTTGTGCGTGTCGCCACTTGTCTTCGAGCCACCCACCTACTTCTCCACAGCGTACCCGGCGCGGTCCCAGGCGGTGAAGCCGCCGGCCAGGGCTCGGACGTCCCAGAAGCCGTGGCGCTGGAGGTAGGAGGCCGCGATGTTGGAGCGGTAGCCCGAGGCGCAGTAGAGGATGTGGTGCTCGTCCTCGTTCAGGTCGAAACGCCCCGCAAGGATGTCGCTTAAGGGAACGTGCCGCGCGCCGGGGATCCGGCCCTGGGCCAGTTCGCCGGGGGTGCGCACGTCCACGAGGCTCAGGGGTTTGCCCTGCTCCAGTTGGCTCTGGACCTCCTGGGCCGAGTCGATGGACAGCCTGTCCACCGGGCGGCCACTGTAGACCCATGCTGAAATCCCGCCCTTGAGGTAGCCGTGGATGGTGTCGTAGCCTATGCGGTGCAGCTCGGTGCGCATCCGCTCGTAGTCGTCGCTCGAATCCACCACCAGCAGCAGGTCCGCCTCGGGCTCGACCACCATGCCCACCCAGTTGGCCAGGGATGGCTCGAACCCGATGTTGAGCGAGCCGGGGATGTGGTATCCGGCAAAGGAGGCGGTGTTGCGCACGTCGATGACCACGGCCCCGGCGAGCATCTTCTGCTCGAAGCGGTCCGGCTCCATGGCCAGATCGATGGGGCAGCGCTCCAGCAGGGTGGCCCCGGCGGCGTTGGTGGCGATGATGTGGCTGAAGCTCTTGGGTCGCGCAGGAAAGCTCTGGCTCATGGCCAGGCGGAAGGACTCGAAGTTGTCAAAGGTGAGCATGGGGTTGTGCCGCCGCTCAAAGCCGAGGGTGGAGTTGGGCTTGGAACTCATGCCGCGCCCGCACAGGGAGCCAGCCCCGTGGGCCGGGAAGACCTCCAGGTGGTCCGGATACTTGGCCAGCTTGACGTAGAGCGAGTTGTAGAGGTTGGAGACCTGCTCGTCGAGCCTGGCCCCGCCCACAAGGTCGGGCCTGCCGATGTCGCCCACAAACAGGACATCGCCGGTGAGGATGAGCCACGGCTCCTCGCCCCGGCTGAAATCGGTCACCAGCAGGGACAGGGCGTCGGGCGTGTGGCCCGGCGTGTGCAGCACCTCAAGCCCTGCGTTGCCGATCGTGAGCTTGCGGCCTTCCTTGAGGGGGGTGAATTTGAACCTGACCGGCGAGGTCTCGAACATCATGATCTCGCAGCCGGTGAGCGATTTCAGCTCATGGGCGCCGGAAACATGATCCGCATGGACATGGGTGTCGATGACACCGGTGATGCGCATGCCCTCCTCGCGGGAGATGTCCAGGTAGTCCTGCACATCCCGTTTGGGGTCCACCACGACCATCTCTCGCGCTGCCGGGCAACCGATGACATAGGAGAAGCACCCAAGGCCAGGGGTGAGTATCTGTTTGAAATACATGGTGGCTCCTTGTGGTAGAAATAACTACTTTCACAAATAGTGTAGGCACAAAGAGTGGGTTGCGCAACTCCTTGGCGCAAAAAAAGTTTGAGCTATTCGAGTTGCGCCGACCGGTCGCGCATCCGTTTGGCCAGATCGTCCAGGGCATCGGCAGCCTCGGCAAAGGCGGCGGTCCGCTTGTCCGGGTCGGTGAGTACGCGGCGGTACGACCACTGGGCCAGATAGAAGAGGTCGGAGTCGGGGCAGCCAGGGCAGGCGTCGCGCATGCGGGTGATGATGGACTCCCTGACCTGTTCGCGCTGGAGGATGGCCTGCTTGAGGCGCTGGCCGGTCTCGGCTGTGTCGCGGCCCGTGTCGATGGACTGCTGCAATTGCAGATTGGCCCGCTCCACGGCCTTGGCCGCGCCGAGATATTTGCCCGCCAGTTCGGTGATGGCCGGGTCGGTGTTGACGGCTCTGAGCGCGCTGGCCGTCTGCTCCGTCCGCTGGGCCACGAGGCGCAGCATGATAGCTGTCTCGGCCTTGGTCAGGGTGCGTTCCTCGATCGTATCGCCCACCGTATAGGTGCGTTCGTCCAGGGTGGCAGAGTCCACGAGGTGGGCCATGAGGACCGGCGCGTACAGCTCGTGCAGCATCCTGATCATGCCCGGCGTGAACACGTAGTCGAGGACAGCCCGGCGCGATGCGCCCAGGTCGTCGCCGGACACGGAAAAGCCCGACAGCTCCTGGCCGAAGAGGAGGTTGAGGGATTTGATGGTGATGGTCGTGGCCGGTGCGCCCCGGCTGCCCACGGGCTGGAATCCGGCCAGCAGGGAGTCGGTCAGGGTCTCGACAAAGGTCAGGGTGACGGTCCCGTCCTCGCGGATTTCAATGGCCTGTCTGGGCATGTCCGGTGCCGGTTCCTCCGCAGGAGTGGCGTTGCGCGCCATGGCGTCTATGGCCGAATAGTCGGGTGTCGGGCTTTGGCCCGTGTTGACCCAGGCCGGGGCAGTGGCGTTTTTGTCCGAAGGGGTCGCGACCTCCTGGCGGACAGCCGGTCCCTCGGATGCGGACCGGGACAGGATGAGATAGGCTCCGGCGGCCAAGGCCACGGCGCAGCCGAACAATATGGCGGCTTTCTGGCGTTGATGCAATGTGGGCCTCCTTTTGCTGCCAGGCTAGCAGCTTACTCGTGCGTTTTCCAGGTGTAATCGTTGGCTTCGTTGGCATCGGCGCAGGTGATTACGCTCTCGCGCAGGGCTGCCCAGGTCAGGGTGCCCTTGCCCGCCTGCTCGCACATGCTGCGCATGCCGGAATAGTAGTCGAGCAGTTGCACCATCCGGTTGAGTTCCAGCCGTCCTTGCGCCCCAAGGCGCAGGAGTTCGTCCTTGAGTTCGTGGTAGGTGTCCTGAAGGTGGTCCAGCGATCGTTTCAGCCCGGCAAATTCCGGCGCGCAGGGCGTGTGGGCCACGTTGAGGATATCGCGCACCTCGCGGCGCATGACCCGTGCGGCGCGGAGCCCGCTGCCCGGAATCTGGTGATCGAGCAGGATGTGATCGTGAGAAATTTTCTCCATGATCTTCGAAGTTTTGTCGAAGTATTGGACAACCCTGAGCACCTTGGGCAACCGGGCGCTCACGGCCAGGGGCAGGTCGGCGTTGCCCAGTTTTTCGCAAAACCGTCTGATGGCCTCAATGAGAGAATCCAGGGTGGTCTTGTCCCGGATGAAATCCTTGTGGCGGAACTTGGAGGCCAGCCCCTTCTGGGCCATGAGCCGGGTCATTTCGCCCAGGCGTCCAAGCTCCATGAACAGTGCCTCTATGGCCATGGTCGGGGCCTTGAGCACATTGTCGTCCAGGTAGACGGGTCGTCCCTGCTCGCTGTCGTCGTGTCCGATGCGCCTGTCCAGAAAGGCCACCAGCCGGGGCGTCAGCGGCAGGAAGATGAGCACGCCCAGCAGATTGAACCCGGTGTGGAACAGGGCGAGGATGGTGGCGGTCCAGGCGATGGGGTCGGCGGACAGGGCCCTGACCCCCATGATCAGGAGCGGGATGAGGAATACGGCCACGAACCCTGTGCCCAGGTTGAAGAGGATGTGGGCGGCGGCGACCTTTTTGGCGTTGCTGGTGGCCCCGATGGCAGAGAACATGGCCGTGGAGGTGGTGCCGATGTTGGTGCCCACCACTCCGGCAGCCGCGCTTTCGAGCGGGATCAGGCCCGACATGGCAGCGGTGATGATCAGTGCCATGGCCGCGCTCGAACTCTGCATGAGCAGGGTGAGCGTGGCTCCCACGGCCACGAAGATCAGAATGTCCGCAGTGGAGCCGAGGTGCAGGGAGGACAGGTCCAAGTCCCTGCCCACGCTCAGAAAAGACGACTGCAACACCTCGATGCCGAGAAAAAAGATGCCGAAACCGGTCAGGGCGTCGCCCAGGTGCTTGCGCCGTGTTTTCCTGTTGGTCAGTCCCATGAACGCGCCGATGCCGATCATGGGCAGGGCCAGGGCCTTGACCTCGACGCTCACGCCCACGGCGGCCACGATCCAGCCTGTGACCGTGGTGCCGATGTTGGTGCCGAAGATGACACCCACGGACTGGCCCAGGGTCATGAGCCCCGCGTTGACAAAGCCGATGACCGCCACGGTGACCGCGCTCGACGACTGGACCAGGGCGGTGATCATGAAGCCGGAGAAGAGGCCGTGCAGCGGAGTCCGGGTCCATGTGCCGAGGATGGTGCGCAGGGCGGGGCCGGCGGCGTTGCGCAGCCCCTTGGTCATCAGTCCCATGCCGATCAGGAACAGGCCGATGCCGCCGATCAGGCCGGCCAGCAGCGAGAGGGTCATGGAGCTGGCTGCCCCCTGTGAAGTTTCATCATGACCTGAAGATTAACAAGTTGAAATGATGAAGTAAACAACATTCGCTTGTGCGGGGTCAGTCCAGGGTCCGGCGGTACCGCTTGAGGCCCAGGGCCACGACCACCAGCCAGAAGAGCAGGATGGGCCAGACCGCGTGCAGTGACTCGGCCAGCCCGTTGCCCTTGAGCAGGATGCCCCTGATCAGGCGCAGGTAGTGGGTCAGCGGCAGGATCGAGCCCACGGCCTGTGCCCACTGCGGCATGCCCCGGAAGGGAAACATGAACCCGGACAGGAGCAGGGACGGCAGGAAGAAGAATATGGACATCTGCACGGCCTGGAGCTGATTGCGGGCCACGGTGGAGATGGTCACGCCCACGGACAGGTTGGCTCCGATGAAGACGATGGACAGGGCAAAGACCAGGGGCACGCTGCCATGCATGGGCACGCCGAACAGGAAGCGGGCGGCCACGGTGATGAGTGCCATCTGGATGTAGCCCACCAGGATGTAGGGAACGATCTTGCCGAGCATCACCTCAAGGGGTTTGATGGGCGTGGAGAGCAGGTGCTCCATGGTCCCCCGCTCAGCCTCGCGGGTGATGGCCAGGGAGGTGATCATGACCAGGGTCAGGGTCAGGATGACCCCCATCAGGCCCGGCACGATGTTGTACTGGGTTTCGGCCTCGGGGTTGTAGTCGTTGTGGATGCGGATATCGACCGGGGATTCCCCTTGATTGAGCCGGGCGTTCGGCCCGGTCAGCTCCTTGGCCAGGGCGCGCCGGACGATCTCCGGAAAGGCAGAGGCCGCGTTGCCCGTGGCTGTCGGGTCGGTGGCGTCCGCTTCGAGCAGCAGCACCGGCCTGTCGCCGCGCAGGAGGTCGCGTCCGAAGTTCTCCGGGATGGTCAGGCAGAACTGGACCCGTCCCTCGCGCAGCAGCCTGACGGCGTCATCGCGCGAGGCCGGGTGCTCGGTCACCTCGAAGAAGGTGCTTGTCTGCATGCCTGCGGTCACGGCCCGCGAGAAGCGGCTGTTGTCGCCGGAGAGGACTGCCGTGGGCAGATGGCGCGGGTCGGAGTTGATTGCGTAGCCAAAAAGGATGAGCTGAATGATGGGAATGCCGATCATCATGGCGAAGGTCAGTCTGTCCCTGCGCATCTGCACGAACTCCTTGCCGACCATGGCCGCGAACCGATTGAAGGAAAAGCGGCTCATGTCCGACCCTGCCCGCTGCGCTGCATGAGGTCTATGAAGACCTCCTCCAGGCTGGTCCCGATGTGCGACCAGTGGTAGGGGGCGGTCTGGAACGGCATCATGGACCGCTGCGCCAGTTCGGGCGTGCGGGTGCTGACGTGCAGGGTGTTGCCGAAGGCCACCACCTGGTCGACCCCCTCCAGAGGTTTGAGCCGCTGCGAGAGGGCGTGCAGGTCGGCTTCCCGGCCTGCGGCGGGATCGGCTGCCACACTCCAGGTGGTCAGCCCGGAGTCGGCCACCAGTTCGCCGACAGTGCCTGAGGCGAGCAGGTCGCCGTAGGCGATGTAGGCGAGGCGGTGGCACCGTTCGGCCTCGTCCATGTAGTGGGTGCTGATGAGGGCGGTGATGCCCTGGGCCGCGAGGATGTGGACCTGGTCCCAGAAGTCGCGCCGCGCGCCGGGGTCCACCCCCGCCGTGGGCTCGTCGAGCAGCAGCAGCCTGGGCGAGTGCAGGGTGCTCACGCCCAGGGAGAGGCGCTGCTTCCAGCCGCCGGACAGGTTTCCGGCCAGATGGTGCTCGAACCGGCCAAGTGCCATCCGGTCAATACACTCCGAGACCACGCGCGCCGGGGCTTCGAGGTCGAAGACCCTGGCCGCGAAATCAAGGTTCTCGCGCACGGTCAGGTCCTCGTAGAGGCTGAACCGCTGGGTCATGTAGCCCACGTGGGGCTTGATCCGGTCGGCCTGGGTCAGGATGTCGTGGCCCAGGCAGGTGCCGCTGCCCGAATCCGGGCGCAGCAGCCCGCAGAGCATGCGGATGGACGTGGTCTTGCCCGAGCCGTTGGGGCCGAGGAACCCGTATATCTCGCCCCGGCCTATCTCCATGTCCAGCCCGTTGACAACGACCTTCCCGGCAAAGGACTTGGTCAGCCCCCGGACCTGTATGACGGTTTCATGGGTCATGGCGGGGTCGCTAGCGGGGCAGGGCCGGGATGGTCACGTCCACGGGCTGGCCCGGATGCAGGGACGGCGCATCGGCCAGGGCCGGTCTGGCCCGGATCATGAACACCAGTTTGGCGCGGCTCTGGCTCGAATAGATCACGGGCGGGGTGTATTCCGCGCTGGGGGAGATGAAGGTGATGGTGGCGGCCACCGGCTGGGGCGCGCCGTCAAAGGTGACCTGGACCTCCTGGGCCGGCGCAAGCGAGCCGACTACGGCCTCGGGCACGAAGAACCGGATTTCGATGTTTTCCGGTGGGAGCAGGGAGACCAAGGGCTGTCCGGTAGCCACCCATTCGCCCACCCGGAAGAAGGTGTCGAAGATCAGCCCGTCAGCGGGCGCGACCCGTGTCTTCTGCCCCAGGTTCCACAGGGCCTGATCGAGCGCGGCCTGAGCCTGGCGCACCTCGGCCTCGGCCACCAGCACCTGACCGCTGCGTGCGCCCAGCCGCGCCGTTTCCAGCTCGGCGTTGATCTCGCGGACCCGGTGGGTGGTCTGGTCAAAGTCGTTTTTGGCCTGGTCCAGCTCCTCCTGGGATATGGTCTGTTCGCGGATGAGCTTGACCCGGCGGTCGTATTCGATCCTGGCCAGGGTGGCCGCGGCCCTGGCCTGTCTGAGCCGGGCCTTGATGGCTGCGATCTCGGACGGGCGCTGTCCGGTTTCCTGGTCGGCTAGGCTGTCCTGGGCGCGTTGCAGTCCGTGCCGGGCATCGTCCACGCTCGCCTGCTCGTACTCGTGTTCCAGGACAAAGAGGGGGTCGCCCTGGCGCACCTGCTGGCCGCGGACCACGGAGAGCGCGTCGAGGGTTCCGCCAAGCGGGGAGGCAATGTTGACGAATTCCCCTTCCACATAGCCCTGGAATCTGTTGGCCGGATTCTCGGAACAGGCGGCCAGGATCATGGCCAGGCCAAGGGTCAGGAGAATGGTCTGGACCATCGGGATGATCGCGGGTGCGAGTCTTGGCGCGAGTGTTGCGCCGGGAGGTGTCTGGCGTCCGGTATTGGTCATCTGTGACCAATAATACGCCAGCATAAGGCAAAAGACAACGGACGGGAGAGGGGCGGCGTAGCCCGGGCGGGATCAGCTGAAGTAGCGGTTCTTGTCCTCGCGTTCCTTGGCCGTGTCAAAGTCGATGTTGATGATCGGGCGATCGGCGGCCCTGGTTTTGAGCCGGCGCGAGATCAGGATGAAGGCAATGAGTCCGCTGCCGCAGAGAATGAGGGTGGTCATGGCAAATGTATTCATAGGGGGGAACGTTTATCCGAATCCTCAGGGTGTATCAAGGGAATTCGCTTCTCGCGGCCCGTCGTGCAGACAGCCCCACCGGCGGACACTTTGGAGAGTCATAACATATATTTCAACTCATAGCCGCAGGTGGGATAGGCCCAGACTGTCTCCTTGACCCTGGACAGGGGAATCTCCTGCCGGATGACGAGGGCGAAGAGATTGATTATCTCCTCGGCATTGTGTCCGAGGATGTGCGCGCCGAGGATGCGGTCGCCCGGCTCGTCGATGAGGATCCGGGCCTTGCCGAATCTCTCGTTGAGCCGTTTCCACGAGAAGGAACCGGCCAGATCGGTTTCCCGGACCGTGAAGTCCAGGCCCAGCTGTTTGGCGTCGGATTCCAGCAGTCCGGCCCCTGCCAGGGGCGGCAGGGTGAAGCAGACGCCGGGAATGCCCGTGTAATCGACCTGGGCAGAATTGGGATGCAGGATGTTGGCCGCTGCCACCTGTCCCTGGATGGTGGCCACCGGGGTCAGGGCCGGACCTTGGTCGGCAACGTCGCCTACGGCGTAGATGTCGGGATTGGACACGCTCTGCATCCGGCTGTTGACCGCGATGCCGTCCTGACCGTATTCAACGCCTGCCGCGTCGAGGCCGAGCCCGTCGATGGCTGCCGTGCGTCCGGTGCAATTGAAGGCCATGTCGGCTTTAAGGGCTGTCTCGCCACGTTCGCCGCAGATAATGCGGTATCCGGAGGCTGTCTGCTCGACTCCCTGGACAGGGGCGTTCAGCCGGACATCGATCCCGGCGGCCCGCGAGGCTTCGACCAGTTCCTGGGTCAGCACGGGGTCGAATTGACGCAGGACGCGGTCGCTGCGGTTGAGGAGCGTCACCTCGGCCCCGGCCTGACGGGCGATATGCGCGAATTCAAAGGCGATGAATCCGCCCCCGATGAAGATGATCCGGCGCGGCAACGTCTTGAGGGAGAGAAAATCGTCGCTGACCGGCATCCCTTCGCCGCCGGGGACCGGCAGGGGGCTCGGCTTTTGGCCCACGCACAGGCAGATGTGCGGTGCGCTGAATGATTCGCCGTCAACAGCCACCTCGTGAGGGCCGACGAGTCTGGCCGAACCTATCCGGGTGTCGATGCCCTTGTCCCCATAGGCCTTGCGCGCCTTGGCCGGGACCGGGTCCACAAAGGATTGTTTGAAGCGCATCAGGTCCGCCCAGTCCACCGAGACGCGACCGGAAAGGCCGCTGCCGAGCATGGCCGAGGCCGCGCGGACTGCCTCCGCGCCGCTCATGAGCGCTTTCTTGGGGTTGCAGCCGCTCAACGGGCAGACGCCGCCAAAGGCTCTGGCCTCGATCAGCATCACCCGCCTGCCCGCTTCGGCAAGAGGCGCGGCCACCGCGCCGCCCGCCGGACCGCCTCCCACCACTATCACGTCGTATTTCTTCATGCTTCCCTCGTGTGTCTGATTGGTCTACTATTAAGCATACATGAAATAAGCCGGGAAATCACGGCCAACCGAAAATTGTCGGCAGATAGTTGCGGGACCGCAAGGTCGCATTGGAGCCAGATCGGAGGATTGAAGTGCATGGATCGGACGACGGAAATGGCGCAAACCGGCCCGGACAATGCCCGACTGAGCACTGGTCGCGACCAGGACTCTCGCACCGATGCGGGCCGGGCCGCAAAAGGAAAAAGCTGATACGGAGGTTATCCATATCAGCTCTTGATTTCCTTGGCTCCCCAGCACGGACTTGAACCGCGAACCTAGTGATTAACAGTCACCCGCTCTGCCAATTGAGCTACTGGGGAACATTTAGCCTTGAAGCGAAAGAGTGTTTAAACAAATCACATGGCACGGTCAAGGGAAAAAAAGTGTTTCCCAGAAATTTCCGGCCATGATTAAGTTGGGGTTAACAGGTTCATTTTCTTGACGGGAAGCGATATTTGGCTTACGCATTCAACGTCTCTTGTTTTTTTCTAGACTTTGCAGGGGACAGGGAAAGTAAAATTGGCACACGATAAGCAAATCAATAAGAAAATCAAGCTGGCAACCAAGTCCGTCCATGCCGACAGGTTTTTGCCGATGCTTTTGGCCCTTGATTCAAGGGATGAATTGAACTCGGTCATCAAGACTCGCGTCGAAAAGGCGTGTCAGCTTCTGGACGAGAAAGTCCACCTCTATCCCAACGATTTCAAGCGCGACACGGATGTCGAAGCACTCCTGGCCGCGTACTCCGAGGAGGACGGCGAGACACTTGAGGCGGCGGATCACGATTTTGCCCTGGCGGGTCGGGTTGTCTCGTACCGTTCTTTTGGCAAGGTCACTTTCTTCCACCTTCAGGGCCGCGGCGGCAGAATCCAGGTCTACGCCGCCAGGGACGACCTCGGGAGCGAGGACTACCAGCTGTTCAAGAAGACCGATATCGGCGACATCGTGGGCATTCGCGGTTCGCTCTTTCGGACCAAGACCGGCGAGTTGACCGTCAAGACCAGGGGATTCAAGCTGATCACCAAGTCCCTGCGTCCCCTGCCCGAGAAGTATCACGGCCTCAAGGACGTGGAGACCCGCTACCGGCAGCGCTACGTGGACCTCATAGTCACGCCGAGGACCAGGGAGATATTCACCATCCGCACGGCTGTGGTGCGCGAACTGCGCAACTTTCTCGACGAGAAGGGATTCATGGAGGTGGAAACCCCCATGATGCAGGCCATTCCCGGCGGGGCCACGGCCAAGCCCTTTGAGACGCACCACAACGCCTTGGACATGAAGCTCTATATGCGCATCGCGCCCGAGCTGTATCTCAAGCGGCTCCTGGTCGGCGGGTTCGACCGGGTCTACGAGATCAACCGGAATTTTCGCAACGAGGGCATCTCCACCCAGCACAACCCGGAATTCACCATGCTGGAATTCTACTGGGCCTACGCCAACTTTACCGATCTTATGGACCTGACCGAGGAGATGTTCTCCCGCGTGGCCGAAAAGGTCACCGGGTCTTCGGTGGTGCCCTACCAGGGCGAGATGATCGACCTTTCGGTGGGCGCGTGGACGCGGCTGCCGTTCCACGAATCCCTTGAGAAGATCGGCGGCATTCCCCGAGAGGTCTACAGCGATTACGAGCAGTGCAAGGCGCTGGTCAGGGGGCGTGGCGAGAAGGTCGTCGAGGGCGACAAGCTGGGCAAGCTCCAGGCCAAGCTCTTTGACATCCTGGTGGAGCCGAAGCTGATTCAGCCTCATTTCATCTATCATTATCCCACGGACATTTCGCCTTTGTCCCGGCGCAACGAGGAGAACCCCGACATCACGGACCGCTTCGAGCTGTTCATGACCGGTCGGGAGATGGCCAACGCCTTTTCCGAACTCAACGACCCCGTGGACCAGCGGGGCCGGTTCGAGGAGCAGGTCAAGGAGAAGGAGGCCGGCGACGAGGAGGCGCATTTCATGGATGAGGATTATGTCCGCGCCCTGGAATATGGCATGCCGCCGGCGGCAGGGCAGGGGGTCGGCATCGACCGCCTCGTCATGCTGCTGACCGACAGCGCGTCCATACGCGAGGTCATCCTGTTTCCGCTTCTGCGGCCGGAGGTCGGGTAAGGCCCCATGCGTCATACGACACGAGTGAGCCTATGAGATTTGAGACGTTTGTCGCATTGAGATATCTGTTCGCCCTGCGCAGGCAGGCGTTCATTTCTGTCATCTCGCTTTTTGCGGTCTTCGGCGTGGCCATCGGGGTCGGTGCCCTGATCGTGGTCATTGGCGTCATGAACGGCTTTTCTACCGATCTTCGGAACAAGATCCTCGGCGTCAACGCGCACATCCTGGTCACCTCCCTGCGCGGGGGCATCAAGGATTACAGGAATCTGGCCGATGAGGCTACACAGGTTCCCGGCGTCATCGGCGTGACGCCTTTCATCTATTCCGAGGTGATACTGTCCACCCGCAGCGGGGTCAAAGGCGTGGTGCTGCGGGGGATAGATCCGACCACTTCCGATTCCGTGCTGAGCCTGTCCAAGGACATGATCAGCGGCGGCCTGGCGAATCTCGATGCCAATGTTGACAAGCCGGGCATCATCATCGGTTCCGAGCTGGCCAACCGGCTCGGTCTGGCCCAGGGGTCAGAGGTGAATCTGCTGTCGCCATCCGGTCGTGCGGGTTCCGCTGGGTTCACGCCCAAGATCAGGCCCTTTCTGGTGGCCGGAATCTTCAGGACCGGGATGTTCGAGTACGATTCGTCCCTGGGGTATGTGACCATCCCTGCGGCCCGGCAACTGCTCGGTTTCAAAGAGGATGTAGTGTCAGGACTTGAGATAAGCGTCAACGACGTGTACAATGTCGAGCACATTTCAGAGCTGCTGCGGGAGCGGGTGGGATCGTTCACGGTCTACGTGCGCCACTGGCAGGAGATGAACGCCAACCTTTTTGCCGCGCTGGAGCTTGAGAAGACGGCCATGTTCATCATTCTGGCCATGATCGTGCTTGTCGGCTCGTTCAGCATCGTCACCACCCTGGTCATGCTCGTCATACAAAAGACCAAGGATATTGCGGTGCTCATGTCCATCGGTGCCGATGTTTCGAGTATCCGGCGCATCTTCATGCTCCAGGGGACGTTCATCGGGTTGGCTGGCACGGTCTTCGGCTTCCTGATCGGCGTGCCGGTGAGCCTGCTGCTCAAGAAGTACCAGTTCATCAAGCTGCCGAGCAACGTGTACCCGGTGGACTACCTGCCGGTACGCCTTGAGGCCATCGACCTTTTGTCCATCGGAGGTGCCGCATTTTTGTTGTGTTTTTTGGCGACCATATACCCCGCGCGACGGGCTGCGGCCCTGAATCCGAGCGATGCCTTGCGTTATGAGTAAAGAGACGATATACCGCTTGGTTGCCGTGGACAAGGAATTCCAAGGTCCTTCGGAGACGGTGCGCGTGCTGCGCAATGTCGATCTGGCCATCGGCAGGGGGGAATCCCTGGCCGTGCTCGGTTCGTCCGGGTCTGGCAAGACCACGCTCCTCCACCTGCTCGGCACGTTGGACACCGCGACCTCGGGCAAGATTTTTTTGAACGATGTGGATTTGAGCACCCTCGGCGGCAGGCAGCGGGCGCGGCTCAGGAACCGGGAGATAGGCTTCGTGTTTCAGTTCCATCACCTGCTCCCGGAGTTCACCACCTTGGAGAATGTCGCCATGCCCGCCTTTATCGCGGGCATGGGACGCGGCGAGGGCGTCAGGCTGGCCAGAGAGGCCCTTGAGATGGTGGGCCTCACGCATCGGCAGGATCACAAGGTGACGACCCTTTCGGGAGGGGAGCGCCAGCGGGCTGCAATAGCCAGGGCTATTCTGCTCCGGCCCAAGGTGTTGCTGGCGGACGAGCCGACAGGCAACCTCGACGAGGAAAACGGTTCAAAAATCGGAGAACTGCTCGTTTCTCTGAACAATGAACTGGGTATGACGTTTGTCGTCGTGACGCACAATCCGACCTTGGCCGGGATGATGCACAGGCGGATGGAATTGCGTTCAGGAGAATTGTATGCTCATTAGATGCGTTGGCAGACTGGCGACTTTGGCCCTTGTAACGCTTTTGCTCACCATGGCGGGGGTGACCCACGCCCAGGCGAGCGAAGCCAAGGATGTGAAGGTTGCGGTGCTGCCCTTTGTCATCAACGCAGGCGACGATTTTTCCTATCTTAAAGACAGCCTTCCTGAATTGTTATCGGACCGCCTCCGGGATGCCGGGTTCGAGGTCGTGGATGGTGCCGAGGTCAGGCGGCTCATCGACGAGAAACGGATAACCACGGTCAACGGCGCCTCGGCGCGAGAGATTGCACTGCTTTCCGGGGCCGGTTTCGCGGTCTATGGGACCATGAACCAGATCGGCGTGGATCTCACCCTGGACGCGCGTCTTGTCGACGCCTACGGCACGGGCGAGGGAAAGCGCATGGCCGTGACCAAGGAGGGGCTGATCAACCTGCTGCCCGCAGTGGATGAACTGGTCGGGCGCATGAAGATGGACCTGCTCAAGCTCGAAGTGGTGGCCGAGGTCGATGTTGAAGGCACCAAGGTTCTGGACAAGGACGTGGTGCTCATGCGCATGACGCTCCAGAAAGGCGACATGCTGACCGCCAAGGCGGCCAATACGGCACTCAAGAATATTTATGATCTCGGCTATTTCGACGATGTGCAGGTCAGGATTGACGAGGTGCCTGACGGCAAGAAGGTGACCTTTGTCGTGGTCGAGAAACCCCGCATCCAGGCCCTTGGCGTCCGCGGTTCCGATGCCATTGATGCCGAGGATATCCTTGAGGCCATTTCCACCAAGAAAGGCGGCGTGGTCAACCCCAAGGTCTTGTCCGACGATATCCGCGTGATCCGCGAGATGTATCGCAAGGACGGCTACTACAAGGCCAAGGTCACTCACGAGATCGAGGATACCGGCTCTGGTGTGGCCCGGTTGACCTTCGTGGTGGAGGAAGGCCCCAAGCTCTATATCACCAACGTGGTCATTGACGGCGCGCAGCAGCTCGACCCGGACGACATCAAGGAAGTCCTGGCCCTCAAGGAACGCGGCATGCTCTCCTGGATCACCAATACCGGCGTGCTCAAGGAGGAACTCCTTGACCGTGACGCTTCGGCCATCGAGGCCTTCTACAACAGCAAGGGATTCATCGAGGTCCGGGTCGGCAGGCCCGAGGTGGAGATCAAGGACGACGGCATCAGCGTCATCTACCAAGTCTGGGAAGGGGCCCGCTACAAGATGGGCGAGACCATCTTCAAGGGCGATCTCATCGACGATCCGGCAAAGCTCATGGAGATTACCGCCGTGGGCAAGCTCAAGGAGAAGGACGAGTATTTCGACCGCTCGCTGCTCAAGGCGGACGTCGATTCCCTGACCAACCATTACAATAATTATGGCTATGCCTACGCCGACGTGAAGGTGAACCTCAAGGACGATGCCGAAAACAAGATCGTCGATGTTGTCTACACCATAGCCAAACACCAGCGGGTGCATATCCGTCGGGTGCTGCTCGAAGGCAACGCGGTCACCCGCGACAACGTCATCCTGCGCGAGATGCGGCTGGCCGACGGCGACATGTTCGACGGCGACAAGCTCAAGCGGTCTCACACTCGGCTCAACAACCTCGGATATTTTGAGAAGGTGGACATTTCCCCGGTGCCCACAGGCAATCCGGAGGAAATGGATCTTGTGGTCAAGGTCAAGGACAAGCCCACGGGCCAGATCGGTGGCGGCATAGGCTATTCCACCTATGACAGCGTGTACCTTGCGGCCAATGTGTCCGAATCGAATCTCTTCGGCAAGGGGTATCTGCTCGCCCTCAATGGTGCGTTCAGCGGGCGCAAGACCGCCTACACGCTGACGTTTCGCAATCCGCATCTCAATGACTCCGAGGTCGGCTTCACCGCCGAGGCGCACAAGCGCGACGAGGACTTCAACGACTTCACCAAACGTTCGGTCGGCGGCATAGCGAGTTTCGACTATCCTGTGGGCGAATATACCTCGGTGTCCTGGGACTACACGGCAGAATACTATCAGTTGATAAACATTGCTAACGACGCGTCTTCAACGGTTAAGGATGACGCGGGTTCGCATTTCCTCAGTCAGGTGGCTGGTTCCATTACTCGGGACACTCTTGACAACAACATGAATCCCACGGAAGGCACCGTGTCCTCGCTGGCGCTTCTCTACGGCGGCGGTCCCATGGGGGGAACCGATGACTTCGTCAAATACATCGGTTCATTCCAGTGGTATACGCCGGCGGTCGAAGAGGTTGTCTTCCACTCCAAGTTCTGGGGCGGGTTCCTGCACAAGAACTTGGGCGGTTCCAAGGTGCCGACTGATCAGCGGTTCGAGCTTGGCGGCGTTGGTTCGGTCCGCGGATATTCCTCCTACTCCATCACTCCGCTCGATGGTTCGGATTCGTCCGAGGGCGGCACCAAGGCGTTCTACATGAACCTGGAACTCAAGCGCCAGTTAAGCAAGGAGTATGGCATCTCCTCACTTGTCTTCTTTGACGCGGGCAATTCGTGGAAGGAGAGCGAGATGATGTTCTCTTCGCCATCACGCAAGGGTACGGCACCCTCGCTCGGCCTCTACAAGAGTGTCGGCACCGGACTCAACTGGTACTCGCCCATGGGCCCGGTCGGATTTGTATACGGGTATGGACTTGACAGGATCGGGACAACTGGACGGCACAAGATTGAAATGCTAATGGGGCAACAATTCTAGACAGGGTATGATTGCAAGGAGCTGTTGATATGAAAAAGGTATTGTTTCTGGCTGTTGTTTTTGTCTTTCTGTTCCAGGCCGTGGCGTTTGCTGAAACCAAGATTGGAGTGTTCAGCATGCAGGCGGTGATGGTCAACTGCGACTACGGCAAGGCCGTGGCCGCCAAGCTCAAGGCGCAGTTCGAGCCCATGGAGAAGAACCTGGAGAAGGAAGCCCAGGAAATTCAGAAGCTCGAAGAGTCCCTGCGCAACCAGGATCTGGCTCTGAAGCTGGATGCCAAGCAGGACAAGCAGCGTGAATTCCGGCGCATCACCCGTGACTATCAGGACAGCGTGGCGGCATACCGCCAGAAGCGTCAGGTCACCCAGCAGGAGCTTGGGCAGCCCGTGATCGAGAAGATCGTCAAGGTCATGGCCGAGTACGCCAAGGTCAACAAATACACCGTGATTTTCGAGCTGGGCAGCAGTGGTGTCTCCTACGTGGCCGAAGGCATCGACATCACCGACAACCTCGTGGAAGAACTTAACAAGCTGAAGAAAGCCGGTAAATAGTCACAATGAAGATCAAGTTGTCGGCACTTGCCGAAAAACTTGGACTTGACCACACTGGGGACGACATGGAGATTTCCGGGGTGAACACCCTGGAGAAGGCCGGGCCTGAAGACCTCTCCTTTCTCGTCAATCCCAAATACGCGCAACTGCTGGATACGACCCGGGCCGGATGTGTTCTCACTTCCGGCCCGTATGCCGACAGGGTCGGGCGCGCGCTGGTCAGTTCCAATGTCTATATGGACTTGGCCAAGGTGGTGAACATCTTTGCCAAGCCCCAGGGATGCCTGCAGGGTGTCAGCGAATTAGCCTACGTCCACCCCGAGGCCAGGGTCGATGATACGGCCACGGTCTATCCGTTCGCATTCATCGGCGCGCGGGCAGTGGTCGGCGCGAGAAGCGTCGTTTTTCCCGGCTGCTATGTGGGCGAGGACAGCGCTATCGGCGCTGATTGTCTTTTGTACCCCAATGCCGTGGTCATGGGCTCGGTGACCATCGGCGACAAGGTCATCCTTCAGCCCGGAGCGGTGCTTGGCGGTGATGGTTTCGGTTTCGCCCAGACACCGTTCGGGCATATGAAGATCCCCCAGATCGGCACTGTGATCGTGGAGGAGAGCGTGGAGATCGGCTCCAACACGGCCATCGACAGGGCCGCCCTGGACACCACGCGCATCGGGCGGGGAACAAAGATCGACAACCTCGTGCAGATCGGCCACAACGTGCAGGTGGGCGAGCACTGTCTGATCATCGGGCAGGTTGGCATCGGCGGCAGCACCAAGGTCGGCAACAACGTGGTCCTGGCCGGCCAGGTAGGGGTCGCGGACAATGCCGAGATCGGCGACGGGGCCATGATAGCCGCCCAAAGCGGACTTGCCGGCAAGATCGAGCCTGGCAGCAGGCTGGCAGGCACTCCGGTCATGCCAGCAGGCACCTTTTTGAAGGCGGCTGGTTCCTGCATGCCAAGGCTGCCCGAACTTTTCAGGCGCGTGAAGGCACTTGAAAAGGAACTCAACGCGGTCAAGGCCGCAGCGAATGGTGGAAACGACGATGAGTAACGAATACCTGCTGGATATCAGACAGATCATGGATATGCTGCCCCATCGCTACCCGTTCCTGCTCGTTGACAGGGTCGTGGAGTTCGAGCCGGGGGTCAGGCTCAAGGCCTACAAGAATGTCAGCATGAACGAGGCGTTTTTTCAGGGACATTTCCCCGGCCTGCCGGTCATGCCGGGCGTACTCATCCTTGAGGCCCTGGCCCAGGCCGGTGGCGTCTTTGTCATGAGTACCATTCAGGAGTCCCTGGAGGACAAGGTCTTTCTCTTCACCGGGTTGAACAAGGTCAAGTTCCGCAAGCCGGTGGTTCCAGGTGACAGGCTCATCCTCAAGGTGGCCTATGACAGACATAAAATGAATATCTGGCGCATGCACGGCATCGCCGAGGTCGACGGCCAGGTCGTGGCTCAGGGAGAGTTTTCGGCTGCCGTCGCCAATAAAGGGGACATGTAGTGGCAACTGAAATCCATTCCTCCGCCGTCATTGATCCGTCCGCCGAACTGGGTGTCGATGTCCGGATCGGGCCGTTTGTCGTGGTCGGCGCAGAGGCAAAGATAGGCGACAACACGCTGCTTGAGTCCCATGTGGTGATCAAATCCTTCACCGAAATGGGAGCGGGGAACCATGTTCACCCCCATGCGGTCATCGGCGGCGAACCGCAGCATACCGCCTACCAGGGCGAGAAGACCTACACCCGGATCGGTGACAACAACAAAATCCGCGAGTGCGTCACCATCCATCGCGGCACGGTCCAGGGCGAAGGGGAGACCCACATCGGGTCCAACTGCATGTTCATGGCCTATTCCCACATCGCCCATGACTGCACCGTGGGCGACAATGTCATCCTGGCCAACGCGGTCAACTTGGCCGGGCATGTAGCGGTCGGTCGCAACGTGATCATCAGCGGCATGTCTGCCGTGCAGCAGTTCATCCGCATCGGCGAATACGCTTTTTTGGGCGGTGCCAGCGGCTACAAGCTTGATGTGCCTCCCTTCATGCTCGCCCACGGCGTGCGCGGCATGCTTTTTGGTCCCAACCTCATCGGGCTCAAGCGCAACGGTTTTGATTCCGATGCCTGCAAGGGGTTGAAAAAGGCCTACAAGATCATCTTCCGTTCCGGGCTGACCCGCGAGCAAGGGCTGGAGCGGGTGGAAAGTGAGATCGTCGGCATCCCCCAGGTGGACCGGCTGGTCGCCTTCATCCGCGAAAGCAAGAACGGCGTGACCCCGGACCATAAGCAGCGCAACTGCCACGAAGAGTCCTGAGCCGCCCATCATGAGCGAGCCTGTCACCACCATCGGTCTGATAGCGGGGGGCCGCCAGTTTCCGATATTGGTGGCCCGCGGCGTCAAGGCGCACGGGTATCGGTTGGTGGTGGCCGGGTTCACCGGCCACACCAACATGGACGTGGTGCCCTATGCCGACGTGTGGCAGGAGCTCAAGCTCGGCAAGCTCGGCAGGCTCATCGCCTTTTTCCGCGAGAACGGGGTGGATCGGGTGATCATGGCCGGGACTATCGACAAGCCCAAGGTCATGGACATCCGTCATCTGGACATGCGCGCCGTGAAACTGCTCTTTCGCCAGAAAAACAAAGGGGATTCGGCCATCCTCGGCTCCCTGGCCGAGGAGTTCGAGCGCGAGGGAATGCCTGTGGTCCCGGCTCACGATTACCTGCCGGAGCTGCTCTCGCCCCTTGGCGTCATGACCCGGCGCGAGCCGGACGAACGTGAGCGGGAGGACCTGCGCTACGGCTGGAAGATCGCCAAGGAGCTTGGCCGCATGGACATTGGCCAGTGTGTGGTCCTGCGCGAGGGGATCATCTCCGCCGTGGAGGCCCTGGAAGGCACCGATGCGGCCATTGCCAGGGGGTGCGGGCTGGGCGGTCCCGGCTGCGTGGTGATCAAGGTCTTCAAGCCCGGCCAGCAGGAGCAGGTCGACCTGCCCAGTCTCGGTCTGGACACGGTCCGGGCCATGATCGACGGCAAGGCCACCTGCCTGGGCGTCGAGGCGGGCAGGAGTTTGTTTTTCGACAGGGACGAAGCCCTGGCCCTGGCCGACAGAGCGGGCATGGCCATTGTCGGGCTGGCTACTGATCAGGTCGAGCCCTGAGCGATCGGGGCGCCGGGATTTCCCCAGACACACCCTCCTTGCTAAGGCGTGGGCTTTATGCCATCATTTCGCCGAAGTATCTGTTTTTTTCTCAGGTCTTCCCCCGCGTGTCGCCAGGCTCGCGGGGAGGTTTTTCATGATCGCAGAACCGGGATCGGCACGATGAATACCGCAACAGCCTGCCTGCCGTGCTTCAAGAAAATGATCCGTCGCGAAGCTCGGCTCGCCTGCCCTGGCGACGAGCCTCTCCAGGCTCGTATTGTCGAGAGCTGGGAGCGGTGCCTGTCTGAACTTGATCTGCGCGTGCCCCCACCCGTCATAGCCCGGCATCTTGTGGACACCGTGGCCGCCGTGAGCGGCAGCCGGGCCGATCACTACGCCGAAGACAAGCGGCAGGCCAATGATGCTGTCCTGCGGCTTCTGCCCGGCCTGCGCACCCGCATCATGGCCGAACAGGACACTTTGGGCGACCCTCTGGCCCTGGCCCTGGAACTGTCGGTGATCGGCAACTACATCGACCGCGGCGTTGAGCTCGACGTGGATTGGGAGGCGGAGCTGGCTGATGTCGCCAGAACCCTCTCCCCTGATGTTTTGACCCGGTTCAAGGCTCATGCCCGGTCCGGAGCGCGGGTGGTCGTGCTTGGCGACAACGCGGGCGAGATCGCCCTGGACACGCTCCTTGTCGAGGTGTTGCTCAGGCGTGGTTGCGAGGTCGTCTACGCCGTGCGCTCGCGCCCGATTCTCAACGACGCGATCATGGCGGACGCGGCGTATGTCGGCATGACCCGATTGTGCCAAGTGGTGGAGAGCGGGGTGGACACGCCGGGAACAGTTCTGGACCGGTGCGCACCCGAATTCAGACAGCGCCTTGACCAGGCGGACGTGATCCTCTCCAAGGGGCAGGGCAACTATGAGTCCCTGCAAGGCGAATTGGCGGGCGCTTACTGCGCCTTCAAGGTCAAGTGCCAGCGACTGGTGGCCGAGACCGGGCTGGGCCTGGGGGATTCGGCCTTCATCGTGACCACGACGCCGCCGGTTCGCCCGGACAAAGGCGTGCAGCCATGATCAGGCGTGTCGGCGTGTTCCTGTTCGAAGTCCTGGTGGCATGCGTGCTCGCCGTCACGGCAGGGTTGTTCTGGGCGTCCCATTATGTGGATTCCGAGGGATTCAGGCTCCGGCTCACTGCCTTGGCGGAAGAGATGGTCGGTAGGCCCGTGACTTTGAACGGCGAGGTGGATATCGCCCTGTATCCCATGCCGTCCCTTGAGATTTCCGGTCTGGCCGTGGCCGACGACCCCGAGTTCGGGAGCGCGCCGCTGGCTGAGATCGACACTCTTTACGTGAGTGTCAGGCTGTTGCCGCTCTTTTCGGGGCGGGTCGAGATCCCCTCTCTGCTCGTGCACGGGATGCGGGCGCATGTCGTGCGCTCCAAGCTGGGTGCGATCAACTGGGCGATGCTCCTGGATACGGAGCGGACGCGGGATTTCAGTTCCGTTGACAGCGCGTTCGGGATCGAGACGGTGTTCATCGACGAGGTGGAAGTGGTCGAGGCGTCGGTCACCTACACTGACAGGAAGGACGGGGTGCAATTTGCCCTGAGCGGCATCACCCTGCGGACCGGCGGCGTGCATGCCGGACAGCGTGTGCCGTTTGTGGTCAGCAGTTCCTTTTCCTGGGATGACGGCGGGATCAAGTCCCAGCTTATCCTCAAGGGCATGATCCAGGCGGATGAGGACTGGTCCGGCTTCACTCTTAAGGACGCCAGCGTGTCTGGTACCGTGGGTGGCCGCTTTTTGCCGCGTGGCGCATCGCCGGGAGAGATGGTTGCCCGGCTGGTGGTGGATATGGATAAGGGAACGGTCGGCCTAGACGGGCTGCGCATACGTTTTCTGGGCATGTTGGCCGAGGGATCGCTCCAGAGCGGCGACCTGGGCAGCGCGCCCGGCGTCACGGGGCGCATCGAGGTGCAGCCGTTCGTTCCGGCCACCGTCATCAGCCGGTATTATCCGAATATCCCGGTCGCCAAGGTGGACGGGCTGCGCCGCGCCGCGTTCGCCGCGTCCCTGGCCATCGACGGCAAGGGCGTCAGCCTCACCGACATGACCGCGACCCTGGACGATCTCACCCTGCGCGGCCATGCGGGGCTGAAGGGGTTTGACGCGCACCGGTACGAGTTCGACCTGCACGGCGATACCCTGGATCTCGACCGCTACCTGCCGCTTGTCATGACGGACGAGCCTTTTGTCTGGGCCGATTTCCACCTCCCCGTTTTCCGGGCGATGCGGGGCAAGGGGAGTGTTCAGATGAACCATCTGACGCTTCTTGGAACCCGGTACTCCAACGCCCACCTCGCCCTGGATGCGGATGCCGGGCCTGTCCAACTCGAAGGGGCGGCCACGGACCCAAGCGGCCTCAAGCTCGGCGGCAAGGCCCGGATCGTTCTCGGCCATGACCCTGCCACGCAGCACCCGACCTTGGCTCTGCGCGGCGAGTTGGAAGCCCGGTCGCCCGCTTCGGGTTTTGCGGCGATCAATGCCACTGCGCTTCGCCTGACGGGTCAGGGAGTGTGCTCGGCCCAGGTGGAGACCCCGGTCATGGTCTGCCCGCCCGCTGTCCGCTCCATTGGCATCCTGCGGGCTGCCTCGGCCAAAGGCGCGCTTCGTTTCGGCAAGGGGAGCGGGAGCTTCAGGCATGGCGACGGGAAGACCCGCGCCTTTGCTTTTTCGCAGATCGAAGCGACCCTGGCCGCCAAACCTCTGGCTGGCGGCAAGGGGGACAATTTCGGTTTCACAGTGACAGCCGGGATGAAAGGCCGGGGCGTCAAGCCCGGCGAGACCCTCTCGCTGACTGCTTCTGGGCCGTTTTTCACCGGAGCGGATTTGCCCTATGCGCAATCCGCCGGTCTGGCCGTGGCCGGGCAGCTCTCCGGGCCGTTCTATTTTGGCCGTCACGACGTTGTTTCGCTGAACACCGCCCTTGCCTTTGACACCCGGTCGCATACCCTGGCCCTGTCCGGCGGCGTCCTGAACACGCTGAATACGGACATCCGGGGCGACATCCGCGTCACGGACCTGGACAAGCGGTTCAAGGCGACCGGGACCCTGTCCATCACTGAGGCGAATCCGAGCCGGATCATCCGTCTGCTCAGCGACAAGACCATCGCCACCAGAGATCCCAACGCCCTTCAAAAGGCCAGTCTTTCGACCAGGTTCACCATTCAGGAGGACGGCTTCACTCTGGACGACGTGAACGCCGAACTCGACGGCATGAAGATCAAGGCCAATGTCATCGGAGCCGCTCCCCTGAGCGATCCCATGCTCTCCTTTGCCTTCACCGCTGGCGCGCTGGACATCGACCGGTATTTGCCCCCGCCGCAGACCGATGAGGAGCGGCGGTCCGGGAAGACGGCCAAGGCTCCGCCCGTGGACCTGCCCCTGACCTTTCTGCGCGCCCTGCGCTTAAGCGGCAAGGGGTGGTTCGAGGAGTTCAAGCTCGGCAAGGTCAAGGCGCGCCCGTTTTCGGGTCAGATTTCGGCGGACAAGGGGATTATCCGTGTCCACGAAGCCAAAGGCACTCTCCATGAGGGCACCCTTGAGGGCCAGATTTCCGGGCAGGTGGGCAAGGATTCGCTTTTCACGCAACTTCGGCTTCAGGTCCGGCAGATGCAGGCCGGGCTGCTGATGGTGGACTTGGCGGGCAGGGATTATGTGCGCGGGGACACGGACGTGGACATCGACCTCAAGAGTTCGGGGCGGACCGACGACGACATCCTGGCCAATCTCAACGGGACCGCACGGGTGCTGATTCGTGACGGGTCGTTCAAGTTCACCGGGTACGACGCCAAGCCGACGACCACGAGCGATCGCCGCGCGGGGCAGGTGGTTGACGATCCGAGGACGCGGAGGACGGTCTTCAGCAGGGCAATCAACGAGTTTGTCGTGGACAAGGGGGTCTTCACCATCACCGATTTCAGGATCGAGGCGCCTCCAGCCCTTCAGAGCCATGGGTCGGGCAATTTCAGCCTGCCTGACAACACCATCAATCTGGCGGTACGCAACGATTTCGTGGCCGTGCCGAGCTTGACCATAGAGATCGTGGGTAAGCTCTCGGACCCGGAGGTCAGGGTTCCCAAGGGCAAGATCCTCAACGACACGGTCCGGAATATCCTGAGCCTGCCGGAAAAATCCTTCAACTTCCTGCGCGATCTCTTTCGATGATCCGGTGCGGGTTGCCACCATGCGCCATAAGCATGTAGGGTCGCACCATGCCGGATACAACCACCACACGGAGCGGGAATGACCAGGGAAGACATTGAACGTAGGGCCAGGGATCTGAAGCGGCATTTTTCCGAGGGCATCTGGATGCGCAACGTGTCCGAAACCCCCCTTGTGGTCCGCCTGTGGCGTTCGGTTTCCCGGCTCTTCTATCTGGTGGTTTTCGGCTTTGCCAAAGACCAGTGCATCATCCGCGCTGCCGCGCTGACCTTTACCACCATTCTCTCCATCGTCCCGTTCCTGGCCGTGGCCTTTTCCATTTCCAAGGGGTTCGGCCTTCAGAACACCGAGTTCATCCGCACCCTGGTTCTCAAGTTGACCACCGGGCGGGAGGAGGTGGCCGACAAAATCATCGAGTATATCGACCGGACCAATGTCCAGGCCCTGGGCTGGGTCGGTGTGGCCACGCTGCTCTTCACCGTGCTCTCGCTGGTGGGCACCATCGAGAAGGCCTTCAACACCATCTGGGGCGTGACCAAGGGCCGCTCGGCGTGGCGCAAGGTGACGGATTTCTTCCCGGTCATCGTCATCTGCCCGATGGTGTTGCTCATCGCGTCGAGCTTCAACCTGAGCCTGCAACAGCAGGAGATCGTCACCGGGCTGCTCAGTGTCAAGGCCATCGGGTTGCTGGAGGCGGCCTTTCTCAAGGCCA
The DNA here is from genome assembly GCF_000176915.2 of Pseudodesulfovibrio aespoeensis Aspo-2. NCBI lineage: Bacteria > Pseudomonadati > Thermodesulfobacteriota > Desulfovibrionia > Desulfovibrionales > Desulfovibrionaceae > Pseudodesulfovibrio > Pseudodesulfovibrio aespoeensis. Next base: position 1,582,522 of record NC_014844.1, read on the forward strand.
CGCCGTATATCCTCATCTCCATGGCCTTTGCCTTCATGTACGCATTCATTCCCCATACCAAGGTGCGCCTGACCTCGGCGGTCCTGGGCGGCGTGGTGGGCGGCGTCCTGTGGCAGATGGCGCAGTGGCTCTATATCCACTGGCAGATCGGCGCGGCCAAGTACAACGCCATCTACGGCAGTTTTGCCCAGCTGCCGCTGCTGCTCATGTGGATCTACATCAGCTGGCTCGTGGTGCTGCTCGGCTGCGAGGTGAGCTACGCCTGGCAAAACCTCAACACCTTCGTCAAACAGCGGTATTTCGGTCAGGCCACGCCCTTTGAGCGGCAGAAGATAGCGGTGCTGATGATGAGCCTGCTGGCCAGACGGTTTCGGGACGGCAGGCCGCTGCCCTCGGTGGAGGAGATATCCGACGGCCTGATGGCCCCGGCTTCGCTCGTTTCGGATCTTTTCAGGCTGCTCCAGAAGGCCGGGTACACGGTGCTCACCGACGATCAGGATCACGAGGTGTACGCGCCCGCCCGGGCCCTGGATGAGATTCGGGTTCTTGATGTGGTCCGGGTCGTGAACATGGACGCCGACAACCGGGTGTTTCGCGAGTTTGCTGAGAAATTCACCTTTATCGAAGACCTGTTCCGGCAGCTTGGCCGGGACGCCCTGACCAGCCCGGCCAACCTGACCCTGCTCGAATGCGCTGCAGAGTATCCCGATATCATTTCAGGCGATCAGTCTGGCGACAGGTCGGGCAAGGCGGGGCAGATCGCAACTCCAACCGGGGCCGAGGTCATCGGTTAGATTCCTGGTTCGCTGTCCGTTGATCTGAAGACGCCGCCCAGCATGTAGTGGGCCGTCTTGGCGAATTCCAGGACCAGATTCTGGGCCGCGTACTGGTCCTTCCACCAGTCTGTGCCGAACCCGCCCTCGTCCGTGGCCACCATGGTGATCTCGCAATGGGGCAGGATGTCCTCGAAGATCATCTTGGCCCGGCGCGCGTGGGTGGGCGAGGTCACCAGCAGGAGGCGCGCGGGTTTCCCCTTGAGGTATTCCCTGAGCGCTTCGGCCTCTTCCACGGTGCTGACGTGGCCGTAACCGAAGCTGCCCGCCACCGATGCCTGCGCCCCGAGGACTGTGAGCAGGCGCATGTGGTACTCATCGCGGTCAAGGTTCGGAAACCCTATCTCCCAGCGCAGGCGGTCCAGGCCGGTGACCGGCAGCTCGACGGAATTGCTCAGCAGGATGACCGGGGCGAATCCCTGGTGGTATAGCTCCGCCGCCTTGATCAGCCTGCCCGAATCCCCGGCCAGGGGGATGATGTAGTCCGCCTGCCTGGGCGCGTCGTTGACCCGCATCCAGTATCCCGCGCCGATCAGCAGGGCGATGCCCACGGCCAGCCCGATGAGGGTTGCGGCCCCGACGAGCCTGAGGAATGCGTCGAGCACACGTCGCATGGGCTACTCCGTGGCGTAAGCGGCCTGGTACCGCTGTTTGAGGTCTGTGAAGGTGCCGTTTTCGATGGCCGCGCGCACCTGCTGCATCAGGTCGAGGTAGAAGTGCAGGTTGTGGTAGGTGTTGAGCCGGTACGAGAGCAGTTCCTTGGCCATGTACAGGTGGCGCAGATACGCCTTGGTGAAGTTGCGGCAGGTGTAGCAGCCGCACTCGGGATCAAGCGGGGTGTCGTCCTCGGCGAACTCGGCCCGCTTGATGTTGACCTTGCCCTTGGAGGTGTACAGGGTGCCGTTCCTGGCGTTGCGCGAGGGCAGCACGCAGTCGAACATGTCCACCCCGGCGGACACGCCTTCGAGCAGGTCGAGCGGGGTGCCCACGCCCATGAGATAGCGCGGCTTGTCGGCGGGCATTATGGGGGTAATGTGGTGCAGGATGTCGTACATTTCCTCCGTGGACTCGCCCACGGACAGGCCGCCGATGGCCAACCCCTCGAAATCGATGGATCTCAACTGCTCCAGGCTCCTCTCGCGCAGATCCTTGAAGAAGCCGCCCTGGACGATGCCGAACATGATCTGGCCGTTGGTCCCGCGCGGGTGATGGTCGCGGCAGCGCTGCGCCCAGCGGGTGGTCATTTCCAGGGATTTCTCGGTGTATTGCCTGTCCGCGCCAAAGCCCACGCACTCGTCGAGCACCATCATGATGTCCGAGCCGAGGTTCTTCTGGATGTCGATGGCCTTTTCCGGCGAGAAAAAATGCTTGGACCCGTCGATGTAGGAGCGGAACTCCACGCCTTCTTCAGAGAGCTTGCGGATGGATTGCAGGCTGAAGACCTGGAACCCGCCGCTGTCGGTCAGGATGGGCCGCTTCCAGTTGGCAAAGGCGTGCAGGCCGCCGCGTCGCGCCACCAACTCGTCGCCAGGCCGCAGGTAGAGGTGATAGGTGTTGCCCAGGATGATCTGGGCGTCCATTTCCTCAAGGTCCAGCGGGCTTAAGCTCTTGACCGTGCCCTGGGTGCCCACGGGCATGAAGATGGGCGTCTGTATCTCGCCGTGGGCCGTGGTCAGGGTGGCCCGGCGGGCCTGGCCGTCGGTGGTGTGCACCGTGAACTGTCCGGGGATGCTCATTTTATTTTCCAACTCCGTTTTTGGGGCAGATGTCATTGAGTTCGCAGGAGGCGCATTTGGGGGTGCGGGCCGGGCAGACCTCGCGGCCAAAATAGACCAGGAAGTGGTTGATCTCACCCCAGGCCGCGCGCGGGTAGAGGGGCATGAGGTCTTTTTCGATGCGCACCGGGTCAGTGTTTGCGGTCAGGCCCATGCGGAAGGAGAGCCGTTTGACGTGCGTGTCCACGGCAATGCCCTCGTGGACATTGAAGGCGTTGGACAGCACGATGTTGGCCGTCTTGCGGGCCACGCCGCCCAGAGTGATCAGGTCGGCCATGGTCCGGGGCACCTCGCCGCCGTACACGTCCACGACGCGGCGGGCAGCGGCCTTGAGGTTCTTCGCCTTGTTTCTGAAGAACCCGGTGGAGCGGACGACCGTCTCCAGTTGGGCCACGTCGGCCTCGGCCAGGGAGGCGATGTCGGGCCAGCGTTCAAAGAGCACGGGCGTGACCTTGTTGACCCGCTCGTCCGTACACTGGGCGGCCAGCACCGTGGCCACCAGCAGCTCCCAGGCGTTGGTCCAGTCAAGGGCTGGTGCCGGGGCCGGGTAGCGGCCCTTGAGCCGGGCGTGAATCTCGCGGGCGCGGTCCTTCGTGTTCATGCGGTCTCCATGGTCATTGACGGTCACTGGTTAGCATCACTCCGTCCAGGGCTCAAGCCTCATCTGACGCCGATTGTCTTTGCGCCCGGCGCTGAAAGCTGTATCATTCCCCCATCAATGAAAGGGGCCGGGCGCATCCGTGGCGTCCCCCTGCAACCGGCAAGGAGGCCCGGATGGCGGAATCGTTCGTCTACATCACCTGCGCCACGGCGCAGGAGGCGGAAAACATCGGCATGGTCCTGGTGGAGCGCAGACTGGCCGCGTGCGTCAACATCCTGTGCGGCATGCGCTCGCTCTACTGGTGGGAAGGCAAGGTCGAGCAGGCCCAGGAGGCCGTGCTCATCGCCAAGACCCGCACCGAACTGGTGGACGAGCTGACCGGGGCGGTCAGGGCCATGCACGGGTACGAGGTGCCGTGTGTGGCGGCCATGCCCATCGAGGGCGGCAATCCCGACTTTCTCGACTGGATTCGCCGCGAGACGCGGCAAGCCGGGTGATCAGCGCGGGACAGGAAAGGCCGTTGACACGTATGGACCGCTGCCTTTACTGTCGCCGTCATCGAAACACCCGTCTTCAGGAGGAAGAATGCAGATCTATATTTCCGGGTCTCTCGCCTTTGACCGCATCATGACCTTTCCCGACAAGTTCTCCAATCATATCCTGCCCGACAAGATACACATCCTCAACGTCTGCTTCCTGGTGGATGGCCTGGACGAGAAATTCGGTGGCACGGGCGGCAACATCGCCTACAGCCTGTCGCTTCTGGGCGAGAAGCCGGTCCTCCTGAGCCAGGTGGGCAAGGATTTTTCCTTGTACGACGCGTGGTTGCAGGAGCACGGCATTGGCGTCGCGGGCATCCGCACCGTGGAGCAGGAATTCACTGCCGGGGCGTACATCACCACGGACCAGTCCGACAATCAGATCACCGGCTTCAACCCCGGAGCCATGAAGTATCCCTGCCAGTTCGACATGACCATCATTGATCCGGACGACGCCCTGGGCATCATCTCCCCCGGCAACCTCGGCGACATGATGGATCACCCCCGCTACTACCGGGCCAATTCCATTCCCTTCATCTTTGATCCGGGCCAGCAGATTCCCGCCTTCACCGGCGCACAACTGGCCGAGGCCCTTGGTGGCGCGGAAATCCTGATCACCAACGACTACGAGCTTGAGATGATCATGAAATCCACAGGCCTGACCAAGGGTGAAATCGTGGACCGCGTGGCCTACCTGATCACCACCCTGGGGGAGAAGGGGTCGGTGGTCAACAGCAAGGGCGAGGAGACCCCTGTGGCCGCCGTGCCCGTGAGCGTGGTGGCCGATCCCACCGGGGCGGGCGACGCCTTTCGCGCCGGGCTGCTCAAGGGGCTGGCCATGGAAAAGACCGTGGTCGAGGCGGCCCGGCTCGGCTCTGTGTGCGCGGCCTACGCCGTGGAGTGCAAAGGCACCCAGGAACACCGCTTCACCCTTGAGGAATTCACCAAACGCTACGAGGCGAGCTTCGGCCCATTGGAATAGGTCGGCGCTGCCTCGGCAACGACTCGGCCAGGACTCGGCAAGAGCTGGGCAGGAGCTGGGCAGGAGCTAAGCAAGGAGGCGTCATGATCCGGTTGGAAACCGACAATATCGAGGCCTATCTGCGGCGTGCCTTCGGCGACGACGCCCGGCTGCTGGCCGCGGGCGACATCGGCAGCCTGGATGCGCAGGGCATGAAGGGATTCGGCTACGGCAAGCCCCTGCTGATCCGCTTTTCCGTGGGCGGCGAGGTCCGCGAGGCCGTGCTCTCGATCATGAAGGGTGACAAGTACGGCCACCAGTTCTACTGGGACCGGGCGGCCATCCTCATGTTCCAGCACGAGACCTCGGCGCGCATGGAGCGCCATGTCCGCCCGCTGGGGCTCGGCTATGTGGACGGCGACGATGCCCTGATCCCGGTGGACCGGCCCAAGGAATTCTTCATCGTCAACGAGAAGTTGGAAGGGTACGACTATTTTATGGACCTGGAGCGCATCCGGTCCGGCGACTTCCGCGACTCGGACCTCGATACCGCCCGCGAGTTCGCCCGCTGGCTGGCCAGGGTGCATTCGCACAAGCTCGACAACACGCCGCTCTACCATCGGCGCATCCGCAACCTGATCGGGTCGAGCGAGTGCATTCTGGGCATGATCGACGAGGCCTTCCCGCATCCCTATCCGGCTTTTGGCGACGACCGGTTCATGGCCCTGGAGAAGCGGCTGGTGGACTGGCGGTGGAAGCTGCGGGGGTACGCCCACCGGCTCAGCGCGGTCCACGGCGACTTCCACCCCTGGAACGTGCTGGTCACGGACCAGGGAGAGTTCTCGGTGCTTGACCGCAGCCGGGGCGAGTGGGGCGAGCCTGGGGGCGACCTGGCCACCATGGCCGTCAACTACCTGTTGTGGAGCCTCTATGGACATGACCGGCTGGCCGGCCCTTTCGAGCGGCTCTACCGCGCCTATTTTGGGGAATACCTGGAGCGGACCGGCGATCGTGAAGTCCTGAAGGTCATGGCCCCGTTCTTTGTCTTCCGCGCCCTGGTCATCGCCTCGCCCGAGTGGTACCCGGACCATCCGGCCAGTGTGCGGCGTGGGCTCTTCAACCTCATGGTCAACGTGCTTGAGGACGATGTGTTCGATTGGGAAAACATCAACAAGTACATGGAGTGACCGGCGTGGAGTCGGGCGCGCAGGGCTTTGCCATCTGGTTCGTGGGCCTGCCGGGTAGTGGCAAGAGCTCGCTGGCCCGGGGCGTGGCCGAGCATCTGCGCGGTCGCGGGGTTGAGGTGGTCCTGCTCCAGATGGACAAACGGCGGAAAAGCTATTTTCCCGAGCCGACGTACACGGCGCAGGAGCGCGAGGCGGCCTACGCCATGTTCGTGGACGAGGCCGTGGATCTGGTCGGGCAGGGGCATAACGTGCTCATGGACGGCTCGGCTTACAAGGTCTCCATGCGCGCCCTGGCCCGGAGCCGCATCGCCCGGTTCGCCGAGGTCTTTGTGCAGTGCGACCTGGATGAGGCCATCCGGCGCGAGGCCGGGCGGCCCAAGGGGCTGGTGATCGCCGACCTCTACCGCAAGGCGCTGCGGCGCAAGCGCACGGGTGAGCCGTGCGAGGGACTTGGCGAGGTCATTGGCGTGGATGTTCCCTTTGAGGCGGACCCCGGCGCGGAACTGATCATCGACAACACCTGCCTGGCCAGGGAAGAGACCCTGGGAAAGGTTCTGCACTTTCTGGACACCTGGCTCGCCGATGCTTAAAGACCTGTCAGGCGCGACGCGATCCCCATAACCTGCAATTGCCCGGTTGGCCGGTCAGGATTCTGTTTTCATGAAATTCCACATCACCACCTTCGGCTGCCAGATGAACGTCCACGATTCGCAGTGGCTGGCCCGCGCCCTGGAGAGCCGGGGCTGGCAGGAGGCGGGCGAGGACGAGGCTCTGGTCTATATCTTCAACACCTGTAGCGTCCGAGACAAGCCCGAGCAGAAGGTGTACAGTGAGCTTGGCCGCATCGCGGCCCATCTTGGGCGCGACGACCGGGTTTTTGCCGTGGTGGGCGGGTGCGTGGCCCAGCAGATAGGCCGGGGGTTCTTCGAGCGGTTCCCTTTTGTCCGGCTTGTCTTCGGCTCTGACGGCATCGTGGGTGCGCCCAATGCCCTGGAGCGCTTGGTGGCCGGGGACGACGAGCGGGTGGCCCTGCTCGATTTCATGCCCGTGTACGAGGAGCGTGAGACCCCTGGGGAGCAGACGGCAAACCGTACCCGGCAGGCGTTCGTCACCATCATGCAGGGGTGCGACAATTTTTGCGCTTACTGCATAGTGCCCTATACCCGCGGGCGGCAGAAGTCGCGCCATCCGGACGCGGTGGTGGATGAATGCCGCGCCCTGGTTGCCTCCGGGGTGCGCGAGATCACCCTGCTCGGGCAGAACGTCAACAGCTTCGGCCTGGACAAGGGCGGGGCGGGCGTCAGCTTCGCCCAGTTGCTCAGGCGCGTGGCCGGGCTTGACGGTCTGGACCGGCTGCGCTTCACCACCTCGCACCCCAAGGACATCGCGCCTGAAGTCATTGCGGCCTTCGGCGAGTTCGACATGCTGTGTCCGTCGCTGCACCTGCCCCTGCAATCCGGCTCCGATGCGATGCTCAAGGCCATGCGCCGCCGGTACACGCTGGACCACTACATGCGCACTGTCGAGGCCCTGAGGCGGGCGCGGCCCGGCATCGCCCTGACCACGGATCTCATCGTGGGCTTTCCCGGCGAGACCGAGGCGGATTTTCAGGCCACCCTCGACGTCATGGAGGCCGTGGGGTATGATTCGAGCTTTTCCTTCAAGTATTCCGACAGGCCTGGCGTGGCCGCTGTGAACATGGAGCCGAAAGTTGATCCCCAAGTGGCTGCGGACCGCTTGATGCGCTTGCAGACTCTGCAAAATAGTATTACTAGAAAATGTCTAAAAATGCTTGAGGGTGTCGAAACGGACGTGTTTGTCGAGGGGCTGAGCCGTATTCAGGACCCAGGGGCCACCTCCTCCACCGCCACTTCCTGGAAGGGCCGCGATCCGGCAGGGCGCATCGTCAATGTCCCCACGGACGTGCGCGAGGGGCTGGTCGGCCTGCTCATGCCTGTCCGGATCACACAGGCCAAGAAGCATTCGCTCATGGGCGAAAGGATCGGAACGCCGTGGTAAAGGTCGATATCTTTGGACTTGCCCTGGATGAAACCAGCAAGGCCCCCATACTGGTGCTCAAGGAGGCCGGGGGGGAGCGCGTGCTGCCCATCTGGATCGGGGCCATGGAGGCCATGGCCATTTCCGTGGCCATCAACGCGGTTCCATTTCCCCGGCCCATGACCCACGATCTGCTGCTGAGCGCCATCGGCAACCTTGGCGGCCAGGTGGCCCAGGTGGAGGTGACGGACATCCGGGAGGGCACCTTCTATGCCGAGATCATCGTTGCCCAGGGCAATGAGACCCGCCGGGTGGACAGCAGGCCGTCCGACGCCATTGCCCTGGCCGTGCGCGCCAAGTGCCCGATCCTGGTGGCCGAGCGGGTGCTTGCCGAGGGCGGCGGCCCCATGCAGCAGGGCGCAAAGCGGGTCATCAAGACGGATGATGCCGACAAGTGGGCAGAAGAGCTTGAGAAATTTTCGGAAGATGAAACAAAATACAAGATGTAGGCGCCCATGATCGATCTGCACACGCACACGATTTTCAGCGACGGCGAGCTTATCCCGGCAGAGCTGGTCCGCAGGGCCGAGGTCATCGGCTACAAGGCCATCTGCATGACCGACCACGCCGACGAGAGCACCCTGTATTTCACGGTCGAGAACATCCTGCGTTTCGTGAAGCAGCACGGGCATTTCTACGATCTCAACGTCCTGGCTGGGGTCGAGCTGACCCATATTCCCCCGGCGCTCATCGGCGAGATGGTGGCCAAGGCGCGCGAGGCCGGGGCGCAGGTGGTGGTCATGCACGGCGAGACGCCGGTGGAGCCCGTGGCCGCCGGGACCAATCTGGCCGCCATCGAGGCCGGGGTGGATATCCTGGCCCATCCCGGACTGATCACCGAGCAGGAAGTCAAGCTGGCCGTCGAGAAGGGCGTGGCCCTTGAGATCACCACGCGCGGCGGCCACAGCTACACCAACGGCCACGTGGCCGCCATGGCGCGCAGGTTCGGCGCCAAGCTGGTGGTCAACAACGACGCACATGCGCCAAGAGACCTCATTTCAAAGGATTTGCGCAGGACTGTCGCGTTGGGCGCGGGGCTGACCCCGGACGAATACCGGCAGACGGAAGCCAACGCCTGGGCGATCGTGCACCGATGCATGAAGCAGGGCGGGAACTGATGATTCTAGGCAGTTGATGACGAGGGCAGTGGGCCTGGATGGCCGGTCTCCCGCAACGGGGCAGGCCATCAGTCACAACAAACATTTAAGGGTGAAACATGAATATGCTTCCTGACAGCGATCTTTTCACGCTTCTGGCGGGGGCGACCCTGGCGGTGAAGATGGTGCTGCTCTTCCTGGCCGCCATGTCCCTGTGGAGCTGGACCATCATTTTCTACAAGTTCTTCACCATCGGCGAGGCCCGCAAGAAGGTCATGCTCGGCTACGAGGCCTTCACCTCTGCCGGCGATCTTTCGTCGGGCCTCAAGGCGCTGGGAGCCAAGGAGCAGTCGCCGCTCTCCAGGGTCAGCACCCTGGCGGTCAAGGAGTTCCGCCTGCTCGAAAAGGCGGACGTCAATCGCGAGCGCAAGCGGCTGCTGGTCAAGGACACCCTGCGCCGGGTGCTCAAGCAGGGCATCTCAAAGGAGATGCGCATCCTGACCCGCAACCTGCCCTTCCTGGCCACCTGTGCCAACGCGGCCCCGTTCATCGGCCTGTTTGGCACGGTCTGGGGCATCATGCACTCGTTCCACTCCATCGGCCTGGCCCAGTCCGCCGCCCTGGCCACCGTGGCCCCCGGCATCTCCGAGGCGCTCATAGCCACGGCCATCGGTCTGCTGGTGGCCATTCCGGCGACCATTTTCTACAACTATTTCCTGGGCAAGCTCAACGAGGTGGAGAGCGGGATGATCGACTTTGCCGGAGCGTTCCTCAACCGGGCCGAACGTGAGATCACCTGGGCCTCCAAGGGCGAGAAAAACTAGGAGGCCGTCATGGCTATCAAGACGGGCGGCGGATTCCTCAATGAAATCAACGTCACGCCCTTTGTCGACGTGATGCTCGTGCTGTTGATCATCTTCATGGTCACGGCACCGCTGATGACCCAGGGCGTGGAGGTGGACCTGCCCACCACGCGCACGGTCAAGAACCTGCCCCAGGACTCGGAGCATCTGGTGCTGTCCATCCGGGGCGACGGCATCATGTTCCTGGACGAGTATCAGGTGGCCGAGGAAGATCTGGAAGGTCACCTGACGCGTCTGGTGGCTGGGCAGAAGAAGCAGCTCTTCCTGCGCGCTGATGCCGCTGTGCCTTACGGCACCGTGGTTCGGGTCATGGGCGAGATCAAGGCTGCGGGCATAGACCGCCTCGGCATCGTGGCCGAAGAGACGCGGGATCTGAACAAACAGGGCCAAAAAAAGTAGCCACCGGGCAATATCCCACTATGCGGCAAAGTTTCTGGTTCACACTTTCTTTTGTGCTCCATGCCTCGTTTTTGGCCTTTGCCCTGTTCTGGGCGGGCGGCCAGAGTGTGCGGGTGAACATGGACCGGCCTGTGTACAGCGTTGATCTTGTCACGCTCGCCCCGCCGCCCGGCCTTGCGCCCGTGGTCGAGGCGTCCGGCAAGCCCGAGGCTGCGACGGCCGAGGCTCCTGTGCCCGTGGTCGAGGCCGCGTCAGGGCCGGTGGCCGAGATCAAGCCGGTCCCGGTGGTCGAGGCCAAACCGGAGCCGAAACCCGAGCCCAAGCCGGAGCCCAAGCCGGAGCCCAAGCCGGAGCCGGAAGTCAAGGACATCAGTCCGAAAAAGGTCGAGAAGCAGCCCATCAAGAAAGAGGAGCCGCCCAAGCCAAAACCGGCACCCAAGCCGGAACCAAAGCCTGAGCCCAAGCCTGAACCGAAAAAGACCACCGAGCAGATGCTGGCCGAGGGGCTGGCCGCTGCCAAGGCAGAGACCAAGGCCAAGGCGGGCGCGCAGGAAAAGCAGAAGAGCGCGGCCATAGCCAGCGAGCTCGCCGCCCTCAAGAAGCGCGAGGGTGACCAGGTCTACGCCCACGGCGGCCAGCGCGGCGGGCAGGAGGGCGGTATCGAGGGCGGGGTGGTCGGCGGCACGGGCTCCGGACTCTCGGAAGTCTACGCGCTCATCGTGGGCACGGCCATCAAGAAGCATTGGCGGTATCCGAGTTTTGCGGGCGAGTCGAACATGGTCGCCACCATCGAAATCCTTCTCGACCAGGAGGGCAGGATTCTCTCTTCGCAGGTCATCCAGTCGTCGAACAATCCTGAATTCGACAGCTCGGCCCTTCGGGCCATAAAGGAAACGGAATCCGTCGAGCGGCCCCGGACTGAAAGGGACCGCACGCTCCGAATCAACTTCAACAGCCAGGAACTCTCAGAGTAGATCGCAATGAAAAGAACTTTGACGTTTTGCGCCTCAGTTGCCGTCGCAGTCGTTGTCACGGTCTTCGTGGCGACCACGGCCCTTGCATCGGGACCGCTCACCGTGGACATCCACGGGCCGGGACAACGCATGGTCAACATCATTCTCCTTCCGCCCAAGGGGCTTGGTGGCAGCCAACTGCCGACAGCCCAGGCCAAGGCGTTCGAGGAGCTGGTGGTCAACAACCTCAACTACATCCCGTTCCTGAAGCTGATTCCCACCTCCGAGCTCCTGGGTGGCGACCCGAGCCGCGGCGTGGGCGGCGGCGACATCGATTTCAAGCCCATGCAGATGGCCCGCATCGACCTGTGCATGACCACGGGCTGGAACGGGCGATACCTGGAGGCCAGGGTCTTTGAAACCTTTGGTGGCCGCCGGGTGGTGGGCAAGTCCTACAACGACGTGGGCGAGATAACCCTGGCCCAGGCGGCAGACCGTTTCTGCTCGGCCTTTCTTGAGGCCCTGACCGGCAAGAAGGGATTCTTTGATTCGCCCGTCGCCTTTGTCCGGCAGGATGGCAAGGCCAAGGAAATATACACGGTTTTGCCTCAGGGGCGCGAACTCAAGCGCATCACCAATCTCGGCGGCTACAACCTGAGCCCCTCCTGGTCTGCGGACGGCTCCAAGATCATCTTCACGCATATCGCCAGCACTCGGCACGAGTTGGGTGTCTACGACAGCAAGACCCAGAAGATCACCCTGTATTCCCAGGGGCTTGGGCAAACGATCATCAGCCCGGTCTTTGGCCCTGGCGACAAGCCCATCGTGGCGCTCAATGTCAACGGGGCAACGGACATCCAGGAACTTGACGCCTCCTTCAAGCCGCAACGCGTGCTGGCGCGCAGCCCGTATATCGACGTGTCCCCGAGCTTTGACCGCACCGGCACCAAGATGGCCTTTACCTCGGGCCGGGCGGGCAACCCGCATGTTTATCTCATGGACATGAAATCCGGCGAGGTGCGTCGGGTGACCATGACCGGGAAGTATAACACCCATCCGTGCCTGAGCCCGGATGGCCGTTACATAGCCTACACCAACCGGACCGGAAGCGGACATAGGATTTTCCTGCACGATCTTGCGACGGGACGTGAGAAACAGTTGACGTTCGGGCCTGGAAACGACGAATATCCGGCATTCGATCCGGATGGGTATTTTGTGGCCTTTGCCTCCAACCGGTCGGGGGGGTTCAAGCTCTACCTGACCACGCGGCATGGCGATACCCCGCGGGTCATATCCACCGGTCCGGGTCAGGCCTTTGCCCCGGCGTGGGATACGGCATTGCAGTGGTAATGTGTCTGGGTTTGGGTTGATTTTTAGTGGCAAAAGGGTACACTTTAGTATTGGTGCCCCTTTTTTCCGGGCAGTGTAAACATTAATGGCCGGGAAACGGCCCTACCTCAAGGAGTGGGCATGACATCGAGATGGTATTTTTCTGTATTGATTCTGTTGGTTCTGGCGCTTGGCGTCGGAGCCGGGTGTGCCAAGAAAAAAACGACCACCACCCCTCCCGGTGCCCAGGTCGAGGTCACCGACGAAAGCCAGTGGAAGTCTTCGTCCTCTGACTCCTCCATGGACGAAGCCACGCTTGCTTCCGAGGCCGAACGCCGCGCCAAGACCGAGGCCGTGACCGAGCTGACCAGCGTGACCATCAACTTTGCCTTTGACTCCTACGAACTGAACTCCGAGGCGCGCTCGATCCTGGCTCTCAAGGCCAACATCATGCGTCGCTACACCGATGTCAGGGTCGTTGTCGAAGGCCATTGCGACGAGCGTGGCACCGAGGAATACAACCTGGCTCTGGGCGAGCGGCGCGCACGCGCGGCCTATGAGCATCTGGTCATCCTCGGCGTTGATCCCGGTCGCATGAGCATCGTCAGTTTTGGCGAGGAGAAGCCCCTTGATTCCGCCCACAACGAAACCGCCTGGGCCAAGAACCGCCGGGCCGAGTTCGTTGTCCGCTAATCGGGCGTATCCACGGAACACCCACGCCGCTCCCGAAAGGGGGCGGCGTTTTCTTTTGGGGCCCCTGGCGGGGAAAACGGGAGGCGTTCGGACCTGTGCTAGAGAATCAACGCGATCAGGTGCAGGCAGAGCAGGGCGTACAGCCCGGCCACGCCGTCGTCGGCCATGACGCCAAGGCCACCGGCAAAGGCGGTCTCGGCCCACCTGACGGGCCAGGGCTTGAGGATGTCAAAAATCCGGAAGAGGACAAAGGCCAGACCCAGATACCAGATGGGCATGGACGCGAAAAAGAGCAGGGTCAGCCACTGGCCGAACAATTCGTCGATGATCACACAGCCGGGGTCTTTGCGGTCCAGAGTCCGCTCGGCCACGCCGCAGGCCCAGGTGCCGACAGCAAAGACGACCACGAGCACGGCTACCCGACCCCATAGAGGCAGGGGCAGGAACAACCACGGCGCGGCGATCACCGCAGCCAGCGAACCCCAGGTGCCCGGCGCCTTTGGAAAATGGCCGATGGGGCCAAGGGTGGCCAGGGCCGTGCCCAGGATGTCCAGGGGGGATTTGCCTTTCATGGTCTTTTCCTCGCTTCCGTGTCTCTGTTCGGGCTGATCCGTTTGTACAAGAATACGGTTCCGTGCAGTGTCCCGTCCGGGCTGGCGGCATAATCGGGAATGCTCCCGGCCCTTTTCCAGCCAAGGTGTTCATACAAGGCTTCGGCCTTGCTTCCCGCATGGGTATCCAGCACCAGAAGTGTCCGTCCCAGGGAGAGGGCATGCGTTTGCGCAGCATGCATCAACTCTGTCGCAATGCCCTGACCCCTGTGGCTGCGCAACACAAAGAGCTTTTGTATCTCGGCGCGATGCAGTCCGTTCTCCCTGGCGCAGGGCGCAAGCTGGACCGAGCCGACTATGGAACTCTCATCTTCGGCAATGAACAGCGCAAGGCCCGACGGCAGGGCGTCCGCCACCGTGCGCCAGTATTCCCCGGCCTTTTCCATGGATAACGGAGACAGAAAGCCCACCGAAGCCCCGCCTTCAACCGAGTCCACAAGCAGGTCGCACAACTCGCGAAATTGTCCGGCAGTGAGGGCCGTGATCTGCCGCACATTGATCATGTTCATTCACTCTCAACTTTGTCGGGAAATATCTTTGACTAAATAAATTCGATGCCTCGCAATCGCAGCAGATCAGGATGCAGCAATCCCTCCGGGGACAACCACTCCCGACTCCAGCAGCGTTTTCAGCACCCGGGCCACCGGCAACCCGACCACATTCGTATAGGAACCCCTGATGGCCGTGACCAGGAAGGTGCCCACGCCCTGGATGGCGTAGGCTCCGGCCTTGTCCGTGGGTTCGCCTGTGGCGATGTAGGCGCGCAGTTCGGTTTCGGTCGAGGTGCGCATGTCCACGTCCGTGGTTGCGGTGCGGGTGACGGTGTCGTGACCGGGCAGCACCAGACAGAAGGCAGTGATCACCTGATGGGTCTGGCCGGACAGGGCCGTGAGCATGGCCAGGGCCTGGGCGGCGTCGGACGGCTTGCCCATGATCCTGTCGCCGAGCACCACGATGGTGTCTGCGCCGAGCACGATTCGGTCCGGGAACCGGGCAGCCACTTCCGCAGTCTTCATTTCCGCCATGCGCGCCGCATAGTCTGTCGGGAGTTCGCCGGGCAGCGGGGCGGGCTCCTCGGCCCGGCTGGGCGCAACCTCGAAGTCAAGGCCGAGATCGGCCAGGAGCTCGCGCCTGCGGGGCGAACCAGAGGCCAGGACAATGGGGACAAGGGAGGTGAACGGGCCGGGTGTTTTCTGTGTCATGATGCGCTCGTAATTGGCCCATATCCGCTGGCGAGTCAATGCTGGCAGAGCCCAGGTGAGCCGGGCGACGGTTTTTTGCCGCTTCGGGTGTAACGGTTGTGCTGGCCGCGCCGATTATTATTATAGTTGCGATAAAACAAGCGGTTATACTCGTGGCGTGCTTTTTGCTTGACCGCGTGTGCGTAAGACGCAGGAGCCAGCATGCGAGACATGGAACAAAATTTCACCAGGGGATTTTCCTCATTTGAGCAGATCGAGGGACCGCCGGTCGCCTCGGGCGCGAATGCCTGGGCCGTGCCCTGGGCCGACCTGATGATGGTCATGTTCGTGCTGTTCGTGGTCCTGTTCATCTATTCCAGCACCCATCAGGACGTGAAGGTCCTGTTCAGCCAGCAGAGCGCGGACGAGGCCCAGGCGGCCAGCGCGCTCGATCCGCTCATCGGGCTCATCGGCCAGCTGTCCAGCCGGGCCGGTGCCAACGGCTCCCAGGAGACGGTCCGGGTGGCCGACAATCAGGTCCTGTTCCGCTCGCGCACGGACGGCGTGACCGTGGTCCGCGAAGGTCAGGGCCGCATCCGCGTCACCCTGCGCGGCGATCTGTTTTTTGCCGTGAACGAGGCGGGCCTTGCCCCAGAATCGGGGCAATACCTGAGCGAGATCGCCGAGGTGGTCCGCCTGAGCGTCGGCACGGTCCATGTCATCGGGTACGCGTCTGAAGATGAGGGCGGGAACGAGGCCGGGACTAGGCAGGGCTTTGCCCTGTCCACGGGCCGGGCCACCGAGGTGGCGGACCAGCTCATGACCCGGTTCAAGGTGGACCCCAGGCGCGTGGTCATCACGGGCAGGGGCAGGCTGCATCCGGAGCTTCCCGGTACGACTCCGGCCAATCAGGCCATGAACCGGCGCGTCGAAATCGTCATCACCAACGAACTCTGAACAGGTCCGAGGCTGCAATGAACAAAAAGAATCTCATCGGCGTGGTGCTCAGTCTGCTGCTCTTCGTAGGCAGCTTCCTGCTGACAGGCGCGGCCTCGGCCTATTGGAATCTGGCCGCCTTCCTGGTGGTCGTCTCCGGCCTGACCGCGGCCATGCTCGTCAGTTATCCGACAGCCCACATCAGGAATGCCTTCAGGGTGGCCAGGAACGCCTATGCCAACGGGCACGCCACTTCCGAGGAGATCGTCAACACCCTGCTTGACCTTTCAGTCAAGAGCAAGGTGGACGGCGTCCTCTCCCTTGAGCGCAGCGAGCATCGCGAAATCAGCTCGTTTTTGCAAAACGGTCTGATCCTGCTGGTGGACAATTACAAGGAAGAGGAGATCCGCGAGGCACTCAATTCCGAAATGGCCTTCTTCAACCTGCGCCGCCAGCAGAGCGAGCGGTTCTTCCAGACCATGGCGCGCATGGCCCCGGCCTTTGGCGTGGCGGGCAGCGTCATCGGCCTGATTGGCCTGCTCATGGGCATCAACGACACGGCGGTCATCCTCAAGAATATCCCCGTGGCCTTCATCTCGACCCTCTACGGGCTGGTCTTAAGCAATCTCGTTTTCTCACCCATTGCTGAGAACATCAACTATTCCACGCGGGTGGAGCTTCTGAATCAGAAGCTGGTCCTGGAGGGCATCGTGGCCATCAGCAAGGAGCAGAACTCCTACAAGCTGGAGCGCAAGCTGGCCTCGTTCCTCAGCCCCAGCGAGCGCGAGGGCAAGACCGAGACCCTGCGCCGCATCACCCGCAAGTACGTCCAGAAGCGCAACCAACCCGTTGATATTGAAGACATGGCTGGCAGCGAGTCACTTCTGACGGAGTCCACGGAAGCCGCCTAGGCGTCCCTGATCAATTCGCGAAAAGGAGCCTTGCGGCTCCTCAGGCTGCTGACAAAGGTCCGATTGCGTCGTTGCTTCAAAAAAGGCAAACCCTCGCGTATTGCATATACGCGTCGGCCTTGCCTTTTTTTCGCGCCTAGCACTCGAACCTTTCTCAACAGCCTGTCAGAGCGGACTTTGTCAATACTCTGAGGAGCCTTGCGGCTCCTTTTTTTTGCCCTGGTTTGTGGTATCGTGCCGAATCAGGGAGGGCACTACACATGGCGATAATCCTGGCCGCCGACATCGGCGGCACCAACAGCCGGTTCGCACTCTTCGACACCGCAGGCGGCGCACTGGTCATGGAGCGCTCCCTCTGGCTGAAGACTCACGAGGCCGCGTCCTTTGCCGATCTGCTCGATCAGGTCCGGGCCAGCGGGTTCCCCCTGTCCGGCGTCATCGACGCTGCGGTGCTGGCCGTGGCCGGGGCGGTGCATGGCGGGGTCCAATGCCGCCTGCCCAACGCGCCCTGGGGCGTGGACCTGCGCGAGGTGGACCTGGGGACCCCCACAGCGTGTCTGATCAATGATTTCGCGGCCCAGGCCTATGCCTGCCGCACCACCGCCGTTGCCGAGGCGCAGGTCATCCAGGCCGGGGAGCCGGAGCCGGGAGCTGTGGTCGGGGTTATCGGCGCGGGCACCGGGCTGGGGCACTCGGCTCTGATCCCTGACGGCGACCGGTGGGTTGCGCTCTCGTCCGAGGCCGGACACATGAGCTTCCCGTTCACCGGCCCGGAAGAAGCCGTGTACGAGGAGTTCAACCGCACGGCCTCCGGGCGCAACTGGGCCGAGGGCGACACGGTGGTCACGGGGCTGGGGCTGCGTCTCGTCCATCAGCATCTCACGGGCGAGAATCTGTCGCCCGACGTGATTTCCGCCAGGATTACAGTGGAGAGCCCGACCACACAGTGGTTTGCCCGCTTCTACGGCAGGGCGTGCCGCAACTGGGCCATGGCCCTGATGGCGCGCGGCGGGCTGTTTATCGCGGGTGGCGTGGCCGCCAGGAACCCCATGCTCGTCACTGCACCGGAGTTCCTGGACGAGTTCCACAACTCGCATGTTCACGGCGAGTACCTGCGCTCCGTGCCGATCCGGCTCAACGCCAACCAGGAGAGCGGTCTCTACGGCGCTGCCTTTCACGGCGCGCAACTCCTGCACGGGGGGAAGGAATGAGTGCATACCCCTCAGCCGCTGGTCTGTCCTGGCCCTTGTGGACTGGAGGAGTCTTTCGGCCATCCATCCCGAATACACAGAGATATTTGATTTTGTTTCGGTAGAGCATGGTTGGCCTGCGCTCTTGATTAATCGGTCGAACAAGGGTAAATGCACGGTTCTTCCGTACGCCCCTTTCGGGGAAAAGCCAGGAGAAAGCAACGTCATGGGTGACAAAAACAGCTACCAGAAGATGTATCCCGTTTCCTGGGAACAGTTGCAGCGCGACTGTCGTGCCCTTTCCTGGAGACTGATGGAAAAGGGACCCTGGAAGGGCATCATCGCCATCACCCGCGGCGGGCTCGTGCCCGCGGCCATCATCGCCCGCGAGCTCGACATCCGCCTCATCGACACCATCTGCCTCTCCAGCTACGACTGGAAGGAGCAGGGCCAGGCCGCCATCCTCAAGCCCCTGCAGAACGACGGCGAAGGGTGGCTGCTCATCGACGATCTGGTGGACACGGGCAAGACCGCACAGATCGCCCGCGACATGGTGCCCAAGGCCCATTTTGCCACGGTCTATGCCAAGCCTGCTGGCCGTCCCATGGTCGAGACCTACATCACCGAAGTCAGTCAGGATACCTGGATATTGTTCCCGTGGGATGCCGGGGCGCAGTTTGTCGAACCCATCATCCAGGCATCTGAATAGACAGGTGCCAAAATAAATAGTCAGTTTTAACAAGTTGATGGAGCCTGCGGCTTTGGCGCGGGTGTTGCTCAAAAATGCACACTGGGATATTGGCTGTTGATAAAAACGCACATGGAGAGGTCCACAATGAAAAAAATGATGAAACTGCTTGCCGTATCAGCCGCCTCGCTGGTGCTGATGCTGTCCCTGTTTGCCTGCGCCGAGTCTCCGGAAGAGAAAAAGGCCGAAGAGCCTGCGGCGGCCCAGCCTGAGGCTGTGGCCGAAACCGCTCCCGAAGCAGCTCCCACCGAGGGTGCTGCCCCGGCTGAGGCCAAGACCGTCAAGGCCGGGTTTGTCTACGTCTCCCCGGTCGGCGACGCGGGTTACTCCTATGCCCATGACCTTGGCCGCAAGGCAGTGGAAGAGCTGGATTTCGCCACCACCTCCTTTGTCGAGTCCGTGCCTGAAGGCGCTGATTCCGAGCGCGTCATCCGCAACATGGCCCGCAAGGAGTTCGACATCATCTTCACCACCAGCTTCGGCTACATGGACCCGACCATCAAGGTGGCCAAGGAATTTCCCAACCTGCGTTTCATGCACTGCTCCGGCTTCAAGAAGGCCGAGAACGTCAACAACTACTTTGGCCGCATCTATCAGGCGCGCTACCTGACCGGTCTGGTGGCCGGTGCCATGACCAAGTCCAACAAGCTTGGCTACGTGGCCGCCTTCCCCATTCCCGAGGTCATTCGCGGCATCAACGCCTTCACCATCGGCGTGCGTCAGGTCAATCCCGAGGCCGAGGTGCGCGTGGTCTGGACCAAGACCTGGTACGACCCGGCCCTTGAGAAGGACGCCGCCAAGAGCCTGCTTGATGCCGGTTGCGACGTGATCGCCCAGCATCAGGACTCCCCGGCCCCGCAGGAGGCCGCGCAGGAGGCGGGTGCCTACTCCGTGGGCTACAACTCAGACATGTCCTCGTTCGCGCCCAAGGCGCACCTGACCTCGGCCATCTGGAACTGGGCCCCCATGTACGTCAAGACCGTGGAGCAGGTGCGCGACGGTTCCTGGCAGGGCGACCAGTCCATGTGGTGGTCCATGCAGGACGGCGTGGTGGACATCGCGCCCATGGGTCCGATGGTTCCCGAGGATGTCAAGGCCAGCGTCATGGCCAAGCGCGACGAGATGGTCGACGGAACCGACACCGTGTTCGCCGGTCCCATCAAGAACCAGAACGGCGAGGTCGTTGTGGCCGAGGGCACCGTCATGGCTGACGGCGACCTGCTGGGCATGACCTGGTTCGTGGAAGGTGTTGTCGGATCGGCCGAGTAAAGACTCGGACAGATGGCACTGAAGATCAGAAAACGAGATGAACCCTGGAAGTGGGGCGCCCTGGTCATTTTCCTGGGCGCCCTGCTCTTTTCGCTGGGTGTGAGCGCGCTGCTCCTGGCGGGGCAGGGCAAGGACGCGCTGCACGGGATGAACATCCTGTGGCAGGGCAGTTTCGGCAACCTGTGGGCCCTTGAGGGCGCGCTGCTCAAGGCGATTCCGCTCTTTCTTTGTTCGCTTGGCGTGGCCGTGGCCTTTCGGATGCAGATTTGGAACATCGGCGCCGAGGGGCAGTTCGCCCTGGGTGCCATCGGGGCCACCTGGATGGCGCTGAGCTTTCCTGATCTGCCATGGTACGGGCTGATGCCGCTCATGTTCGCCATGGCCTTCATCCTGGGCGGGGCCTGGGCCTTCATCCCGGCGGTGCTCAGGCTCAAGCTGCGCGTCAACGAGATCATCTCGACCCTGATGCTCAACTATATCGCCATACTGCTGCTCGACTATCTCGTCTTCGGCGTGTGGAAAGATCCGACCAGTTTCGGCTTTCCCATGACCCCGGAGTTCACGCCCGGAGCGGTCATCCAGGGCATCGGCGACAGCCGCGTCCACTGGGGGCTGCTCTTCTGCGCGGTGGTCGGCGTTGGGCTGTGGGCCTTCATGCGCTTCACCCGGCTCGGATTCGAACTCAAGGCCAGCGGCGAGGGCGCGCGCGTGGCCCGGTACGCCAAGATCCGTTACGGGATGCTGACCATGTTCGTCATGTGCCTCTCCGGCGGATTCGCGGGCTGGGCCGGGTGCGTCGAGACCTCGGCGGTGCTCAACCGGCTCCAGCCGAGCCTGATGGTCGGGTACGGCTACACGGCCATCGTGGTGGCCTGGCTGGCCCGGCTTGAGCCGCTCAACATCGCGTTCGGCTCGTTTTTGCTGGCCGCGCTCAGGGTCGGGGTGGAGAATCTCCAGCTTGAGTTGCAGATACCGGCGGCCTTTGGGGTGATCATGGAAGGCATGATTCTGCTCACGGTGCTGGCCGGGCAGTTTTTCCTGACCTACCGGATCGTGCGCGTGGCGCGAAACGGGGAGGAGTAGGCGGCCATGGGGGAGTTCCTGATACCGCTCTTTGCGGCCACGGTGCAATCGGGCACGCCGATCCTGTTCGCCACCCTGGGCGAGATGATGACCGAGAAGGGTGGGGTGCTCAATCTCGGCGTGGAGGGGATCATGTCCGTGGCCGCCCTGGCCGCGTTCCTGACCAGCTTTGCCACCGGATCGCCCTGGCTCGGCTTCCTGGCGGGCGGCACGGCAGGCCTGCTTTTCGCCTCGCTGCACGGCTTTGTCTGCATCACCTGCCTGGGCAATCAGGTGGTGTCCGGGCTGGCCCTGACCATCCTGGGGCTCGGGGTGACCAATTTCCTTGGCGTGCCCTATGTGGGGCTGCCCGCGCCCGGCTTTGATCCCTTTCCCTTCCCGCTGCTCTCGTCCATTCCGGTGCTGGGCGACATTTTTTTCAGGCACGACATGCTGGTTTACGTCTCCTTTGTGGTGCCCTTCATTTTCTGGTTCTTCTTCAGGCGCACCAGCCTCGGGCTGCATGTGGCGGCCACGGGCGAGATGCCCGCCGCAGCCGCAGCCGCCGGGCTCAAGCCCGTGGCCCTGCGCTATTTTGCGGTTCTGGCGGGCGGGTTTCTCATGGGTCTTGGCGGAGCCTACCTCTCGCTGGCCTACACCCATCTGTGGACCAACGGCCTTGCGGGCGGGCGCGGCTGGATCGCGGTGGCCCTGGTCATCTTCGCCTTCTGGCGACCGGGCCGGGCTGTGGTCGGGGCCTATCTCTTCGGCGGGGTCATGGCCTTCCAGCTCAGGCTCCAGGCCATGGGCACCCATATTCCGTCGTCCCTGCTCCTGATGCTGCCGTATCTGCTGACCATCCTCGTCCTCATCCTCTCGGCCTGGCGGGGCCGCCGCATCGACGCCCCGGCAGCCCTGGGCACCAACATCGAGCCGGAGGGGTAGGGCGATGTCCGAGCTGCGATACGTCCGGCCCGCCCGCGTCAGGCCGCTGCCCGAAGGCACTGCCCCGGTGGTCCGGCTCAAGGGGCTGACCAAGCGGTTCGGCAAGGTGGCGGCCAACGACGCCATAACGCTGGACATTTACCCAGGCCGCATCAAGGCCCTGCTGGGCGAGAACGGGGCGGGCAAGTCCACGCTGATGAGCATGCTGGCTGGCCGCTACAAGCCCGACTCCGGGACCATGGAGGTGGACGGCGTGCCGGTCCGCTTCGCCTCGTCCAAGGACGCCATCGCCGCCGGGATCGGCATGGTCTACCAGCACTTCATGCTCGTCGAGTCCATGACCGTGGCCGAGAATGTCCTGCTCGGCCAGGAGGGGACATTTTTCATCGACCCCGACGAGATGGAGGCGCGGGTCGCGGCCATGGCCGAGACCTACGGCCTGGATGTGGACGTTTCGGCCCGCATCTGCGACCTGTCCATGGGCGAGCGGCAGCTGGTGGAGATCCTCAAGCTGCTCTACCGCGAAAGCCGCATCCTCATCTTTGACGAGCCCACGGCGGTGCTCACGCCCGAGGAGACCAACCGGCTCTTCGAGGCGCTGTGGCGTATGACCGAGCAGGGCAAATCCGTCATCTTCATCAGCCACAAACTGGAGGAGGTCATCGCCCTGGCCGACGAGATCGCCATCCTCCGGCGCGGCAGGATCGAGGGCGAGCTGGACCCCTCGGCCATCGAATCCAAGGCGGACCTCGCCTCGCGCATGGTGGGCAGGGAGGTGCTGCTGGAGGTGGACCGCCAGCCCGCCGAGATCGGCGAGCCGGTGCTGGAGGTCAGAGGCATGACCGGCCTTGGGCTGACCGACGTGAATTTCGAGGTGCACAGGGGCGAGATCGTGGCCGTGGTCGGCGTGGCGGGCAACGGGCAAAAAGAGCTGGTGGAGGCCGTCACCGGCCTGATCAAGCCGCCCATCGACACGGTTTTCATCATGGGCCAGCCCTGGCGCAAGTTTTTTGCCGAATCCACCTGGAACCGCTCCATGTGCTACATCCCCGAAGACAGGCTGGGCCTGGCCACCATGCGCAACCAGAACCTCGTGGACAACCTGCTGCTGACCACCCGGATGGGGTTTGCCAAGGGCATGTGGCTCGACAAGAAGCGCGCCGAGCGCGACACCGAGGCGCTGATTGAGAAGTACGACATCCGGCCCGGACGCATCCACGCCCTGGCCTGGCAGCTCTCGGGCGGCAACCTGCAAAAGGCCGTGCTGGCCCGCGAGCTCTACCGCCAGCCGCGCTTCATCGTGGCCGAGCAGCCCACCCAGGGGCTGGACGTGTCGGCCACCGAGGAGGTCTGGCGGCGTCTGCTCGACGCCCGGGCCATGGCCGGGGTGCTGCTGGTCACGGGCGACCTCAACGAGGCGTTGCAGCTGGCGGACCGGATCGCGGTCATGTACCGTGGCCGCATCCTCGGCATGCTGCCCACCGCCGACGAGGACACGGCCAGCCGCATCGGGCCGCTCATGGCCGGGGTGCTGGACTGATTGCGCCGCCTCCCGCCCCCCCCAACCCCGTTCAGCGGAGGAATGCGTGAAGAACACCTTCTACAACGACTTTGACATCGAGAGCATCGGGCGCGGGCAGTCCCGGCACGACAAGGGTCGCACCCCGTTCGAGCAGGACCGTGACCGGATCATCTATTCGCCCGCCTTCCGCCGCCTCCAGTCCAAGACCCAGGTCTTCCTGTCCGGCGAGTTCGACTTCTACCGCACCCGGCTGACCCATTCCATCGAGGTCTCCCAGATTGGCCGCTCCATCGTCAATCATCTCAACCGGTCGTCCGGGGAGCTGCACGACGGGTTTCACATCGACCAGGATCTGGTGGAATCCATCTGCCTGGCCCATGATATCGGGCACCCCTCGTTCGGCCATGCGGGCGAGCAGGTGCTCAACGAGCTGATGCGCGACTGGGGCGGATTCGAGGGCAACGCCCAGAACCTGCGCATCCTCGCGGACCTCTTCTACCGCGACAAGGCCACCTGGACGGGCATGAAGCCTACCCGCGCCTTTCTCGACGGCCTGCTCAAGTACAAGACCCTGTTCCGGGATTCGGCACAGAAGCGCCATCACTTTCTGTACGATTTTCAGAAAGACATCCTTGATTTCGTCAGCCCGGATGTCTCGTTTGCCAGCCTGTTCGACTCCGAGGACGCGCTCAACGGCTTCAAGTCGCTGGAATGCCGGATCATGGACTGGGCCGACGACATCGCCTATTCGGTGCATGATCTCGACGACGCCATCCGGGCCGGGTTCATCTCGGTCAAGAAGATACGCAACTGGACGGACGGGCAGGGCGACGCCCTGGACGCCGAGGAAATGCGGTTTCTGGACGATCTGTGCGGGGCCGTGATGGACGATTCGTTCGGCGCGTTCCTGGCCCGGCGCATCGGCGGGTTCATCCACGCCACCACCCTGGTCCGGCGCGACAACGTGCTGGCCGGGCAGACCAACCGCTATTGCTACGACATTGAGGTGAACCCGGTGGCCCGGCGGTTGTGCGACCTGATGCAGCGGCTGGCCGTGGCCCTGGTCTTCCGCACGCCCCAGGTGCATCAGCTCGAATACAAGGGCGGCATGATCCTGCGCAAGGTGTTCACGGTCTTCGAGGACGAGTACGTGACCAAGGGCGAGCCGTCATTCCGGCTGCTGCCCGAACACTACCACCTCGCCATCCTCAAGCACGATGGGCAGGGACGGCGGCGCATGCTCTGCGATTACCTGTCGGGCATGACCGACGGGTTCGTCATCCGCACCTACAAGCGGCTCTTCGACCCCGGCTTCGGCTCCATCATCGATCTCATCTGACCGGGACCGTCGGGTCAGCGGCTGAGCCGGAGGATCGGCGCAAAAAAAGCCCCCGACCCGAAGGCAGGGGGCTGGTCGGCGGATTCGCGGCGAAGGCGTTACTCCTTCTGTTCCTGGATGACGTCCACATCGGCCCGTTTGAGGATGACCTCCTCGCCCTTTTCGTCCGTGAACTTGTAGGTCTCGCTCTTCATGTCGTATTCGGGTGCGCCCTGGGTGTGGAAGGTCTCGCCCGTCTTAGTCGTGACCTGATAGTTCCTGCTGCCGCAGGCGGCCAGCACAATCAGCATGAGCAGTACAAGCAGGGTCGTGATAAAGCGTTTCATTCCTGTCTCTCCCCCCGTTTGAAATCCCGTGATGTCTTCCCCATACACGCTCGCTGCCGATATCATCAACAGCTTTTTGCCTGTTCCCGTTCTTTTGGCCGCGCAAACACGGGATGTCGGGCGAGGATATCCCCCGCGTTGCTCAGGATGGCCTCCAGCTCGCCGGACGAGAGGTTGAGCCGGCGTTGCAGCCGTTCAAGCTCGGTCCCTGGATCAAAGAGCGGGTAGTCGCTGCCAAAGAGGATGCGGCGGCTGCCAAAGGCGCGGTAGAGCCGCAGCAGCATCGGGTCGTCCACAAAGTCGAGGGTGCTCGACGAGTCCACCAGCACGTCGGTGGCCGCCAGATGCTCCAGGGCGTATTCCCAGTGCAGATAGCCGCCCATGTGGGCCGCGATCATGACCGGGGCCGGAAAGACCTTGCGCAGCTGGGCCAGCTTGCGCGGGCAGGAGGGATTTTCTTCAGGGGGCAGGGCGTCGCCCACGTGAAAGAGGCAGACAAAGCGGTCGCCGACCATCTCCATGACATCGTAGAGGGCCGGGTCGTCCAGCCTGAATCCCTGGAAGTCGGGATGAAATTTCAATCCCTTGATGCCGTTGGCCTCCAATCTGTCCAGCTCCTGCTCCATGGCGTCGAAGCCGGGGTGGACGGTGCCGAACGGGATGAGCTGCGGGTGGTCGCGCTTGATGGACAGGGACCAGTTGTTGGCCGGAATGACCTGGGCCGGGGTGGTGGCCGCGGTCAGGACCACCGCCGTGTCGAGATGCGCCCGCTCTATCCGCGCCAGCAGGTCGTCCACCAGCCCGGTGCCCACAGGGGTGATGGCGTAGTGGTCTTCAAGCTGGGCCAGCACCTTGCCGGATATCTTGGGATGAAAGGCGTGCATGTGGATGTCGATGTACATGAACGCAGTGTGCCAGACGCAGTGGCGGCCTGTAAACGGTTGTTTGAATTGAGAGCCGAAAAAATAATCGAACTATCCTGAATGATTGTCCAGGTCCGGCAGGCAATTCTCGCGCGTGGGGGGGGGGAGGTGACTGATCAGTCGAACAATTCCCGGAGCCAACCGGGCACGCGCACGGGCTTGCCCGTGGCGTCCACGGCGGCGTGCTCGGTCATGCCCGTGGCGTGGAGCACGGTCCTGTCGTGGTTCATGACCTCGTAGCTGAAGGTCATGGACGCACGCCTCCACTGGGTGATGCCGACATGGACCAGTATCTCGTCGTCGAAGCGGACCGGGACGCGGTAGCGGCACTGGGCCTCGCGCACGGGCAGGATGATGCCGCGTTGCTCCACCTCGGCGTAACTCATGCCGTGCTCGCGGATGAAGAAGCTCCGGGATCGTTCGAAGATGTGCAGGTATTCCGCGTAGTAGAGCACGCCCATGGTGTCTGTCTCGCCATAGGAGACAAAGTGGCGGTACCA
Organism: Pseudodesulfovibrio aespoeensis Aspo-2; assembly: GCF_000176915.2. Classification (NCBI taxonomy): domain Bacteria; kingdom Pseudomonadati; phylum Thermodesulfobacteriota; class Desulfovibrionia; order Desulfovibrionales; family Desulfovibrionaceae; genus Pseudodesulfovibrio; species Pseudodesulfovibrio aespoeensis. The sequence continues at coordinate 1,609,273 of NC_014844.1, forward strand.
GGAGGACGAGGCCGGAAACTGCGGGGCAACGGTCATTGGCCAATCCCCAGCGTCTTCATGGCAAAGGGAAGAAGCTCAAACCCCTTGTCCAGAAGCAGGCCGGTGCTGTCGGCGGTCGCTTCGCTGAAACCGTCCACGCCCGACGCGGGGCAACCGGGGCCATGGATGATGAAGGGGACAGGGTCCGTGGTGTGGGTGCGCTCGACAATGGGGGTGAAGTGGTCGCAGGTGATGATGAAACCCACGTCCTGGCCTTTGAGCGCGGCGCGCAGGGGGGCGACCACCCGCGCGTCAAAGCGGCTGATGGCCTCCACCTTGTCCGCCGCGTTGCCGCCATGGCCGCATTCGTCCGGGCCTTCGAGGTGGACAAAGGCGAAGTCGTGGTCCTTGAGAAAGTCGAGGGCAGCGTCCACCTTGCCCTGGTAGTTGGTGTCGAGCAGGCCGGTGGCGCCCTCGATGTCGAGCACGCGCATGCCCGAGGCGTTGCCCAGCCCCTTGATCAGGTCCACCGCCGAGATGACGGCCCCGCGCAGGCCGAAGGTGTCGCCAAAGTCGGGCAGCATGAGCGGGCGGCCCTGGCCCCACGGCCAGACGGAGTTGGCCGCGCTCGTGTTGACGGTGCGGTCGGCCAGCAGGTCTGCGGCCTCGAATACGAGATCCCACAGCGGGGCGCTGCGCGAGAGGGCGCGCAGGTCGTATTTGATGGATTTGTCCGTGATGTCATGGGGCGGGTTGATCAGGAGTCCCGCGTCGTCGGTGAGTGCGCCGCCTTTCTGGACCAGCAGGTGGCGGTACTGCACGCCCGGGTAAAAGACGTAGGTCTCGTTGCCGAGCTTTTGTTGCAGGGTTTCGATGATGGGGCGCGAGACCTCGGTGGCGATATGGGCCGAGGAGTAGTCGCGCATGATTCCGTCGATGTCCAGGGAGGTGACCGTGACCAGGTTGAGCCGCCAGACGAGGTCGTCGGGGTCGAGGACGAGGCCCTGGGCCGCCGCCTCAATGGGGCCGCGCCCGGTGTGGTGGCTGGCCGGATCGAATCCGAGCAGGGACATGTTGGCCACGTCCGAGCCTGGGGCCATGCCTTGGGGCACGGTCCGGGCGCGACCCACCATGCCGGTCCTGGCCAGTTCGTCCATATGCGGCGTGTGCGCCGCCTCCATGGTGGTCTTGCCGCCCAGTTCCTTGAGCGGCCAGCCACCCATGCCGTCGGCAACGAGATAGAGAAGTTTCATCAAATGTCCTGTTAGAGAATTCTGAAGCTGACGCAGGGTTCGACGCTGAAGTCCATGGCGTCCACCTCGGCCACCACGGCCTGTGCGGCATCGGCCCGTGTCTCGTGGCTGATGATGACCAGGGGAACGCCCTTGGCCCCGGCCTCGCCGTCCTGCACCGCCTGGGCGATGGACACCCCGTGGTCGGCCATGGACCGGGTGATGGAGGCCATGACGCCGGTGCGGTCAGCCACAGTGAAGCGGAAGTAGAATTTGGATTCCGACTCTCCGGGCGGGACGATATCCGCCCTGGGGATGGGCTGGTTGCGAAAGCCGGTGTTGTCCAGGATGTCGCACCGCCCGGTGGTCTGCCGGGCCAGATTCATGATGTCGGCCAGCACGGCGCTGCCCGTGGGCAGGTCGCCCGCGCCCTGGCCGTGGAGCATGATCGGCCCCACCGCGTTGCCTTCCAGGCGCACGGCGTTGTAGTTGCCGCCCACCCTGGCCAGCAGGTAGGTGTAGGGCACCAGCGCCGGGTGCACGCCCGCTTCGAGTCTGCCGTCGCTGGTCATGGCGTGGGCCAGCAGCTTGATGCGGTAGCCGAATCTGCGGGCGAACTCGATGTCCATGGGTGTGACCGTGGTGATGCCCTGGACCGGCAGTTCGTCCAGGGGATAGTCCACCCCAAAGGCCATGCGGATGAGCACGCACAGCTTGTGGGCAGTATCAAACCCCTCGATGTCGAAGGTGGGGTCCGCCTCGGCATAGCCCAGGGCCTGGGCCTCGCTCAGGGCAATGGTGAAGTCCATGCCCTTGGTGGTCATCTCCGAGAGGATGTAGTTGGCTGTGCCGTTCACGATGCCGAGCATCTTGACGACCTCGTCCCCGGCCAGGTTCTCCTTGAGGGTCTGGACGATGGGGATGCCGCCCGCGCAGCTCGCCTCGAACATGAGGCCCACGCCGCTGGCGCTGGCCGCCTCGAAGAGTTCGAGACCGTCCACGGCCAGCAGGTGCTTGTTGGCCGTGACCACATGCTTGCCTGCACCAAACGCCTTGAGCATCAGCGCCTTGGCCGTGTCCAGCCCGCCCATCAGCTCGACCACGATGTCGATGTCCGGGTCGTTGACCAGGACATCGGGATCAGTGGTGAAGGCGACGCCCGTGCCTGGGTCGAACGTGCGCTGTTTGGTCAGGTCGCGCACGAGCACACGCCGTATTTCAATGCGTTTGCCAAGCCGCTTGGCGATGCGCTCGCCATTGGTGTCGAGTATCCGTGCCAGGCCGGTGCCGACAGTGCCGAAGCCAGCCAGGCCGAGTCGTATCACATCCATGAAAACCTCGATTAACCCTTTCCGAAGAATTTCCGGAGATTGCGCACGGCCTGGTTGGTACGGTGGCGGTTCTCCACAAAGCTGAACCGGACATGGTCGTCGCCGTATTCGCCAAAGCCGAGGCCGGGGGAGACAGCCACCTCCGCCTCCTGCAGGAGCATCTTGGAGAATTCGACCGAGCCCATGTGCTTGAATTCATCCGGGATGGGCGCCCACAGGAACATGGTCGCCTTGGGCGGGGTCACGGCCCAGCCGATGCGGTTGAGGCCCTCGCACAGGGCGTCGCGCCGATCGGCGTACACGGCCATGATGTCCTTGACGGCCTGATCCATGTCCTCGACCGTGAACTTGGGGTTCTCGCCCAGGTCGCCGTTGAGGGCGCAGGTGGCCGCGATCTGGATGGGCTGGTAGATGCCGTAGTCGAGGTAGCTCTTGATGCGGGTCAGGGCCTGGACCATGTCCTGGTTGCCCACGCAAAAGCCCACGCGCATGCCGGCCATGGAGTAGCTCTTGGTCATGGAGAAGAATTCGACGCCAACGTCCTTGGCCCCTTCGGCCTGCATGAAGCTCGGGGCGGTGTAGCCGTCGAACACGAAGTCCGCGTAGGCAAGGTCGTGGACGACGTACAGCCCGTGCTCCTTGGCGAAGTCGACGATGCGCTGGAAGAAGGGCAACTCCACACACTGGGTGGTCGGGTTGTGCGGGAAGTTGATGATCAGGAGCTTGGGCTTGGGCCAGGTGTGGCGGACAGCGGTCTCCAGATTCTCGAAAAAGTCCTGGCCCGGGCCGATGGGCACGCGGCGCACGTCCGCGCCCGCGATGATGGAAGCGTAGGGGTGGATGGGATAGGCCGGGTCCGGGGCGAGCACCACGTCGCCGGGGCTGAGCATGGCCAGGGCCAGGTGGGCCAGTCCTTCCTTGGCACCCATGGTCACGCACACTTCCTGGTTGTCGTCGAGGGAGACGTCATAGCGGCGCAGGTACCAGTCGCGGATCGCTCTCCTCAGCCCCTTGATGCCTTTTGATGCTGAATATTTGGAGTTTCCTGGTTTGTATGCCGCCTCGGCGATCTTGTCGAGGATGGGTTTGGGGGTGGGCACATCAGGGTTGCCCATGCCCAGGTCGATGATATCCGCGCCTGCGTGGCGCATTTTCATCTTCAGTTCGTTGACCTGGGCGAAGACGTAGGGAGGCAGTCGATCGACTCTCGCGAATTTGGACATGGCAAGAAACTCCTGAAATGGTATGGGTGCAAGAGTAGTTTTCTTACTCTTGACGCCAATCCCTGTCAAAATGAAATTCCGTCCGGTGACACATCGTGTCTTGACCTCGAAGTCGCTTTTTTTTAGTTTCCATTCTTTACTCGTGCTCTGCCGCATCTTGCTGCCACATCTTCCCAACAGGAGCGAATTCCATGGTTCAGAAATCGGAAACCATCTGGTTCGACGGCAAACAGGTCCCCTGGGACGAGGCCAATGTCCACGTCCTGACTCATACACTGCACTACGGCGCGGGCGTTTTCGAGGGCATCAGGGCCTACGAGTGTGCCGACGGCAGCTCCGAGGTCTTCCGCCTTGAAGAACACATGATCCGTCTCGTGAACTCGGCCAAGATCCTCGGCATCAAGGTGCCCTACACCGTGGCCGAGCTATGCGCCGCCGCCACCGAAACCCTGAAGCGCAACAAGCTGGCCGGGGCCTACCTGCGCCCGCTGGTCTTCATCGGCGACGGCGTCATGGGCGTGCATCCGGGCAACAACCCCATCCGCACCGTCATCGCCACCTGGCCCTGGGGCGCCTATCTTGGCGACGAGGCCCTGGAAAAGGGCATCAAGATCAAGACCAGCACCTTTGCCCGCCATCATGTCAATGTCATGATGACCAAGGCCAAGGCGTGCGGCAACTACGTCAACTCCGTGCTGGCCAAGACCGAGGCCGTTGCCGACGGCTACCACGAGGCCGTGCTCCTCGACACCACCGGCCATGTGTCCGAGGGGTCTGGCGAGAACATCTTCATGGTGGTCAACGATGTCATCTACACCCCGCACTCCGACGGTGTGCTGGGCGGTCTGACCCGCGACTCCATCATCACCCTGGCCACGGACCTGGGCTATGAGGTGCGCGAGGAGCCCATTACCCGTGACATGCTTTACATCGCGGACGAGGTCTTCTTTACCGGCACCGCCGCCGAGCTGACCCCGGTCAGTTCCATCGACCGCCGCGAGATCGGCGAGGGCAAGGCCGGGCCGGTGGCCAAGCTGCTCCAGACCGAGTACTTCAAGATCGTCAAGGGCGAGAATTCCGACTACGAGCACTGGCTCCACCGCTACACCATCTAGTGGCAAGTCGGTCCATCATCTGCTAGACAAGGGGGAAATCCGGCGCGGCTGGTCGGGTTTCCCCCATTTCCGTCCGTTTTTCCGGGACTGCGTGGCCGCGCACAAGCATCAGGCATACCCATGAGCACATCGAATCTGACCGCCAAATACCGTCCCCAGACCTTTGCCGAGGTGGCCGGGCAGGAGGCCATCAAGGCGATCCTCTCCAGGGCCGCGGAGCAGAACAGGATCGCCCCGGCCTATCTCTTTTCCGGCACGCGCGGGGTGGGCAAGACCACCCTCGCCCGCATCTTTGCCAAGGCCCTCAACTGCGCCAATGCGCCCACGGCAGAGCCGTGCAACCAGTGCTCCAACTGCCGGCAGATCACCGCCGGAGTGGCCGTGGATGTCATCGAGATCGACGGCGCGTCCAACCGCGGCATCGACGACGCCCGCCGTCTCAAGGAAGACATCGGCTACGCGCCGGTGGAGTGCCGCTACAAGGTCTTCATCATCGACGAGGCGCACATGTTGACCAAGGAGGCGTTCAACGCGCTGCTCAAGACCCTTGAGGAGCCGCCACCGCGCGCCACCTTCATCATGGCCACCACCGAGCCGCACAAGTTTCCGGCCACCATCGTCAGCCGCTGCCAGCACTACACCTTCAAGATGCTCTCCCAGCAGGCGCTGGTGGAGCATCTGGAAAAGCTCATGAACGCCGAGGCACTGCAATACGAGCCGGGCGCGCTCCAGATCATCGCCAAGCGCGGCGCGGGCAGCGTGCGCGACTCCATGTCGCTGCTCGGCCAGGCTCTGGCCATAGGCGAGGACGTGCTGCGCGAGGAGAGTGTGCGCGGTTTTCTCGGACTGGCCGGGCAGGATGTCTTCTTTCGGCTCATGGAGGCCATGCACGCCCGCGATCTCGTGGCCGTGGGCATGGTTCTGCGCCAGGTGCTCGACCAGGGGCTCGACCTCGGGTTCTTCCTGCGCGAGCTGACCACCTGCTGGCGCAACATGTTCCTGCTGCGCCAGGCCGGGCCGGACGCGCTGCCCCTGCTCGGATTCTCCGGCGAGGAGGCCTCCACCTGGATGGACTGGGCCGGAAAGTTCGCGCCCGCGCACATCCACGCCTGCTGGCAGATGACCCTGGACGGCCAGCGCAAGGTCATGACCAGCCTCGAACCCGCCCTGGCGCTCGAACTGCTGCTGCTCAACCTGACCAGCCTGCCGGACCTGATCAATCTCGAAGCCATGACCGGCCCCATGACCGGCCCCGTGACCGGCACTGGGTCGGCAGCGGGGCAGGGGGGCGGCCAGACCCTGCCGCGCCCGCCTTTGGCACAGCAGCCCGGTTCGCCGCCGCCTGCGGCTGGCGGCCAGCGGTTCGCGCCACAGCCGCCGCGTCAGGCCCCGCCCCGGCAGGCGGGACAGCCCGCAATGCCCCAGGCGCCCAGGCAGAGCCAGCAGGGGAACGGACGGGATTCGTCCGGCAACGAGCCGTCCGGAACCGAACCGTCCGGAGGCCCGGACGACCCTCGACCCGGACACGGAGCCTCGCCCCGGACCATGGCCCCTGCGGCACAGGAGCCTGCGCCGCCCTCCTACGACGACGGCCCGCCTGACGACAGCGACTGCCCGGATATTCAGGATGTACGGGAGGCCGGGGTCTGGACTGAGACGGGTGACGCCCCGTCGCCGCCTTCGGCTCTGTCGAAGGGGCCTGCCGCGCCCGTGGCCCGGCCATCAGGCCCGCGCGACTGGGCCGGATTCCTCGATTTCGTGGCCGAGCGCAACGGGCAGGCCGGGGTCAGGGTGGCCATGCTCCGCCTGACCGAGGGCCGGGTGGGCGACGACACGCTGGTGATCCGCTGCAAATCGCGGATGCACTGCTCACAACTCTCTGAAAATACGACGCTTTCAGCCTTGGGTATCCTGACCAGGGAATATTTCGGCCCCAAGGTTGAAGTTCGGGTGGAAACAGGCGATATTGCCGTCCCCAAGACGGACAGGCAGCTTCAGGAAGAGGCCGAAAACCATCCGGGCGTGCTCAAGGTGATGGAAACCTTCAGCGCCCAGATGCTCTCGGTCGGACACCGCAGGCAGTAATCAACGACATCAGCCCTATTCGGAGAATACCATGAGAAATATGAACGAGATGATTCGTCAGGCGCAGGTCATGCAGCGCAAGATGAGCCAGAAGCAGGATGAACTGAAAGCCATGATCGTCGAGGCGTCGAGCGGCGGCGGCATGGTCACGGTCAGGGTCACGGGCGGCCAGGAGGTGGTCGCGGTGGTCATCGAGCCGAGTGTGGTGGAGTCCGGCGACGTTGAGATGCTTCAGGACCTGGTGCTGACCGCGGCCAACGAGGCGCTCAAGAAATCCAAGGAACTCATGGAGAAGGAACTCTCCTCGGTCACCGGCGGGTTGAACATCCCTGGCATGTTCTAGTGGCGCGCCCACGAAGGGTGTTGCTTCATTTCGCGACTTTCACCCTCGATACACAGGCCGGGCGAACGCCGGGCTCGCCGCCATCGGCGGCGTAAGCGAGCCGAAAACCGCGATTTTCGGCGCAGCGGTCTTCCGAAAAGACGGCTTTGCGTGAGTATCGGACAGCACACGAGGAGAGGTATCGTTGCAGAATATTCCCGGCCCGCTCAGGGAGGTGGTGGAGCAGCTCTCCAGCCTCCCCGGAGTCGGCCCCAAGTCGGCCCTGCGCATGGCGCTGACCCTGCTCAAGATGCCGCGCGAGCGCGCCAACGGCGTGGGCCAGGCCATCCTCGACCTGCGCGAGAACCTCTGCCTGTGCGAGGAGTGCGCCTGTCTGGCCGAGGCCAGCCCCTGCGCCATCTGCGCGGACCCGAGCCGCGAGACGGACCAGCTCTGCGTGGTTCCCGAGTGGGACGCGCTTCTGGCCATGGAGGACATGGGCGTGTTCCGGGGCCGCTATCTGGTCCTGGGCGGCCTGCTGTCGCCTCTTGATGGCGTGTCTCCGGCCAACCTGGAGACCGACCGGCTGCGCCGCCATCTGCGCGCCGGGCATGTCAGGGAGCTGATCCTGGCCCTGGGCGCGACGCTCGACGCCGAGGCCACGGCCTCGTTCATCAAGAACATGGTCGGGGCGGATTTTTCCGGCATCACGGTCAGCCGTCTGGCCCAGGGAATCCCCATGGGCGGCGAGGTCAAGTTCATGGACCGGGAGACGCTTCGGCAATCCCTGGTCCACAGGCAGAAAGTGTGACCCGCAGGCACCGGCCATGAGCGACGAACAGTTGACCTTCCTCTCCGGCGCAGAGGTGCAGTCCGTCGTCTACCACAACAAGGAGAACGGCTACGCCATCGCCCGCTGCCGTATGCGCGACGAGCCGGGCCAGTTCTCCATCGTGGGCACCATGGGCGAGTTGAGCGCCGGGTCCACCCTGGACCTGCACGGCGTCTGGACCACGCATCCCAAGTTCGGGCGACAGTTCGAGGTGCGCACCTTTGAGCAGGCCCGGCCCGCCACTGAGAACGGGGTCATCCGATTCCTGCAATCCTCCATCAAGGGAGTGGGCGAGAAGACCGCGACGAGGCTGGTGGAGGCCTTTGGCGTGGCCGTGCTCGACCTGCTCGACGACGACCCGGAGCAGCTCCTGTCCATCAAGGGCATCTCCAAAAACAAGCTCACGGACATCATCGACTCCTGGAGCCGCCAGCGCGAGATCAAGAACCTGCTCGTCTTTCTTCAGACCCACGGCGTGCCGACCACCTTTGCCGGGAAGATATTCCACCTGCACGGTGCCCAGGCCGAGCGCAAGCTGCGCGTCAACCCCTATGACCTGGCTTACGAGATTCGCGGAGTGGGCTTTCGCACCGCGGACCAGATGGCCATGAAGCTCGGCTTTGCCCCGGACTGCGCCCAGCGGCTGGAGGCGGCCATCGTCTACGCCCTGTTCACCTCCTGCGAGCGCAGCGGGCACCTGTTCATTCCCAAGGACACGCTGCTCTCGGACGTGGCCCGGATGCTCGACACCTCGGACTACGACAGGCTGGAGCTGGCGCTCTATTCGCTGGAGGAGAAGAAGCGGGTCCGCATTGAGAACCTGCCCGAGCAGGGCGTGTCGGACGCGGTCTATCTGATGCATTTCTACCACTATGAGAACGAGATCACCCAGCGGCTTTACCAGCTCGTCAGCCATCCCACGCCCGTGAGCCGCAAGAAGATCGACAAGACCCTGCCCCTGGTGGAGGACAAGCTCGGCTTCAAGCTCTCGGACGAGCAGCGCCGGGCGGTCTTCGAGGCGTGCAGCAACAAGGTCTTCATCATCACCGGCGGGCCGGGCACGGGCAAGACCACCATCACCAAGGCCATCATGCTCACCCTTAAGGAGCTGGGCCTCACGGTCAAGCAGGCGGCCCCCACGGGCCGGGCGGCCAAGCGCATGACCGAGGCCACGGGCCATCCGGCCCACACGGTCCACCGGCTGCTCCAGTATCAGCCCGACGGCGGCTTTCACTACTGCGAGGATCAGAAGCTCAAGGCGGACGTGCTGGTCATCGACGAGGCGAGCATGGTGGACGCGCACCTGTTCGTGTCCATCCTGCGCTCCCTGCCGCATACCTGCCGCCTGATCCTGGTGGGCGATGTCAACCAGCTGCCCAGCGTCGGGCCGGGCAACGTGCTGGCCGACCTGATCAACTCCGAGCGGGTGCCGTGCGCCGTACTGACCCATATTTTTCGGCAGGCGCAGGAGAGCTTCATCGTGGTCAACGCCCACCGCATCAACAGCGGGCAGTTCCCCCGGCAGCATCCGTGCCAGGCTCCTGAGGCGGATTTTTTCTGGATACCGCAGGAGGACTCGGCCAAGGTCCAGAAGCTCATCCTCGACAGCGTCTGCGAGCGCATCCCGGAGCGGTACGGGCTTGACCCCCGGCGCGACATCCAGGTGCTCACGCCCATGCACAAGGGCGACGTGGGCACCCAGGCCCTGAATGCGGCCCTGCAGGCGCGGCTCAACCCGCCCGGACCGCATGTCCGCGAACTCAAGCGCAAGTTCGCCACCTACCGGGCCGGTGACCGGGTCATCCAGCTCAAGAACAACTACGACAAGGAAGTGTTCAACGGCGACCTCGGCTGGATCGTGGATGTGGACACCGAGGCCCAGGAGCTGTTGGTGGAGTTCGACGGCAACAACGTCCAGTTCGAGGCGGGGGAGTTGGACGAGCTGGGGCTGGCCTACGCCGTGAGCGTCCACAAGTCCCAGGGCAGCGAATACACGGCGGTGGTCATGCCTATCGTCACCCAGCACTACATGCTCTTGCAGCGCAATCTGCTCTACACCGGCTTGACCCGCGCCCGCGAGCTGGCCGTGCTCATCGGCAGCGAGCGGGCCTTCCAGATTGGCCTGAACAACGCCACCGCAGGCCAGCGGAACACGAACCTGGCCTATCGGCTCCGGAACATGTTCACCCAGAACCGGCTTGTCTGACAGGTCAGACTGACAGGCCAGACTGACAGGCCAGACAGGCGGGCCAGACCGTTCGCATTCCCTTGCAAACCGACCTGAAAGATGGTGTATTCGTTAATGACGTTTCATGAAGACATGAGACGACTGCCAGCTATGCCCGGCCCGCGCTCAAGGCGCGAGTCAGATCAATGAACCAATCCGCCACGAGGCACAGGAGTTTTCATGCTCAGCGAGAAAATGCAGGACGCGCTCAACGCCCAGATGAACTGGGAGATATACTCGGCGCATATCTACCTTTCCATGGCCGCCCATTTCTCCAAGGAAGGGTTGTCCGGGTTCTCCACCTGGATGTATGCCCAGTATCAGGAGGAGATGTTCCACGCCATGCGCTTCTTCAACTATATCAATGAAGCCGGTGGCCACGCCAAGCTCGGCGTCATTGATGCGCCCCAGTATTCGTGGGAGACGCCCCTGGCCGCCTTTGAGAACGCCCTGGAACATGAGCAGGGCGTGACCGCGCGCATCAACGCCCTGGCCGATCTCGCGGTGGCGGAGCGCAACCACGCCGTGGGCATCTTCCTGCAATGGTTCATCACCGAGCAGGTGGAGGAAGAGGACACGGTGGGCGCCATCGTGGGCAAGCTCAGGATGCTGGGGGACGGCGGCGGGCTGTTCATGCTCGACCGCGACCTGGGCACCAGGGTCTTCACGCCGCCGACCAACGCGTAAGCGGGCTGAATCACAAAGGCCGGACGGTGCATCCCTCCGGCCTTTCCATTGACTGACACAGGAGGCGGACATGCCGGATACGGGCATCAACATCGTCATCGGCGGCGAGGCCGGGCAGGGGCTGGCCACCCTAGGGCAGATCATGGCGCGCGCAGTCATGCGGGCCGGGTATCATCTGCTGGTCAAGCAGGACTACATGTCGCGCATCCGGGGCGGGCACAATTTCTTTTCCATCCGCATGGGGGCCGAGCCGGTGCTGGCCGTCACCGAGGCCATCGACATCCTCGTGGCCATGGACGCCCGGACCATCGAGCTGCACCGCGACCGGCTCAACCCCGGAGCCGTGGTCATTGCCGGGGATTCCATCGACACCGCCGGGCTCAATGCGCTGCGCGTGCCGCTCAAGGATCTGGCTCCCAAGCCGCTCTTTTACAACGTGGTGGCCCTGGGCGTTCTGGGCGGGGCCGTGTGTGCCGATGTGGCCATTCTCGAAGATTTGCTGCGGCAGACATTCGGCAAAAAGGGCGACGCGGTGGTCCAGGCCAACATCGAGGTGGTGCGCAAGGCCCATGCCTGGGTCGGGGAGCAGAAGTACGACTTCTCCTGCATCGCGCCGCTGCCAAAGAATGCGGAAAAGCGGCTGATGCTCAATGGCAACGAGGCCATCGCCATGGGCGCGCTGGCCGCCGGATGCAATTTCGTCTCGTTCTATCCCATGACACCGGCCACCACCGTGCCCACCGCCCTGATTGCCAAGGGGCGCTCGCTCGGCCTTGTCCACGATCAGGCCGAGGACGAGATCGCGGCCATCAACATGGCCATCGGTGCCTCTTATGCCGGGGCCAAAGCCCTGGTGGCTACCTCGGGCGGCGGGTTCGCCCTCATGGTCGAGGGCGTGAGTCTGGCCGGGGTCTCGGAAACACCCCTGGTGGTCGTGGTCGCCCAGCGGCCCGGTCCGGCCACGGGCCTGGCCACCCGTACCGAGCAGGCAGACCTCAACCTTGTGCTCCACGCCGGGCACGGCGAGTTTCCCAGAGCCATCTTTGCGCCCGGCACGGTGGAGGAGTGTTATTACCTGACGCATCACGCCTTTGACCTGGCCGAGCAGTACCAGACGCCCATGTTCGTGCTCACGGACCAGTTCCTGGCCGATTCGTACCGGGACGTGCCGCCCTTTGACCTCGACGATCTGCCGCAGATCGCGCAGCCGCTCATGGAAGCCCCGGTTCCCTACAGCCGCTACGCCGTGACCGATGACGGGGTGTCGCCCCGCGTGGTGCCGGGCTTTGCCGAGGTGCTGGTCCGGGCCGACTCCCACGAGCACGACGAGCAGAGCCACATGACCGAGGACGCGGCCAACCGCGTGCGCCAGAACGTCAAGCGGCTCGACAAGGGCAACGGCCTGATGCAGGACGTCATCGGCCCGGATTATTATGGTCCTGACGAGAACGATGAGGACGCGGACCTCGTGCTCCTGTGCTGGGGCTCGTCCCTTGGCGCGTGTCTCGAAGCGGCGGAAACCCTGAACAAGAAGGCTGCGCGGCGCGTGGCAGTGCTCCACTTCAGCCAGGTCTATCCCCTGCGCGAGGAGCAGTTCATGGACCGGCTGGAAGCGGCGGGGCAGGTGGTGGCCGTGGAGGGCAACGCCACGGCCCAGTTCGCCCGGCTGGTGGCGCGCGAGACGGGATTCACCGTCACCGGCTCGGTCCTGCGCTTCGACGGCAGGCCGCTGAGCCCGGAATATGTCCTCAAGGGACTGGAAAGCATCATCTAGCCCAAGGAGCGAAAGCATGACCTCCATAGAGCAATACGGCCAGTTCGAGACCTCCTGGTGTCCCGGCTGCGGCAACTTTCCCCTTCTCGAATCATTGAAGAAGGCCCTGGCGAGGCTCGACCTGCCCCCGCACCGGGTCATGGTCTCGTCCGGCATTGGTCAGGCGGCCAAGACGCCGCATTACATGCACTGTCACATGTTCAACGGTCTGCATGGCCGCTCCCTGCCCGTGGCCCAGGGCATGAAGATGGCCAACCCGGAAATGACCGTCATCTGCGAGTCGGGCGACGGCTGCGTCTACGGCGAGGGCGGCAACCACTTCCTGGCCGCCATCAGGCGCAACATGGACATCACCCTGCTGGTCCACGACAACCAGATATACGGGCTGACCAAGGGACAGGCCAGTCCCACCTCCGGGCGCGGCCATGTGACCAAGACCCAGCCCGAGGGCGCGCCCTCGGAGGCGTTCAACCCTGTGGCCGTGGCCGTGGCCATGAAGGCCGGGTTCGTGGCCCGTGCCTTTACCGGCGAGCCCGAACACCTGACGGAGATGATCGTTCAGGCGGTCAGCCATCCGGGATTCTCCCTGGTGGACATCTTTCAACCCTGCGTCTCCTTCAACAAGGTCAACACCTTTGGCTGGTACAAGGAGCGCTGCCTGATGCTGGAAGACCATGATCCCACGGACTGGGCCGCGGCCCTGGCCAGGGCCGACGAGTTCGGCGAGCGCATTCCCCTTGGCGTGCTCTATCGCAACGACCGCCCGGTTCTCGCCACGAGCCAGCCCCTGGCGAAGCACCGCTACGCTGCCGAAGACCTCAGGGCCGCGCTGGAGTCCTACGCCTGACGGGCGGAGCCTCGCTGCTGATACTCCTTTACAAAGGGCGGCTTCTTTGCAAAAGCTCATGCCCACGAGACAACCCCCATTTCACGAGGTGAGAATGAGCAACGATTCGGAAAAGATCATCTACTCCATGTACAAGGTGACCAAGCGTCACGGACAGCGTGAAGTACTGAAAAGCATATCCCTGTCATACTTCTATGGTGCCAAGATCGGCGTGCTCGGCCTTAACGGGTCGGGCAAGAGTTCGCTCCTCAGGGTCCTGGCGGGCGTTGACAAGAATTTCGAGGGCGAGACGCACGTCAAGGAAGGCTACACCGTGGGCTACCTGGAGCAGGAGCCGCTGGTGGACGAAACCCGCACCGTGCGCGAGGTGGTCGAGGAGGGCGTGGGCGAGATCATGGCCATTGTCCGCGAATACAACGAGATCAACGAGAAGTTCGCCGAGCCCATGGAGGCGGACGAGATGGATGCCCTCATCGAGCGCCAGGGCAAGGTGCAGGAACTGATGGATGCCAAGGGGGCCTGGGATATCGACTCCAAGCTCGACATGGCCATGGACTCCCTGCGCTGTCCGCCGTCGGACACCTTGGTCTCGGTCATCTCCGGCGGCGAGCGCCGCCGCGTGGCCCTGTGCCGCCTGCTGCTCCAGGCCCCGGACATCCTGCTGCTCGACGAGCCCACCAACCATCTGGACGCGGATTCCGTGGCCTGGCTCGAAAAATTCCTGTCCCAGTTCCCTGGCACGGTCATCGCCGTGACCCACGATCGCTATTTTCTCGACAACGTGGCCGGCTGGATTCTCGAACTGGACCGTGGCCGCGGCATTCCCTGGAAGGGCAACTACTCGTCCTGGCTCGAACAGAAGCAGAACCGCCTCAATCTGGAGAGCAAGGCCGAGTCCGAGCGCCAGAAAACCCTGGAGCGCGAGCTTGAGTGGATACGCATGTCGCCCAAGGGTCGCCGGGCCAAGGGCAAGGCGCGCATCAACGCCTACGAGTCCATGGTCAGCCACGAGAGCGAGCGTCTGGCGGACGATCTGCAGATCTACATTCCGCCGGGACCGCACCTTGGCAAGAAGGTGGTCGAGGCCGAGCACGTGACCAAGTCCATGGGCGACAAGCTGTTGGTGGAGGACATGAACTTCATCATCCCGCCCAATGCCATTGTCGGCATTGTCGGCCCCAACGGCGTGGGCAAGTCCACGCTGTTCAAGATGATCGTGGGCGAGGAAAAGCCCGATTCTGGCACCATGATCCTTGGCACCACGGTCAAGTTGGCCTATGCCGACCAGAATCGCGGGTCGCTGACGCCCGGAAAGAGCGTCTACGAGATCATCAGTGGCGGGGCGGAATTCATCAAGCTGGGCGAGCGCGACGTCAATGCCAGGGCCTACTGCTCACGCTTCAATTTCGCGGGACAGGATCAGCAAAAACCCGTGGAAGTGCTTTCGGGCGGCGAGCGCAACCGGGTCCATCTGGCCCAGATGCTCAAGTCCGGGGCCAATGTGCTGTTGCTTGACGAACCGACCAACGACCTGGACGTGAACACCATGCGCGCCCTGGAGGACGGGCTGGAGAACTTTGCGGGCTGCGTGCTGGTCATCAGCCACGACCGCTGGTTCCTGGACCGCGTCGCCACCCACATCATCGCCTTTGAGGGCGATTCCACGGCAGTGTTTCTTGAGGGCAACTACAGCGACTACGTGCTGGACCGCAAGAAGCGGCTGGGCGTGGACGCGGACCAGCCCCACCGGGTCAAGTTCCGCAGGCTGACCCGCTGATCCCTCTGGATCGCGAGCAAGGACAGGCCCTCCGTCGTCATCGGCGGAGGGCTTTTATTATCGTTTGGCCTCTTCGGAGCCCAGGGGCGGACGGCGGTCCATGGCCACGGAGTTGCCGGGCCGGGACTTGGCGAATTTCTTGACGTGGGCGGCGCGTTCGCCGATCTCCATGAGCGAGCACTGGCCGCAGATTTCGATGACCCCGAGCGATATGCTGACCAGGGGATAGTTGCGCTCCTGGCCGTCGCGCCCTCTGGCCTTGATCCAACCCCTGGCCCGGTCCTCGGGGCAGTAACACCGGTTGATCAGCCTGCCAAAGCAGCGGTGAATGGACCGGCATATTTTTTCGACAGGCTCCGGCGCGGTGATGAGCACGAAGTCGTCGCCGCCGATATGGCACACCTGGGCCTCCTGCCCCGCGTGCTTGCGCGCGGCCCAGCTCATGATGTCCGCAGCCAACTTGAGAACCCCGTCGCCGTTCTTGAACCCGTAGGTGTCGTTGTAGACCTTGAAATTGTCCAGGTCGGCGTAGATGATGCTGAATTTCCGCTTCTGGGCGATGCGGCTCTCCACCTCTTTCTCGATGGCCACATTGCCGGGCAGGCCGGTGAGCGGGTTGGTGCCCTTGGCCATCTCCACCTGGATCTTGGCCATGGCGTTGAGGAGGTTCTGCACCGAGACGATGCCGTAGAGGCGGCCCTTGCGGGTGATGATGATGTCGTCGTAGGCCTTGAGATGCTCGCGCTTCATGGCCTGGCGCGCCGCCTGTTCCACCGGGGTGTCCAGTTCCACGGTCAGTGGTGTCGCGTCCATGACCGCCTCGATGGGGCGGCGGTAGTACAGGGCGATGCCGTACTGCGACGAGAGCTGGCGGTTGAGGTGGTACTCCATGACCAGCCCGCGTGGGATATCGTCGTCGGTCACGATGATGCTTGAGAAACGGCTGTTGTTCTTGAAGAATTCTTGCGCATCGGCAACGAGATAGTCGGCAGGCACCGAGTGGGGCGGGTGCGCCAGGTCGCCGATGGGCAGGGAGCAGGTGATGTTCCGGGCGCTGATGTCGCTCACGGACTGGATGTCCAGGCATTCCTTGGTCAATTCCGGCTTGGGAAAGGCGGGCCGGGCCAGAAAATACCCCTGGCCGCAGTGGACGCCGATGTCCTTGAGGCAGAGGGTCTGCGCCTTGGTCTCTATGCCCTCGGCAATGATGCGCGAGCCGATCTTGTCGGCAAAGGTCACGGTGGTCTCCACCAGGGCGCGCTTGACCGGGTCCTTGTGGATTTTGTCGATGAGCAACTTGTCGAGTTTGATGTATTCGGGCTGGAGTTGGGCGATGAGGGTCAGGCCGGCGTATCCGGCCCCGGCATCGTCCACGGCCACACAGAATCCCTGGCTGCGATAGTGATCCAGCGTCCGGTAAAAGAGGTCGAAATCCTGGACGCTGTGCCGTTCGGTGATCTCGAAGACGATGTCGTCCGGCACCAGCCCGGCCTGTTCCATCAGCTCCAGGGTCTTGCCCGGCGTGAACTCCGGATCAGCCATGGTCTTGGGGTGGATGTTCAGGAAGAGCTTCTGCCCTTTTCGCAGGGGCCCGGCGTTCCTGATGGCCGACTCGCGACACAGCCGCTCCAAGGCGAACAGCCGCCCGAACTGCTCGGCGGTCTCGAAAAGGATGACCGGGGAGCGGAAGGACGACCCTTCGGGCCCGCGCGACAGGGCCTCCCAGCCGAGAATTGAGCCGGACTTGAAGTCCAGGATGGGCTGGTAATGGGTGGAGATCAGGCTTTTGGCCAGGATGTCGTTGTAGGTGTTGGCGATGGAGAGTCCCTGCATGTCCAGCGGAGTGCGCAGGATGCGCCGCGCCTCGTCCAGGGCCGACTCGAAGCGTATGGGATCATCTCCGTCGCCGAGGCTCCCGGTGGCGTCTGGCATGGATGATCCAACCTCCAGGGTGGCGAAGCCCATGCCCAGGTCAATGCCGATGCCGGTGTGGTTGAACATGGTCCGCTTCAGTCCGTTCTGGGCCTTGAGCTTGTATTCATAGGCAATGTCCGCAGGGGCGTTGGTTCTCGGGACAATGAACGAGACCTGGCCCGGCCCGACGCTGATGGCTTCCATGTGGCGGCAGTCGTTGTTTTCGTGGGCCGTGGATGCAATGGCCTCCTTGAGTTCGTGTTCCAGTTGCTGGATGAACCCCTGACCGTACATCTCGTTGAGGATGAAGTAATCCTTGATGGCGATCAGGACCAGCGTGAACCCGCACTGGGCGGGGTGGTGGTTTCCTGTTTTGGAGAAACCCGATAGATCATAATTCATTTCAGCCTCTTGGGCGTTGTAGTTCTTGTTGAACATGAATCGCGAGAGCAAGGAGTAGGGCATGGTGTTTCCCCGGTGTCCACGAGCGGGAGCGGCTGTTGTGCCGAGGGGCATCCTGTCGGCAACAGCAATTTTCTACCTCTCGCGTGACATGAGTTGTTACTTCGGTGTGACAATTTTGCGGAGATTGCGGGCGCGAAAAAAAGGGTGGCCGCGTGATGCGGCCACCCTGACGATGCGAGGCTTGGAACAGTGGGGAATCAGCGGTAGTAGAGGTTTCGTCCGCCGATGGTCAGGAGCGCCTGCCGAAGGTTGTTGCGGATGTCCTTGCGGCTCCACACGCCCTGGATGTGGCCCCTGGACAGGGCCTTGAAGCAGTTGTGGTAGTCGGGCGGAATCTCCACCCCGGTGGTCTCCTTGATCACGCCTGGACCGGCAAAGCCGAGCCGCGAGGAGCGCACGGCATACTGGTAGGGCGAGCAGCCGAGGAACGAGGCCACTGGTCCGGCATAGGAGTTGGTGTCGTAGAGGACGATGTAGAGGCCGCCCTCCTCGATGTATTTGCGCACGGCCATGGTGCAGCGGGGCATCTGGATGAGGCCGTTGACGCCCTCCTGGATGCGGATGCCCGCCGTGCCGTGGACATAGGCCAGGAAGGGCTGGTGTTTGGACTGGGCCAGCTCCAGGGCGCGGATGAACTTCTCGCCCTCTGCCGCGCCCACCGAGCCGCCCCGGAAGTTGGCGATCAGCGTGGCGCACGTCAGGCGGATGCCTTCCAGGCTGGCGTTGAAGGTCATGCAACTGCTGTGCAGCCCGGTCTTGGCCCTGGCCGCCTCGATGCGCTTCTCAAAGCCGGGGAAGCCGGTGGGGTTGCCCGAGGCGATATCCCTGTTGAATTCGCGGACTGACCCCTTGTCGAAGACGTTGTGGAGATACCACTGGTATTCCATGGGGAAGTTGTAGCCGCAGTGGGGGCAGACACCAGAGAAGTCGGTGAACAGATCGCGCGCCCAGATGTCAAGGCAGCCGCGCTTGTCGGCGTGGGGGCAGGTGATCTCGCGGTCCACGCGCGCCTGGGGGCTGACATAGTCGCAGCTGTTGTCGATGCACAGATCCTGTGGATCGGTCTGCGACAGGCCGGTCAGCCGCATTTCCTTCTGCCTGTCGCCGATGGATCTGACCCCAAGTTTCTTGAGTGTGGACCGGTACATGGAGTCGATCTTGCCAGTGACCACATGGATTTCGTCCGTGGCCTCCTCGACGATGCGGGCGATCTTGTGCTGGAACGGCTTGATCAGCCCGTAGTGGACCGCCGAGGTGGTGGTGGAGACGATGACGCTCCGGGTGGCGTTGAGTTTTTCCAGCAGGGAGCGGTTGTCGTGGAAGGCGTGCCGGGCCAGCTTGCGGTATTTCTTGAAGCGGCGCTGGATGAGGCGCTCGCGCGCGTTCTCGGTCAGGGTCCAGCGCACGATGATGTCCGCGTGCTTGTGAAAGTGGCGCATGGCGAATGCCCGGAACAGGCGCATGCCGCGCACGGACAGGGTGACTTCATCCGTGGCCCGGACCACCTGATCGCGCAGTCGCTTGTAGAAGTCGAAATGGTCCGCCCGCACGCCCAGCGCCGGTTCCTGGATGATCTCGTCGATGTAGCCGTTTCTCAAGTTGTCCTGGGCCGTGATCTGCTGGGCAATGGCGCAGGACTCTATGAGTTCCGCCGGGGCGCGTTCCGAGCCCCGGATGCGGCCCTCAATGGCTGCCGCACCTTCGGGTGAGATGACCGAGTAGTAGCCGTGGGAGAGCATGAGCCGCTTGTCGGCCATGCCGATGGCCTCGGCTCCGCCCGAGCCGCCCTCGGAAAAGATGGCGATGATGGGCACAGGCAGCCCGGCCATTTCATAGATGTTTTCCGCGATCTGCTGGGCCGCGCCTGGGAAGTCCTCGACAGGATAGGAGCCGGGCGTGTTGACATAGGCGTGGATGGGAATCTGTTCCCTGGCCGCGACCTTCATGTATTTCAATGCCTTGCTGTTTCCCCAGGGCTTGATGGAGCCGCCGTTGCGGAACTCCTGGCCGTGGCCTTTTTCCTGGCCCACCACCATGACCGGCTGGTTGATGAGTTTCCTGCCCTTGCGGCGGGTGATGTAGGCGCGGGCGATGAGCATGCCCGGATCGATGGAGTGTTCGTCCTTGCCGCCGATCTCGGTGTAGTTGTCGTAGACGTTTTCAAGGATGTCCTTGAGGCAGGCGCGCTGGGGGTGGCGCACGATGCGCACCTTGTCCATGGCGGTCAGTTGCGCGTCTATGGCCGTCTCCATGGTCGAGAGGCGGACTTCGAGGGACTCCAGGGCACGCACGGCCCTGTCGTCGGCCACGACGTTGTTCTTGTCGGGAAATTCGCTGATTTCCCTGGCAAAGGCGTCCAGCTCAGGGCGGTCCTTGTTGCCGAGTATTTCACGGGCGTAGTTGACCCGTTCCATGAGTTCCGTGAGTTTTTTTTCTATAGTCATGGTGTGCTTATCTAGAATTCTAGCAGGTTTTCCGTGCGATCCAGAAGAAAGGGGATGTTCGATTTCATGACGCCGCCGCCAGAGTCCACGCCGCCGAGCTTCAGGTCCGCGAGGAACTCGAGACCGCGCCGTTTTGCTTCGTCAAGATCCTTGCCCCAGATGATGGCCAGGGCCAGGTTGGGGTCGTATTCCGTGGGGATCTGGTAGGGCCGGTCCAGCGGGATGTGGGTGTGAAGCGAGAGCCAGTCCCGCGGTGTCCACCGCAGTTCGTCGATTCTGCCCACCCATGGGGCGAAGCCGTTCTCGGTGTCTTCGGCGATGATCCGGTACTCGATGCTCACGCCGTCAAAGGAGATGTCTTTCTGGCTGTAGCCCTGACTCTCGCCAAGGCCGAGCCGGATCTGCTCGCGCACGAGGTTGACGTTGCTGTCGCCCCTGATGGAGGAGATGTCTGCCGAGACGCCGTTTTCCACCTGGATGCGGGTGTTCACTTCCATGAGAAAAGGCTTGCCGTCCGGAGTGACGATCCACTCCCAGGTGCCCACGTTGTCGTATTTGATCTCCCTGGCGATGGACAGGGAGTAGCCGGTGATGTCGTCGATCACCTTGGCCGCGTCGAACTCGTAGCGCAGGTTTTCGGGCCGGAATCCGGGGGCGATCTCAATGCGTTTTTGCAGGCCGGGGCTTTGCACCGAGCAGTTGCGGGTGCCGAAATGGACCGGGTTCTTGCCGCTGCGGTCCGACACGATCTGCACCTCAAGGTGGTTGAAGTTGAACACCCGCTGTTCGATGAGCACGCCCTCGTCGCTGAAGGTGCGCAGCGAGTAGTTGCGGATGCGGCGGTAGGTCTGCCGGAAGCGGGCCATGTCCTCCACCACGTCGATGCCCATGCCGCCGCCGCCCGCGGATGCCTTGACCAGGACCACGGGCCGCTTGATGCCCATGTTGGCCTGGAACTCGAAGAGGCTCTCGGCAATGGCCTCGGCCTCCATCTCGTCATATATGGCGCGATCAGAGCCGGGTACGGTGGGTACGCCGAGGCTTCTGGCCAGTCGCTTGGTGTTGATCTTGTCGCCCAGATCGCGGATGACGCGCCAGGAGGGGCCGATGAAGGCCATGGGCCTGTCGCGCTCGCTGACGCGCCGGGCGAAGCGGTAGTTTTCAGAAAAGAATCCATATCCCGGATGAATGGCCGTGGCCTTGGCCTGGTCAGCCACCGACAGGATGTCGCCCGCGTCGAGATAGTTCTGGATTCTGAAAAGCGATCCCTGGCCGCCGAGCTTGCGGGCCATGTCCACATGGCCGGAGTGCTCGTCCTCCCTGGTGTACAGGGCAACGAAGTCGAGCC
This sequence comes from Pseudodesulfovibrio aespoeensis Aspo-2, assembly GCF_000176915.2. Classification (NCBI taxonomy): domain Bacteria; kingdom Pseudomonadati; phylum Thermodesulfobacteriota; class Desulfovibrionia; order Desulfovibrionales; family Desulfovibrionaceae; genus Pseudodesulfovibrio; species Pseudodesulfovibrio aespoeensis. The sequence continues at coordinate 1,630,875 of NC_014844.1, forward strand.
CGAGCTCGGCGCACGCCTGCATGATCCTCACGGCGATCTCGCCCCTGTTGGCTATCAGTACCTTATTCCCTTGTATGCTCACTGTGACTCTTCGTCTCCTCAATTTGCGTTTTGAAGCTGCTCTAAATAGCCCTTCTCGGATGATCTTGCAAATTCTTTGCTTGTCACATAATTGCTTGGATTTCAGGTTTTTGTGGAGAAACGGGCGTTTGAATTTATTGTTATGGATTTTTTTGGGAATACTGGGTAAAGAGACTGTCCGCTTGCATTTTGCCGCCTTTTTGAACAGAATTGGGAATGGATACCGAATCGAACACAGGGAGAGTTTTCATGGATTACGTTATTGTCGGAAACGGCGTTTCGGCCATAGGAGCGATAGAGGGAATTCGACTGAAAGACACTTCCGGGAAGATTCTCGTCATCAGCGACGAAGAGGTGCCCACCTACGGAAGGCCGCTCATTTCCTACTATCTGTCCGACAAGATCAAATTCGAGACGCTCCCCTACAGGCCGGAAGCATTCTATCAAAAGAACAATATCGAGATGAAGCTCGGCTCGCGGGTGCTCTCCGTGGACACCGAGGCCAGGGAACTGCTGCTCGACAGCGGCGAAAAGGTGACCTACGGCAAGCTGCTGCTGGCTACCGGCGGCGCGCCGGTCAAGCCCGCCCTGCCGGGCATCGACGGCCCTGGCGTCTACAACTTCACCACCGTGGCCCATGCCGAGGCCCTGCGCGAGCTGGTGGACAAGGTCAAGAAGGTCGTGGTCATAGGCGCGGGCCTCATTGCCCTCAAGGCTGCCGAGGGGTTTGCCGAGAAGGGCGTGGATGTGACCATCGTCGTGCGCTCCCGGATCATGCGCACCTATTTTGACGAGACTGCCAGCGAGCTCATCGTGGCGCACCTGGAGAAGAACGGCATCCGCTTCATGCAGGGGACCGGCACAAAGGAGATCGTCCGCTACTCCGACGGCACCATCAAGGGCGTGGAGACCGACCAGGGCTTTGTGGGCGCGGATGTGGTCATAGTGGCTGCGGGCGTGCGGCCCAACATGGGGCTGGCCGTGCAGGCGGGCATCAGTACGGTCAAGGGCATCCGGGTCAACGACTTCATGGCCACCAGCAATCCCGAGGTGTTTGCGGCGGGCGATGTGGCCGAGGCCAGGGACATGCTCACCGGCGAATTCACAGTGCGCCCCATCTGGCCCAACGCCTATTCACAGGGCCGCTACGCCGGGCTGAACATGGCCGGGGCGGGCAAGCCCTATACCGGCGGCATGTCCATGAACTCCATCACCTACTACGGCCTGGCCACCATCTCGGTGGGCGAGACCAACCCAGGCGAGGGGGAAGGCTACGAGACCGAGACCTTTCTCGACCGTGACAAGTCCGTTTACCGCAAGCTCGTCTTCAAGGGCGACAAGCTGGCCGGCTGCATCCTCATCGGTGACATTGACGGTGCCGGTTTCTACACCAGTTTCATCAAAAACGGCTTCACCCTCGACGCCGACGCCCGCAAGCGGCTCATGGAGGGCGACCCCTCGCCCGCCCTGTGGCCCGACGAGTTCATCGAGGCCATGCACAATAATCCTTAAACTACAGAATAATTCATGAAAAAGGGCCGCGCATTTTGATGCGCGGCCCTTTTCCTATTTGGTCTTGTGGGTGAACACGCCGTCCCAGGTTTCTCCGGGCGGTTCCTCGGCCAGATGCTGGCACCGTTCGATATACATGTCGCAGAGCACAGGCTCGTTGCCCAGCGCCCGGAGCTCCTCGAACAAGGCGCGTGCCTCGTCGAAGCGCTGGGCCAGGTACAGTTCGTGGGCCTGCTCGTAGGTGGCCAGCTCGGCCTCCCGGATCTGCGCTTCCGCATGGGTGTAGGCTGTATAAATGGTCACCGGCTTCTCCTTGCCCTTGACCCGCACGCTGTCCAGGATGCGGAAACGGTAAGTGTCGCCGCAGGCGTCCACGATGGTCTGGCTGACCACGAGTTTCTGCCCGTAGTATTTGGTCAATCCCTCCAGGCGCGAGGCGAGGTTCACGTTGTCGCCGATCAGGGTGTAGTCGAAGAGGTCGGCGGACCCCATGTTGCCCACCCGGACGCGGCCACAGTGCACGCCGATGCCCACGGCGATGGTGAAACCGTATTTCTCGATGAACAGCGTGTTCAGGTCGTCGAGCCGGTCGAGTTGCTCCATAGCGGCGTGCAGCGCCTTGAGCTGATGGTTCTCGACATCAAGCGGCGCGTTCCAGAAGGCCATGACTGCGTCGCCGATGAACTTGTCCAGCGTGCCCTGGTTCTCGGTGATGATCCGGGTCATGGGCGTCAGGTAGTCGTGCAGCAGATTGGTCACCTGGGTGGGGGTGAGCTTTTCCGAGAGGGTGGTGAAGCTGCGCACGTCCGAGAACTGGATGGTGATTTCCTTTTCCTGGCCGTCCAGGGACAGGGACTCCGGGTCGTCCATGATCTGCGAGATGACCGAGGGCGCGAGGTAGTGGGCGAACGCGCCGTGGATGAACTTCTTGGCACTCTCCTCGCGCCAGAACTTGATGGCCGTCAGCAGGAGGAAAGTCAGCCCCAGGTTGATGAAGGGGTAGAGGGGCGAGATGAAAAGGGACTGCCGGGCGTAGAGTTGCACCGTGGCGTACCACATGGCCCAGCCCAGGGCTACCAGGGGCAGCGCCAGCCACGCGGCCCTGGCCCACATCAAAAGCAGGGTGGTCAGCAATCCCATGGTCAGCATCATGGCCAGCTCGACCCCCTTGGCCCAGTCCGGGACCATGAGGAACTGCTTGGAGAGGATGTTGTCGACGATGGTGGCGTGCGCTTCCACGCCCGGATAGCCGGGGTCGAGCGGGGTGGCCCGGATGTCCTTGAGTCCGGCGGCCGAGGTGCCGATGAAGGCGATCTTGCCGCTGAGCGCACCAGGGGCGAGGCGTTTGTGCAGGATGTCGGAGGCGCTGATGTATTCAAAGGTTTTCATGCGACCGCGATAATTGATGAGCATGCGTCCGCGCTCGTCCGTGGGGATGACGGTCTGGCCCAGGCGGACCGACTCCACCCCGTTGGACGACATCTTGAGGACCGTGGATTCCGCCCCGGTGGCCTCCATCAGGGTGGAGAGGGCCAGGCTGGGGTAGAACTGTCCGTTCCAGCTGAAGAGCAGGGGGACGCGGCGGTAGACGCTGTCCTCGTCGGGCGCGATGGTGATGAATCCGGTTCTCGGAGCCGCCCCTGCCAGGACCGGCAGCGGGCAGATGGCCTCGACCGCCCGGAAGAGCATGTCGTGGGGCGAGGGCGCGCCGGGCGGGGCGATGACAGCCACCTTGGCGGGCGCGATGGCGCAGTCCGTGCCCGAAGCCGCACCGTCCTCGCGCTTCACGGCCTGGGTCAGGAAGTCAAAGCCGAGCACAAAGGGGCCGGTGGCGATGTTGCGGGCCAGCAGTTCGTCGTTGTCCTCCAGGGCCGGGGGCAGCCCCTGGATGACGATGTTGATCTTCATCTCTTTTTTGAGCTGACTGATCAGCACCCGTGGCGAGGTCCGGTCCGGCTCGGCAAAGATGATATCGATGCCCACGGCTGCCGCTCCATAGGACTGGAGGTACTTGAGCAGCATGGCCATCCGGTATCTGGGCCAGGGGAACTGGCCCATCTCGGAGAGGCTTTTTTCGTCGATGTCGATGATGACCGGCACGTTTGTGGCGTTTGAGTCATGGTAGCTTCGCAGGTATTGGTCATAGACCTTGTAGTCGAGAAAACGAAGGAATGTCGGCTGGATGATGAACAGTGCTGTCATGAGCAGCGAAGCCCCAAGCCCGGTGCCGAGGAGGATGAGCTGATCCTTTCCGAACGCTTTTTTCAGCATTGCGAGCATTTGTCTTACCTGCCTTGCGCCGGGATTGAAAGTACGTTCATAATCTTGCCATATCCTGGTAGAAAATGTGATTTTTGTTGAAAATAGTCAAAAAAGCGCATACGGTGTGCCAGTTTCATTGTGCGAGGCGGGGTGGTTCGTGAAAATAATTCACAGGATAGCTCGCTCGGACTGGTCCGAACATACACGTGGAGATGGGCTTTGAAAAGGCGTTGTACACTTTTTTGTGCCGGATTGATGGTGGTTGTGTGCGTCCTGATCCAGACAGGAAGCGCTGCCGCGCAGGAGGAACGGAGCATTGATCTCAATGCCCTGCTGCGCGAGCTTGTGGAGAGCCATGACCGCGTCAAGGCATCCGAGGCGCAACTCGAATCCGCCACGCACCAGTACAAGCGGGCACAGGGCGGCTGGTATCCCAAGGTGGATGCCAAGGTCGAGGGCGGGCGCGAGAATCTCAGCAAGCCCCTGGAAGCCGAGACCCAGATGAACCGCAACCAGCAGAAACTCTCGGCCACACAACGAGTTTACGACTTCGGCGGCACCTCCGGCTCCATCGATTCAGCCTCCGGGCGGGTCAGGGAGTTCGAGGCGCTTCTGGCCAGGACCAAGCAGGTGGTCATCACCTCGGGCATCACGGCCTATCTCCGGGTCATCCGCTCGCGCGAGCTGCTCAAGTATGCCCGCAGATCCGAGCAGAGCATGAAGGAACTCTCCGGCATGCAGGAAGTGCTCGTCCAGCGCGGGGCCGGCTACTCCTACGAGGAGTTGCAGGTCAAGGGCCAGCTGGCAGGCGCCCAGTCCTACCGCGTCACCCAGGAGCGCGAACTGCAAATTTCCATCAACAACTTCAAGGCGGTATTCGGTTTTCCTCCCACCCTGGAGGAAGTGAACCGGATGAACACCGTGCCTTTGCCGAGCCGCTTTGTACCCACCAATGTTGAAGAGGCCGTGGACATCGCCTTTGAGTCCAACCCGGTGCTGCTTGAAACCAAGTACACCCTTGAGCGCCTGGAGGGCGACCTGTCTGCCCAGGAGGCGAACTACTACCCGAAGTTCGATGCCGTGCTCGAAAGCGAGCGCAAGGAAAACGATCAGGCCAGCGCTGGCGTCAGGTCCGAGCAGCGGGCCACCCTGATGATGACCTACAACCTCTTCTCCGGTTTTCAGGATGTCGAGGGTGCCCGCGCCGTCAAATCCGAGATGACGGGCACCAGCCGCACCCTGCTGGATCGCCGCCGGACGGTGGAGGAGGGCGTGCGCAACGCGTGGCTCGAGCTGACGACCCTGCGGCAGAACTCCGAATTGTACGAGAACCAGGCCAATATCACCTGGGAATTTCTCGGTCTGGTCAAGAAGAAGAAGGCCCTGGGCGAAGATGTCCGCCTGCTCGACATCCTGGTGGGCGAGCGCGATTACATCTCCTCCATCAGCGCCAAGGTGGTCACGGATATCGACATCATCATCGCGGCCTACACCCTGCTCTACGAGATGGGCGTCATCACCGAAGACACCACCGGGATGTAGGCCCGCCGCGACGCGGGACTTCGGTCGCGATCGCCGGGACGGCCCGGACCATCTGATTTCAACGGGAATGCACAAGGGGTTGGCATGAACGAGCTCTTCAGACGCCTGTTCCGTTCCAAGCCCCTGGCGGTGCAGATCATTGTCGCCTCGTTCTTCGTCAACGTCCTGTTTCTCGCCTCTCCCATCTTTGTCATCCAGATTCTGAGCCGCTATGTGGGCTACGGGTTCGACGGCACCCTCTACACCCTGACCGCGGGCATGATCATCGCCCTGGTCCTCGGCCTCGCCTTTTCCATGATCAGGACGCGCATGTGCGCCACCCTCAGCGCCGAGCCCGACAGGCTCATGCAGGCCGCGGTGCTCGATTCCCTCTCCCGGATCAAGGCGGTCGCCTTCGAGCGCATCCCCCAGGCCCGAATCCAGGAGGTCATGGCCGGGCCGCAGGTGGTGCAGAGCGCCTACGAGTCGGCGCACATCGCCGCCGTGCTGGACATGCCGTTCTTTCTCCTCTTCCTGCTGGCGATCACGGCCTTGAGCCCGTGGCTTGGGCTGATCACGCTCCTGGCCGCCGTCACCACCGTGCTGGCGGGCCGGATGAACATGCTCCGGGCAAGGGACACGGACAACGCCCTGCGCGAGGAGCTGATCCGCCATCGCGGCGGGGTCAATTCGGCCATCCAGGGGGCCGAGACCGTGCGCGCCTTCCACGCCGCCGGGTTTCTGGGCAGGCTGTGGACAGAGCAGGTGGAGCGGCTCATGGCCCTTCGGGAGCTTGCCGTCAACCAGAAGAGCTGGGCAATGGCCGTGGTGCAGGGGCTCAATTCGCTGCTGCGGGTCCTGATCTACGCCGTGGGCGCCAAGCTGGTGGTCTCCGGCGATCTGACGGTCGGCTCCCTCATAGGCATCAGCATCCTCTCGGCCAAGGCGTTGCAGATTTCGACAGGCTTCATGCAGTCGGTCCAACTCATGGGCAAGGCCGAGGACACCATGCGCATGATCGGCGAATTCATGAGCCTGCCCAGGGAATCGGCTGGAGGCACGGCCATCAAGCGGTTCACAGGCCGGATCGAGTTCAGGGACGTTGCCATCGCCTTTCCCGGTGCCACAGGGCCGCTGTTCGAGTCTCTGAACCATGGTGTGGAACCGGGAACTGTGGTCGGTATTTTTGGTGCCAACGGCGCGGGCAAGACCACCTTGTCCAAGCTGGTGGCCGGGCTGCTCGAACCGAGCCGGGGCCAGATTCTGGCCGACGGGGTGGACCTGCGCCAGCTCGCCCCGGAGTGGTGGCGCAGGCAGGTGATGTACCTGCCCCAGGAGCCCACCTTTCTGAATGGCACCTACCGCGAGAACATCACCCTGCTCAATCCCGACATGGAGGACGCCCAGCTCAACGATATCGTGCGTCGGGCCGACCTGCGCCGCTTTCTCGACTCTACAGCCACCGGCCTGGATACCCCGATCACCGAGGGTGGGCGCAGCCTCCCCCTTGGCGTGCGCAAGCGGCTGGCCATTGCCCGGGCCCTGGTGGCCCAGGGCAGGCTGGCCGTCTTTGACGAGCCCACCGAGGGGCTGGATGTCGAAGGGTGCGAGGCCGTGTTTCAGGTCATGAATCACCTGGCCAAGGACGGCGTCACCCTGATCATTGTTTCCAGGGACCCCAACATCGTCAAGGGCTACACCACGATCATCGATCTCAACTCCAAACCCGTCCCCAAGATCGGCCTGGTGCAGAAAAAGCCCGTGGCCCCGGATCAGGCAACGGCCATGAAGTCATAGGCGGCAGGATGACGAACACGGACAACGCCCGCGAACTGGACCGGAACACGAAGGTATTCTTCTATCTTTGCGCCGGGTTCTGCATCAGCTTCTTTGTCTGGGCGTCGTTCAGCCCGCTTGATATCGTCAGCGACGCGGTGGGCGAGGTCATCCCCAGCTCGCGGGTCAAGCGCATCCAGCATCTTGAGGGCGGCATCGTCCGAAAGATCGTGGTGCGCGAGGGCGACCTTGTCGAGGTTGGGCAGCCGCTCATCGAGCTTGAGACCACGGCCAGCGATTCCACGGTGGAGGAACTCAATGTCCGGGTCAGTTCGCTCACGGCTGAAATAGCCCGGCTTGAAGCGGAATCCCGCTGGTTTGTTGTGGGCGTAGACGCGGCTGCGCAGGAAGAATCGGCGGACGCCAACGCCACCCGGTCAGAGGACTCCGGAATCGAACCCCTGGAACTCCCGAGTGTCGAAGTTGCCGGGGTGGGGCTGCGCCTTGACCCGTTTTCCGTTGAGATCGCGTTTCCAGAACAGCTTCTGCACGACGCGCCCGGCATGGCCGATCAGGCCCGCCAGCTCTATGAGGCGCGGCGGGAAAGGTTCGTCAACGACCTCAATGCGCAGCGCGAAAAGATCAAGCAGCGCGAGCAGGATGTGCAGGAGATTTTTGTCAGGATACGCAACCAGAAACAGGGCCTGGTCTATGTGCGCGAGCAGATCGCCATCAGCGAGGAATTGCTCAAGGACAAGCTGACCACGCGCTACAAGCACCTGGGGTTCCTCAAGGAGGAATCCACTCTGATCAGCCGCATCCAGGAGGACGACGCCGCCCTTGCCAGGGCCAGATCAGCCCTTGTGGCAGCGCGCGACAGCCTGGACCAGATATTCAACTCCTTCCACGAAGAAGTGCAGGAAACCCTGCGCAAATCGCGCCGCGAGCTTCTAGAATTCTCCCAACGGCTGCGCAAGATGTCCGACAGCCTGGAGCGCACGGTCATCCGCTCCCCGGCCAACGGTATCGTCAAATCCATTTACATCATGGGCGAGGGCGAGGTGGTTCAGCCGGGCATGACAGTCCTTGATATCGTCCCGGCAGGGGACAAGCTGGTCATCGAGGCGCATCTCGCCCTGGGTGACATCGGCTATGTCCAGGTGGGCCAGTCGGCCACGGTCAGCCTGGCCACGGGCGACGCCCGCATGTTCGGCCATCTGGAGGGAACGGTCGCCACCATCAGCCCTGACGCCATCACCAAGGAAGACGTGGGCACCTACTACAAGGTGCTTGTCGAGACCGAGAACGACCGCTTCGAGAAGGATGGCCGCAGGTACCAGCTCTATCCCGGCATGCGTGTGCTGGTCGGCATCAAGACCGGTGAGCGGACCGTGATGGAGTATCTCGTCTATCCCTACTTCGACACCCTCTATCACGGCATGCGCGAGCGGTAGGGCCGGGCATTTACCCGGTCCTTCGGGGGTTCAGATGTTCCTGGAGAGCATCAGCCAGCCCAGGGCGAAGACGGGGAAACCGGCGGCGACACTGGTGGCGGCAAGGGGCAGGATTTCAGGCATGGGATGGGCTTACGCCCCAGGGCCGCATTGCCAACCCGCGCACTGGGTGTTTTTTCGCGGCATAGATAAAAAAGGTTGCAACGAAAATGGCTCAAGGGGTATAGGAAGGAAAGCCATGAGCTTGTAAGGTAATCATCATAAATTGTTTCAGGAGGTTCTACTATGGGTATTGTCATCGATCACGATGAATGCATTGGCTGTGAGTCCTGTGTTGAGATTTGTCCCGATGTCTTCGAGATGGATTCCGATGGCGAAAAGGCTATCGTCATCAACGCCGACTCCACTGCCGATTGCGTTGACGAGGCCATCGAGACCTGTCCCAACGAGGCTATCTCCAAAAGTTAGCCTTCCTGATCGAACCGAAACGGCCACGCTCTGTGGCCGTTTCGGTTTTGTTCTGCCCTTGATCAATCCCCCCGATTTTCCGAGAAGATTTTCCGCAGTTCCTCGACGCGGTCCCGGCTGGCGTTGAAGTCCATCTGGCCGATGCGCGAGGACGAGCGGATTTCTATGACACCCCGGCCCTCGTCATAGTGACACTCCAGGTCATCCACCAACCGCAGCACCCGACTGGTGAACTCGGCCCGCAGGTAGGGGCCGTCCATGACCACGGCCTTGCCGCCGAACATGGACTCGATGGCATTGGACAGATCGACCATGACCACCTCCGGGCTGCCTGTGGCCGCGATGGGCGCGACGTGGTGCGGCCCGTTGTCCTGGGACGAGACGCAGGCCGGGCTCTCCGGACAGGCGGCGAATCTGCCGTTGCGCAGGCCCAGGGTTTCGGGTGCCTTGCTGGCGCAGGCGGACAGGATCAAGGCGGCCACAACCAGGGTGAGGAGGGGGGTGAGGTGCTTCATACCTCGCAATCTATGGCATTTCGCGGGGGATGATCAATGGTTTTGAGCGCGGATTCTTCGTCATCGGCAAATGGCGTTCACCGTTGGCGCGTTGCCAGGACCACTCCGGTGAAGATGAGCACGAATCCGACGCCGTGCCACACCGTGATGGGCTGGCCCAGGAGAAAATAGGCGGTGATGCCGCTGAAGACCGGCGTGAGGTATTGGAACAGGGACGAGGTGCCGGGCCCGATGAGGCAGACCGCGGAACTCCAGAGGAAGAAGGCGGCCAGCGACGCCCCGAGGCCGGTATAGAGCGCTGCCCCGACAATGGCCGGGGTCATTGCCCAGGCGGGGTGAAAATGCTGCTCGATGAGGGCCGCGGGGATGAGCGGGATGAGGCCGATAAGGAAGGTCACGCCCAGGAAGGAAAACAGGCTGACACTGGGTGACCGCCGTTTGATCAGGATGCTGTAAACGGCCCAGAGCAGTCCGGCCAGGAGCATGGTCAGATCGCCCGTGCGGAAGGTCAGGGTGCGCAACATGTCCAGGTCGCCGCGGGTGGCGATGGCAACCATGCCGCCCACGGCCACGGCAAGGCCAGCCGCCCTGAAAGGCGTGATTTTCTCCCCAAGGAAGAGGCGGGAGAGAATGACCACGAAGATGGGCGTGGTGCCGGTCAAGAGGGCGAGGTTGACGGTGTCCGTGGTCCTGGCGCTGTAATAGATGAGGGTGTTGAAGACCGTGACCCCGGTGAAGGCCGCGCCGCACAGGGGCAGCAGATTCGCGCGGATGGCGGGCCATTCGCGGCGCATGCGCCCGACGACAAACGGCGCGAAAAACAATGTGGCCGTCCCCCAGCGCAGGGCGGCCAGGGTGATGGGCGGCAGCGCGTCCACAAAGCCACTGGCAATGACGAAATTGCCGGACCAGATGACAACGGCCAGCAGGGCGTAAACATATCCAAGTGTCTGTGGCTGCAACATGGTCGGCGATTGATAGGGAATCACGGGTTCAATGGCAAGGGGGACGTGGCTGACAGGTCTGCCTGTCGAAATGCCGAGTCCTTCAAGATGGCATTGGAGCGGGAGCCGTGCCCGATAGTTTTTACTCGCATTCTGTAGAGATTACAGCAGGTTGTTTCTTGTCTTGACGCATGTTCCATGAGTCTTGAGGAATACTCTGTGATTTCTGAGAACGCACTTGCATTTTCAAAAAATGAGGCCTAGGGGGAAGGAGTGTCAATTGATTTTTGCCGACAGGGACTGTTTGTGATTCTGTGTGATTCATCCGGGAGTTTTTTTACGATTTCTCGGACTCAAAGTGTATATGTTCGGTTAGATGTCTGTTTCTTGTCAACCTTGTGAAGCATGTTATTGTAAATTTTGAAATAGGAGCATAGTCGTGGAATACATATTACCCATCGGATTGCTTGCCGTCATCGCAGCTTTTGCCGTGTATTTTTTCATGAGGCAAAAGTAGCTCTCCAAGGAAAGTCAAATCGCAGGCCGTGTTTTTACAATAGCTGAAAAGAGCCGTAAAACACCCACCTGCGGCAATGCCCCTGAGCCTGTTCCGACCCAGGGGCATTGCGGCCATCTCTAGAATTTTTCGAATCCATCATCCTCGTGGGCTTCGAGGGCCTGGGGCCGGGGCGATCCGTTCGAGGCGGTCCGTCCCCCGGCGTCGTTGCGCGCGCCGACTGCCGGACGCGGTGCGTTGCCGAAGCCAGAAGCGCGCGCCCTGCCGTCATTTGTCAGCCTGCCGATGTTGAAAAAGGCCATGGTTGTCTGCAACTGTTGGCCCTGGCTTGCCAGCTCCTCGCTGGTGGATGCCATCTCCTCCGAGGCCGAGGCGTTTTGCTGGATGACGGAATCAAGCTGATTGATGGCGTGGTTGATCTGGTTGGCCCCGGCGTTCTGCTCGTTGCTGGCCGCGGCAATCTCCTGGACCAGGGCGGCGGTGCGCTCGATGTTGGGCACCAGCGTATGTAGCATCTCCCCGGCCTTTTTGGCTATGGCCACGCTGCTGCCGGAAAGCTCGCTGATCTCGGCTGCTGCAAGGCCGCTGCGCTCGGCCAGCTTGCGCACCTCGGCGGCGACCACGGCGAAACCCTTGCCGTGCTCCCCGGCCCTGGCCGCCTCAATGGCCGCGTTGAGGGCCAGCAGGTTGGTCTGCCGGGCTATCTCCTCGACGATGGATATTTTTTCGGCGATGCTGTTCATGGCCTGCACGGTTTTGCCCACTGCCTCGCCGCTGAACCGGGCATCGTTGGCCGCTTGCTTGGCAAGGGCTTCGGTCGTCTTGGCGTTTTCCGCGTTCTGGCTGATGTTGGCGGTCATCTGCTCCATGGAGGAGGAAACCTCCTCAATGGATGCGGCCTGCTCGGTGGCTCCTTGAGACAACCCCTGGGACGAGGCCGAAAGCTCCTCGCTCCCGGCGGCGACATTGTCCGTGGCGGACTGCACGTCGCGCACCACCCCGGTGAGCTTGTCGCTCATCTCCCGCAGGGCTTCGGCGAGCTCGCCGATTTCATCGCGCTGATGCACATCGACCTTGGCCGTCAGGTCGCCCTGGGCAAGGGCTGTGGCAAACTCCACGCCCTTGCGGACCGGGCCGGTGATGGACTTGGCCAAAACATAGCCCAGCACGAGGGCCAAGCCCGTACCAAGGAGCATCCCGACGATGGAGATGGAGGCCGACCATGATGCCTCGGCAGCGGCCCTGCTTCTGGCTTCGACCGATATCTTTTCGTTTTCCACGAGCAGTTTGTCCAGAATGCCCAGGACCGCCTGCTGCTTGAGCCTGGCGATGATCATGGCCTGTTCGTTCATGCTTTCGTAGACGGTCTCGCCCTCGGCGGCCACGGACCGAAGCTCCCTGAACCTGTCGAATATCTCCTCGGCCATGGGGGCAAGGGTCTTTTCGTAGACATCCCATGCCCGGCCATTCTCGTTCGACTCGGCGTAGGCCTTGATTTCGGCCACAGCCGCGTGAAAGGCGTCGTGCGGCTTGACGGTTTCCGCCAGTATCGTTTTGATCCTGGGGTTGTCTGTCGTGGCCAAGGTCTCGTTCAGCCACATGCCAAAGGCGCACATGCCAGGATCATCGCCGCCATGGAACATGACATGGAACTGCACCGCGTTGGGCACCTGCGACATGATCTCGTAGTGGTCGGCGCGAAATTCCTCCAGCCGCCTGCGCATGTCCGTGGGGTTGAGGACGCCGTTGGCCATCAGCCTGTTCTGCAGGTTGACGAACTCGTCATTGGCCTCGTCCCACGCCTTCATGGCCGGGACAAGCTCCTCCATCATGGCCAGCTGGTCGCTGTTCTGCGGCAGGGCCGCGTATGCGTCACGGGCCGCCGCGTAGGCGTCGTGGGCCGCGTTCATGTTGACAAGCTGGGTCTGCCGTTCCTCCCTGCTCAGGCCCGGATTGAGCAGCGTGCGCTGGGCAACCCGTATGGATTCGATCTCCTTGGCCATCAGTTCCAGATGGGTGACTGCGGGCAGCCGCACCTCGCCCAGTTCTTCCACATGTCCGGATATCGAGTTGATGCTGAACCACCCCGTCATGCCCACGGCAAGGGTGATGATGGCAACCAGGATGAATCCGCCGAGCAGCTTGACCATTAATCTGATGTTTTTCATTGGAGCCTCAAAGCTATGTTCAATTATGCAACACAAAAAAAATGCAGTTAACTTGAAACAAAAATGTCACAGCTTAACATTGCAACAACACAAGAGATATCCCTATGTCATGCCAACTGTTTTTGCCTACGCTTCTTCAATCGCTCATTCAATGAGAAATTCACATGGGGGATGTTTTAAACAGCCTGGGGTAGCGGGGGCGCTGTTGATTAAAGAAGGGGTGGCCAACGACGGGGCGTGTGGGACAAAATATGCCTGAGCGTGAAATTCAGGGCTTTCGTTTTTCCTTGGCGGAGAGGGGGGGGCGAGAAGTTTTACTATCAACCTTTGGAATCATTGATACTTTTTTGCTTCGTGTTCTAGGTGTAGTGTAGCAGTCAGGTGTAGCGGTTGGCAAGGTATGATATGCTTGATTGTATGGGTGGTGGAGGCGGGGAGAGCTGAGTGCCTCTACCAACATTTGATTTTCAATCTGTCTATAGTGTAAAAACAAGATGTTTAATATTGTAATAGGTTGGGAATCCCCATTTCATCCACCATGTAATGTTCAGCTGCCATCTTGATGATGTTGTAGCATAGCCCCGTTTTCTTGTGGTCATATAGGCTTTGCACGTCGATAGCTTCCTTTCCGCCATGTGCAACGCCACACCTGCCATATTTCCACAATACCAGTTGCAGTTCGGCTGGGTCTTTAGGGACGTATTCATATGGCTTGTCAAATCCAAACCCGTCCCAATGCTCTGTCAGAAAATTTGTAACCCACTCTCGGCGAGTGGGCGCATCCATTCGAATTTCAAAAATTTTGTATAGACCAAGCAGCTGGAAGAACACACTGGTACTACTGAATCCTTCTTTGAATAGGCCTACAGCTAATCTCTGTTCATGATCAAGCGGCATAGGTTTGTAATATCTCATGTCCACATTAACGTGCATGCTTCTTTGTCCTGCCAACATCGCAATGCACCTTCCTCCACCGCCAGTCATATGTTCAGTTGCAAGGATTTTGACCTTGTAAAGCCATGACAGTTCACTGAGGAACATCATGCCTACTTCGTGTTCAGCATCACCGTTACTGTTTTTAACTTTAATTTTTAGCTGGTTGGAAATGAATTTTGGAACCGGATATTCTTCACGTACTTCGAATACTTCCTTGGTTAGTTCTATTTCATAGCCATTATAATTAAAGGCGTATGACTCCTGATCAAACATCCCACTGAAGTCAAAACCAATTATTGCGTACATCAGCTACTCCTTTCCAAGATGATTATCACATAATCACAAGTCTGTAAGTGGGCGTGTATAGACCTCAAATAGATAGATGCACACCAAGAAAGAAACAAGGGAAAACAAAACCCGTCCAGAAGCGCAGTCAGGGCGGGAGATTGCGGGAGCTGTACGAGGCATCCTGTTTTCTGATTTGACCCCAGGTCCCTGGGAATTCGGGGACACCTTACTAAATACAAATCCAATAAAAATTGATTTCCAAAAAAATCCCCCTGCACGTCAGCGCAACCTATAGGGAAAAAGTTTGGGGCTGTACCAGATAACTCCTCTGGGTTATCGGTATGGCAATGCGAAAAAGTCGTTTGAGTCAGAAAAAGCAGCTCCGATTGATTGAGCATTTTGTAGCTGGCACCACTGCCCGCTGTGCAGCTGATCTGGTTGGAGTGAACGTCAAAACAGCCGCCTTTTACTTTCATCGGCTCCGGGAAATCATAGCTGAAGAAGAGGCCGGTGAAGGGATGGATTTTGGCGAATTTGAAGTCGATGAAAGTTACTTCGGAGGAAAGCGGAAGGGCAAACGGGGCCGAGGGGCCGCAGGCAAGGTGCCTGTTTTTGGAATTCTTAAAAGAGGCGGGAAGGTATACACACAGGTGATTCCTGACGCCAAGAGCAAGACGTTGCTGCCTATTATTCGTGGGAAAGTGCAACCAGACAGTATCGTGTACTCAGATGCTCTTTACAGCTACAATGTCCTCGACGTTTCCGAGTTCAAACACTTCAGGATCAACCATTCGAGGTTGTTTGCCGACAAGCAAAACCACATCAATGGGATTGAAAATTTTTGGAACCAGGCCAAGCGCCACATGAGGAAATTCAACGGCATTCCGACCAAGAACTTTCCTCTATTCTTGAAGGAGTGTGAGTGGCGTTTTAACAACACCAATCCACAAAGACAGTTTAAGCAACTGAAACAGTGGGTTAAGAAACATATGGGCTAGTTATCTGGTACAGCCCCAAAAGTTTTGGAAAAGGGAGGGGATGGAGTCCAGAGGAAGGGGAGGGAAAGAACCTTTTTCAAAAGGTTTTTCCCTCCCCTTCCTCTGGCCGCAGGAGGCATTACAAAAAAAAGTGGCGGAGAGGGTGGGATTCGAACCCACGTACGGGCTGTTAACCCGTAACTCGATTTCGAGTCGAGCGCGTTACGACCGGACTTCGCTACCTCTCCGCGTGGGGCGGCGCGCCAGGGGCGGGCGCCGACGTGGAATGGGTTTATAAACAGACTCGGCGCGGGTGGCAAGCAATTTCGCCACCCGCGCCGAACCGTTTTGGGAGTGTGCCGCCCTGAGGTGAGGGGTGGGCGTGTAAAGTCCCCTTTCATAGGGCCAGTTAACGGTAGAGACTCCCGACAGTTTTCGGGGGGGTTGCCCAGAGGGCAGGGGGTACCCCCTGCCCTCTGGGCAGCAAAATTTATCGGCGACATATTCCCCAGGGATTCATGAGGACGTCCCTCGTTGTACTCACGGATAAAGTCCTCCGTAATGGCCCGAACTTCGCTCAGGCTGTTGAACACGTACAAATCAAGCACTTCTTCTCTGTAGGTCCGGTTGAACCGCTCGATGTATGAGTTCTGGGTGGGCTTGCCAGGCTGAATGAACTCCAGATTCACGCCATGCGATTCTGCCCAGGCCGCCATGACAGTCCCCGAGAACTCCGGACCATTGTCCATTCGCAACCTTTCGGGATAGCAGCCACGCTCTTCGGCGACCCGATCCAGCACCCTTACCACTCTTCCTGCTGGCATATTGGTATCGATTTCCACGGCCAAGGCCTCACGGTTGTAATCATCTACAGCGTTGAAAGTCCTGAAGACGCGACCGCTGTAAAGGGTGTCCCGCATGAAATCGATCGACCAGCAATGGTTTGGCGCAAGCGGCTGGGCCACTGCCGTCCGAGAGGCTTGCGGAAGCCGCTTCTTGGCCTTGCGCTTCAGGTTCATTTTCAAGAGGCAGTAAACCCTCCAAACCTTCTTGTGGTTCCAGGGCTTGCCCTGCTGTCGAAGGACGTTGAAAAGTTTACTGAAGCCCCATGTAGGCTTTTTCTCGGCCAGTTCAGTCAAGGCTGCGATGACATCGCTATCGTCCCGCGGGTGCGGCTTGTAGGCGTAGTAGCTCCTACTGATGCCCATGGCCGCGCAGGCCTTGCGCGAGCTCAGCTCAAACGCGTTGACCATGTGCGTGACAACTTCCTTGCGTTGAACTGGCCTCAGAGTTTTTTTTCGATTACATCCTTGAGCGCCATGTTTTCCAGGCTGAGGTCGGCGAACATCTGCTTGAGCTTACGGTTCTCCGCTTCGAGATCCTTCATCCGTTGGATATCGGATGCCTCCATGCCGCCATACTTTGACTTCCACTTGTAGTACGTGGCGCTGCTCACGCCGTGCTCGCGGCAGACATCGACGACAGTCCGTCCGCCTTCCACTGCCTTCAGGATCTTGACGATCTGGTACTCACTGAACTTCGATTTACGCATACAAAACTCCTGTCCCATTTTGGGCCAGAAGTCTCTACTTGGCAATGGACCTAGTTTACGGGGACTTTACAGGCGGCCTAGGTGCGGTCCGCCCGTTTCAGGGGTGACGCGGACTCGCAAGGGTTCAACACCCTCTGCATAGCATGTTTGCGAGGTTTGTAAAGAAAATCAGGAAATTCAGAGCGGTGTGGTGGGAAATTGTCCGGGCCGGGGGCGGTCAGGGCCGGGGGTGCGCCGGACATGCACTTGAAGCGTCAACGCTTTCTTTTTGGGGCTGTACCAGATAACTAGCCCATATGTTTCTTAACCCACTGTTTCAGTTGCTTAAACTGTCTTTGTGGATTGGTGTTGTTAAAACGCCACTCACACTCCTTCAAGAATAGAGGAAAGTTCTTGGTCGGAATGCCGTTGAATTTCCTCATGTGGCGCTTGGCCTGGTTCCAAAAATTTTCAATCCCATTGATGTGGTTTTGCTTGTCGGCAAACAACCTCGAATGGTTGATCCTGAAGTGTTTGAACTCGGAAACGTCGAGGACATTGTAGCTGTAAAGAGCATCTGAGTACACGATACTGTCTGGTTGCACTTTCCCACGAATAATAGGCAGCAACGTCTTGCTCTTGGCGTCAGGAATCACCTGTGTGTATACCTTCCCGCCTCTTTTAAGAATTCCAAAAACAGGCACCTTGCCTGCGGCCCCTCGGCCCCGTTTGCCCTTCCGCTTTCCTCCGAAGTAACTTTCATCGACTTCAAATTCGCCAAAATCCATCCCTTCACCGGCCTCTTCTTCAGCTATGATTTCCCGGAGCCGATGAAAGTAAAAGGCGGCTGTTTTGACGTTCACTCCAACCAGATCAGCTGCACAGCGGGCAGTGGTGCCAGCTACAAAATGCTCAATCAATCGGAGCTGCTTTTTCTGACTCAAACGACTTTTTCGCATTGCCATACCGATAACCCAGAGGAGTTATCTGGTACAGCCCCTTCTTTTTTCGAGGAAAAACCGCTTGAGCAGGGTGGAGCATTCCTCTTCCATGACACCCTGGACAAACCACATGCGGTGGTTGGCAAAGGGCAGGGCGTGGCCCTGGAGGTTGGAGATCACGGCCCCGGCGCGGGGATCGAGTGCGCCCATGACCACGCCCGCCACCCTGGCGTGGATGAGCGCGCCGGTACACATGAGGCAGGGTTCCAGCGTCACGGCCAGGATGGTGCCGGTGAGCCGGTAGTTGCCCAGCCTGGCCGCCGCCTGCCGCAGACAGAGCACCTCGGCATGGGCCGTGGGGTCGTTCAGGCCGACAGGGTTGTTGCGGGCCGCGGCCAGCAGCGCGCCATCGGGCGCGAACAGGGCGGCCCCGATGGGGGATTCGCCCTCCTTGGCCGCCATGCACGCCTGGGCAAAGGCCACGTCCATGAGCGACCGCCACGAGGTCCCGGCGGGCGGATCGGGCGGCGTCAAGGGCATGGGGATTACCGTGTCCTGAGGTAGTTGACGCCCGCCTCGAGCATGGCCAGCCCCAGCGGGATGGCCGGATCAGTGCCGCGCGTCCACGAGGGGTGGTTGGTCGGGTGGTTGTAGCATTCCGGGTGGGGCATCAGGCCGAGGATGCGGCCCGAGGGATCGGTCAACCCGGCAATGCCCAGCGGTGAACCGTTGGGATTGTAAGGATATTCCTGGGTCGGTTCGCCCGTGGCCGGGTCCACGTACTGCACGGCCACGAGGTTGCTCTCCTGAATGGCCCTGAAGGTGGCCTCGTCCATGGGGATGATCTTGCCCTCGCCGTGGCGGATGGGAACATCGAGCAGGTCGAGACCTTTGGTGAAGACGCAGGGCGAGGCGGGATTGGCCTTGAGGCGCACCCAGCGGTCCTCGAACCTGCCGGAATCGTTGTAGGAGAGGGAAACCTGCCGCTCGAAATAGCGGCCGCCCACAGCCGGGAGCAGGCCGAGCTTGCACAACAGCTGGAACCCGTTGCAGATGCCGAGGATGATGCCGCCGGAATCAAACAACGCCTTGAGCTGGTCGAGCACGGGCGAGCCGTCGACGGTATTGGCCCAGCGCCAGCGCAGGGCCGCGGCCTGGGCCGCGCCCAGATCGTCGCCATCAAGAAACCCGCCGGGGCAGAGGAGGTAGTTGTAGCTGTCCATGCGCACATGTCCGGCCACGAGGTCCGAGAAGTAGGCGATGTCGGCGCTGTCCGCGCCGGCGGCTTTCAGTGCGTAAGCGGACTCGTTTTCGCAGTTTGTGCCGTATCCCGTGATAACGAGGGCGTTGACGCGAGCCATGAAAATCTCCTCTTGCTGTTGACTTTGTTGCAGTACCCTGCAAAATTTGCGAAGCAGTTTTTGCTGGGCAGGAACATACGTGTCCGGGACTTGTCAGTCAACATGGACGGATCATGGGGTTGCTCGTCATTTTTCCTTACAATTCAAGTATAACGAAGGGGCTTGCTGGCATATGAAAACCAAATTCATATTTATTACCGGTGGTGTTTTGTCCTCCCTTGGCAAGGGGCTGGCCGCCGCTTCAATCGGGGCATTGCTCCAGGCCAGAGGGCTCAAGGCCACCATCCAGAAGCTCGACCCCTACATCAACGTGGACCCAGGGACCATGAATCCCTTCCAGCACGGAGAGGTCTACGTCACCGACGACGGCGCCGAGACCGACCTCGACCTGGGCCACTACGAACGCTACCTGGGCAAGGCGCTCACCCAGCAGAACAACTACACCTCAGGCTCCATCTACTACTCGGTCATCCAGAAGGAGCGGCGCGGCGACTACCTGGGCGGCACGGTCCAGGTCATCCCGCACATTACCGACGCCATCAAGGAAGCGGTGGTCGGCCTGCCCACCGACGAGGACGTGGCCCTCATCGAGATCGGCGGCACTGTGGGCGACATCGAGGGCCAGCCCTTCCTGGAGGCCATCCGCCAGCTCAAGAACGACCTGGGCAAGGAGAATGTCCTTTACATCCACCTGACCCTGGTGCCCTACATCAAGGCCGCTGGCGAACTCAAAACCAAGCCCACCCAGCACTCGGTCAAGGAACTGCGCAGCGTGGGCATCCAGCCCGATATCATCATCTGTCGTTCCGAGGTGGAGCTGGACGAGGACCTGAAGCGCAAGATAGCCCTGTTCTGCGACGTGGACCGCGATGCGGTCTTCACCGGCGTGGACGTCTCCTCCATCTATGAGGTGCCGCTGAAATTCTACGAGGAGGGCGTTGACCAGAAGATCGCCATCCTCCTCAAGCTGCCCGCCAAGAACGCGGAACTCGGCCCGTGGGAAAGGCTCGTGGACCGGCTCAAGAATCCCAAGGGGTCGGTCAAAATCGGCATCATCGGCAAGTATGTGGACCTGACCGAGGCCTACAAGAGCCTGCACGAGGCGCTCATCCACGGCGGCGTGGCCAATGATGTCAAGGTGGAGCTCGAATACGTCAACTCCGAGAAGGTGACGCCCAAGAACGTCGAGAAAAAGCTCAAGGGCCTGGACGGCATCCTCGTACCCGGCGGGTTCGGCTCGCGCGGCATCGAGGGCAAGATTCTGGCCATCAGATACGCTCGCGAGAATAAGGTTCCCTTTTTCGGCATCTGCCTTGGCATGCAGTGCGCGTGCATCGAGTTCGCGCGCAACGTCATAGGGCTTGAGGGCGCCAACTCCGAGGAGTTTGACCCGCTTACCGAGCACAACGTCATTTATCTGATGAAGGAATGGTACGACTTCCGCACCAGAAAGACCGAGACGAGGTGCGAGGAGTCGGACAAGGGCGGCACCATGCGCCTGGGCTCCTACCCCTGCAAGATCAAGAAGGACACCGTGGCCCACGTCGCCTACCAGACGGTCAACATCGACGAGCGGCACCGCCACCGTTTCGAGTTCAACAACCGCTTCATCGATCAGTTTGTGGAGCAAGGCATGGTCTTTTCGGGCACAGCCCCGGACGAATCCCTGATGGAGATCGTGGAGCTGCCCGGTCATCCGTGGTTCCTGGGCTGCCAGTTCCACCCGGAGTTCAAGTCCAACCCCATGAATCCCCATCCGCTGTTCCGGGATTTTATCAAGGCATCCAAGAACGAAAAGGCGAAAAAGGACAAATAATTGGCAATCTGCGAACTCTACAGGGCCAGCCGGTCGGGTCCCTTTGTCCTGGCCGGACCGTGTGTCATCGAAAACAGGGAGATCACCCTTGAGACGGCGCGGGTCCTGGCCGGGGTGGCCGACAGGCTCGGCCTGCCCCTGGTTTTCAAAAGTTCCTTTGACAAGGCCAACCGCACGGCGGTGACGAGTTTTCGCGGCCCCGGCATGGACGAGGGGCTGGCCATCCTGGCCGAGGTCAAGCGCGAGACAGGGCTGCCCATCGTCACGGACATCCACAGCCCCGAGCAGGCGGCCCGTGTGGCCGAGGTGGCGGATGTGCTCCAGATCCCGGCCTTCCTGTGCCGCCAGACCGACCTGCTGGTGGCAGCGGCGCAGACAGGGCGGATCGTGAACATCAAGAAAGGGCAGTTTCTCGCCCCCTGGGACATGAAAAACGCCGTGGAAAAGGTCCGCGCCTCCGGCAACGAGCAGGTGTGGCTGACCGAGCGCGGCTCCACCTACGGCTACAACAATCTGGTGGTGGACATGCGCTCCATCCCGGAGATGCGCAAATTCGACGTGCCTGTGATCATGGACGCCACCCACTCGGTGCAGTTGCCCGGCGGCCTGGGCGGAGCATCCGGCGGGCAGCGTGAATACGTGCCGGTGCTCGCCTGCGCAGCAGTGGCCGCCGGGGCCGACGGAGTGTTTCTGGAGACCCACCCCGACCCGGACGCAGCGTTGTGCGATGGTCCCAACAGCCTGCCGCTGGATAAAATCGAGTCTCTGCTGGTTCGGCTCAAGGCTATCTGGGAGTTGAACAATGGATGATGGCGTCATGGCGCTGGCCAGCAAAATACGGCTGCTCGTGCTCGACGTGGACGGCGTGTTGACCGACGGAGGGTTGTACTACGATGCCGACGGCCTGGTCATGAAGCGATTCAACGTCCAGGACGGCTTCGGCATCAAGCTGGCCCAGTCCGTGGGGCTGGAGATCGGCGTCATCACCGGTCTGGACCAGAAGCCGGTGGCCAAACGCATCAGGGAACTCGGCATCGTTCACTACTATCCGGGCAACCACAAGAAGCTTCCCCATTTTCTTGAGATGTGCGAAAAGGCCGGGGTCAGTCCCGGCGAGGCGGCGTTCATGGGGGACGACTGGATCGATCTGGCCGTGATGCGCGAGGCCGGGCTGGCCATGTGCGTGCCCAACGCCCAGCCTGAGGTGCTTGACGCAGCCGACTGGGTCTCCACCCGCCCCGGCGGACACGGCGCGGTACGCGAGGCCATCTCGTTCATCATGCAGGCCAGGGGGCTTACGGAAGACGCGCTGAAACAGTGGGCGGAGTAGATGAAAAGGCGTCCCGAGCTGCTGCTCGTCACGATCTTCCTGGTGGGCCTTGCCCTGGGCATCGCGGTCAAGGCCGTCTTCTTCTCCGACGAGATCATCGAGCCCACGGCCCTGGAGCCGGTGGAGGGCAAGTCCCGGGCGCAGCTCCTTGACGAGGCGGATATCTCCGCCGAGGACATCGAACTGGTGCAGGGCACCCAGGGCGCCATGACCTGGAAGCTGCTGGCAACATCGGCCCGGTACAACCAGGAGCGAAAGCTGGTCGGCGTGGACAGGCCGCAGCTTTCCGCCTATTTCGGGGTGGACCGGCAGGAGGTCTATGTCAAGGCGGACCGGGGTGAGGTCGATCAGCCCAACGACAACCTGACCCTTTACGACAACGTGACCGGGCGGTTCGGCTCGCTTGCCCTGGACGCGGCGCATCTCGACTATGTTGGAGCCATCGACAAGGTCTATCTCAAGGGCGGCGTGACCGTGCGCAGGCCCGACATGACGCTCAAGGCGGCAGCTGTGGAGATCGATCTGGTCACCCATGAACTGAAGGCGGCCGGAGGGGTGGAGGCGCTGTTTGCGCCCAAGGGATTTGACGGAAGCCCGTTCTTGGACCAGGGCAGGGAGTAAGGCTTTGATGAATATGACAGGCAGATTTTTCACGGTGGCCCTGTGCGTGCTCGTGTTCGCCTCGGTGGCGCAGGCCGCAGACTGGGGCGAGATACGCGAGGCCGCGAACACGCTCAACGTGCGCGAGGACCGCACGCCCCGCAGCGAGCATGTGGTCACCCTGGCCAAGGGCCAGCGGGTTAAGGTCGATTTTCTGAGAGACGGTTGGTACGCGATTTTTCCCGTCAACGAGACCGAGCGTAGCGAGAAGCGGGCCATGGGCTATGCCAACGCCAAGTATCTCGTGCCGGTGACGGCGGGCGCGCCTGCTCCCCTCCATGACACGCAGCCGGAAGAGTCAGGAGACACGTCAGGGGAAGCGTCAGGAGAAGCGGCGGCAGAAGTGTCTGCTGCCCTGACCGGTCAGGACCAGCCGGTTGCGGCCAAGCCTGCGCGAAGCGGCGAAGCAGGGGTGCAGGGCGAGGGCGCGGTCAAGGGGCCGGTGGCCTCCACACCGCCAGAACCCATCCAGGTGGGCGTTGACCCGAGCCAGGTGCCGGTCAAAATCACCTCGGACCGCATGACCTACGATGAGAACGGCAAGGTCGTCTCCTTTGTGGGCAACGTGGTGGCCGTACACGGCGAACTGACCCTGTGGGCCAATCGGCTCTCGGCCTTCTTCTCGTCACGCAGCGGCAAGAAGTTCGCCGTGGACAGCATCGATCGGATCGTGGCCGAGGGCGACGTGCGCGCCCAAAAAGGCAAGACCGAAGGATCGTGCGGCAAGTTGACCTACCTGGTCGAGGAGCAGATTCTCAAGATGGAGGAGGACCCGATCCTCAAGGACGGGCCGAACAGCCTGACCGGCAATGTCATCAACTTTTTCGTGCGCGAGAACCGCAGCGAGGTTGTGAGCGGCCAGGGCAAGCGGGTCCAGGCCATTTTCCTGACGCCCGAAAAGATCAAGGTGCAGTAGATGGCCGTCGGACTCATCGCAGCCAACCTCTCCAAACGGTACGGCCAGAAAGAGGTCGTGCACGGGATCAATCTCGAACTCAACACCCGCGAGGTGGTCGGCCTGCTCGGCCCCAACGGGGCGGGCAAGACCACCACGTTCTACATGCTCGTGGGCATCGTCAAGCCCAACACCGGGCATGTGTCGCTGGGCGGCGTGCCCCTGACCGACAAGCCCCTGCACGAGCGCGCCCGCATGGGCGTGAGCTATCTGCCGCAGGAAAGCTCCATCTTCAAGAAACTCACGGTGCGCCAGAACCTCCAGATCATCCTGGAGCAGACGGCCATGACCCCTGCGGCCCAACACCGACGGGCCAACGAGCTGATGGAGATGTTCACCATCACCAAGCTGGCCGATCAGGCGGCCATGTTTCTCTCCGGCGGCGAGCGGCGCAGGCTCGAGATCGCCCGCGCCCTGATCATGGACCCCAAGTTCATCCTGCTCGACGAACCCTTCGCCGGTATCGATCCCATTGCCGTCATCGACATTCAGGAGATCATCTCGGTCCTGAAAAGCATGGACATCGGCATCCTTATCTCCGATCACAACGTGCGTGAAACATTGAACATCTGCGACCGTGCCTATCTCGTGTACGAAGGGTCGGTCATTCTAGAGGGCAGCCCGGAGGAGATAGTGCAGGACAGCCGCGCCCGCCAAATCTATCTTGGCGAGGATTTCCGCCTCTGATCCCCTTTTTCCCCATCCTTCCGCTCTTGGCGATTTACACCAGGGTGAATCATTGGTACACTTTTTTCATGTGGCGTATTCTCTGGTATTAATCGAGACGCGACAGTGGGTTATAAGTATTGTGTTGCGTCCTTTTGTGATGTGTGGCAGTGTCTGAACCAAGAATCGCATGTGATGGTGAAATAAAGTGAAACGAACCCCCGGAACGCAGTCGCGATGACTCTGGTCCGAGAGGCTTAGAATATGGGATTGGAACTCAGGCAGCAACTCAAGCTCTCCCAGCAGCTGGTCATGACCCCGCAGTTGCAGCAGGCCATCAAGCTGTTGCAACTCTCGCGACTGGAGCTTTTGGAGACGGTCCAGCAGGAACTCATGGAGAATCCGTTTCTCGATGAGACCGAAGTCGAGACCGAGATTCGCGAACCTGAGAAGTTGACTGAATCCCAGGCCGAGGAGGAGCTTGTCCGCACTGCGGACTGGGAAAACTATCTCGGCGAGTTCTCCAGCACATCCAAACAATCCACGGCCCGCGACTCCGAGATTCCTGAGGAGGGGCTTTCCTTTGAGGCGCGTCTGGCCTCGAAGCCGACCCTGGAGGGGCATCTCAACTGGCAGATGCGGCTCTCCAACTTCACCGAGCGCGAGGTCGCCATTGGCGATGTGGTGGTCGGCAACCTCGACCACAACGGGTATCTCCAGGCGACCATTGAAGAGATCATGAGCATGGTCACCGCCACGCCCGAGGAGGTGGAGTCGGTTATCCGGCGGTTGCAGCGGCTCGACCCGGTGGGTGTTGGGGCGCGCACCCCGCAGGAGTGTCTGCTGGTGCAGATGGAGGTGCTTGGCTACGACGATCCGATCCTGGTCTCCCTGGTCCGCGATCACCTGGAAGACCTGGAGAAGAACCGTTTCAAGCCCCTGGCGCGCAAGTTCAAGATTTCCATGGACGAGCTCAAGGAGTACATCGAACAGCTCCAGACGCTCGACCCCATGCCCGGCTCCCACTACGCCAGCGCCGAACCCCATTATGTCAGCCCGGATGTTTTCGTCTACAAGTACGGCGAGGATTTTGTCATCATCCTCAACGAGGACGGGCTGCCCCGGCTCCAGATGAACTCTTTCTACCTGGAGACCATGCAGGGGGCCAAGAACAAGGAAAAAGAGTATTTCCAGGAAAAGATGCGATCTGCCGCCTGGCTGATGAAAAGCCTGTACCAGAGGCAGAGAACCTTGTACAAAGTAGTTGAGAGTATTGTCCGCTTTCAGCGTGATTTCTTTGAGGAAGGCGTGACAAGACTCAAACCGCTCATCCTCAAGGAGGTGGCAGAAGACATCGAGATGCACGAGTCCACCGTCAGCCGCATCACGACCAGCAAGTACGTGTCCACACCGCACGGCATCTTCGAGTTGAAGTTTTTCTTCAACAGCGCGCTGGATCTCAATGACGGCTCCCAGGTAGGCTCCGAGAGTGTCAAGGCGCTCATCAAGCAGATGATCGCCGCGGAAGACCATAAAAAACCCTTGAGCGACGAGCGGATAGGCGAGATACTTCAGGAGAGGCTCGAAGTGAACATCGCCCGCCGCACAGTGGCCAAATACCGCTCCGCCATGGGCATAGCGTCGTCTTCCAAGAGAAAGCAGTATTTCTAAGGCAGGCTTTCAGCACGTTCAACCAGGAGGAATGTATGAACATAAGCTTCACTTTCAAGAACTTTGAGCCGTCCGATCATCTCAAGGGCTATGCGCAAAAGCGTTTTGAAAAGGTGGGCAAGTATGTTTCCGACGCGGAGGCCGACCTCCAGGTCAACCTGCTGGTCGACAAGTTCCGCCACAAGGCGGATATCATCCTGAATGCCGACGGCATCCATATTTCCGCCTATGAAGACTCCGAAGACATGTACTCGACCATCGACATGGTGCTCGACAAGCTGGAAGCCCAGATGCGACGGATGCGCGAAAAGATCAAGGACAGGACCAAGCAGGCGCGCGGCAACAAGGTCCAGATGAACTTCCTGTCCTACGGGAGCATTCCCGGAGAGTCCGGGCCGACCATAGTCGGCACCGACACTTATGAACCAAAGCCCATGTCCGTTGACGAGGCGGCCCTCCAGTTGGAGACCCTTGACAACGAGTTCCTCGTGTTTCTCAACGCCGAGACCGAGGGAGTGAACGTAATCTACAAGCGCAAGAACGGCGACTTCGGTCTGATCGATCCTGGAAACTAAGCATGAAACTCGGTGATTACCTGGACAAGGACCTCGTCCTTTATGACCTCGCCTCCGCCACAAAGCCGGAGGTGCTTGAAGAACTCCTCGCCCCGGTGGGCGTGAAATATCCAGAGATGGACACGGACCTCGCGGTCCGTGTCCTTCTTGATCGTGAAAACCTCGGCACCACGGGCATCGGTGACGGCATCGCCATCCCCCACGGCAAGCTCGAAGACCTGGAGCAGGTCATTGTGGTGGTCGGCAGGAGCGTCTCAGGGGTCGATTTCGCGGCCCTGGACCACAAGCCGTGCGCCATCTTCTTTCTTGTGCTCGCCCCTGAGCAGGTGGCAGGCATGCATCTGCGCATCCTGGCCCAGGTCTCCCGGGTGCTCAAGGACGAGGCCTTCCGGCGCGAGTTCATGGAGGCCGAAAGCAACGAGGCGCTCTGGAAGCTCCTCGAAGAGGTCTAGCCTGTGCAGGAGCCATGTCAGTGACGCCAGCCAACACCTTTCCCATGGTCGTCGTGACCGGCATTTCCGGCTCTGGCAAAAGCACGGCGCTCAAGGTCTTCGAGGATCTCGGCTTCTTCTGCATCGACGGTCTGCCGTCGGGCATGTCTCCGAAGATCGCCGATCTGATCCTCAAGCAGGATTCCAAGTACCGCGGGCTGGCGCTGGGCATGGACATGCGTCAGCCGGAATTTCTGGAAGGGTGGGACACCGCCCTTGAGGAGCTGGCCAACATGGGCATCACCCCCCAGGTGCTCTTTCTCGAAGCCAAGCTCGGCGTACTCATGCGGCGCTACGCCACCACCCGCAGGCCGCACCCCCTGGAGAGCCAGTCCTTGGGCCTTGAGCAGGCGCTGGAGCAGGAGAAATCGCTCCTCGACCCCATCCGCGCCAACGCGGAACTGGTGCTCGACACCTCTGACTATTCGGTCCATGACCTGCGCCGGGTCATCCAGACCAAATGGTCGGCCATCGAGGAGCTGGGGCGGGGCATGCGCGTGCACATCATCACCTTCGGATTCAAGTACGGCGTGCCGTCCGAGGCGGATTTCGTCTTTGACCTGCGCTTTCTGCCCAATCCCTATTTCGACAAATCCCTCAGGCCGCTTTCCGGGCTGGACGAGGCCATTGCCGACTATGTGCTCGGCAGCGAGGTCGGGGCCAAATTCAATGAGAAATTTTTAGAATTCATCACCTATGTGCTGCCCCTGTACGCCGACGAGGGCCGCTACAGGATAACCCTGGCTCTGGGGTGTACGGGCGGAAGGCACCGTTCGGTCAGCGTGGCCGAGTCCGTGCTGGCGACGCTGAAGGAAAAAGGGTATGCAGTCACCATTGAACACAGACATATGGAACTGGGATAGTCATGGCTGCGAAGAATGATAAGAATGACAAGAATGCAATGGTCGGCGTGGTGCTGGTCACCCACGGCACCTTTGGCGAAGGGCTGCTCCAGGCGGCGGTCATGGTGCTGGGACCGCAGGAGAATTGCGTTGCCGTTGGCGTGGACGTCTCCACCGGGGTGGACGAATCCATGGAGGCTATCCGCAAGGCCATCAAATCCGTGGAGAGCGGCAGGGGCGTGATCGCGCTGACCGATCTCTTTGGCGGCTCGTCGACCACCATGAGCCTGTCGCTGATGAAGTCGGAGCGGCTCGAGGTCATCACCGGCGTCAACCTGCCCATGCTGATCGCCACGCTCTCGTCGCGGCTCATGGAACTCGACGCCCTGGCCGACAAGGCCATGGGGGCCGGGCAGCAGGGCATCAAGGTGGCAGGGGCCATGCTGCGCAAACGGGCGGCAGACAAGGCAAAGCCATGACCCTGGTGCGCATCGACAACCGTCTTATCCACGGCCAGATCATCGAGACGTGGCTGCCCTACACCGGGGCCACCGCCGTGGTCGTGGCCAATGACCAGCTCGCTGCCGACATCCTCCAGCAGGAGATCATGTCCCTGGCCATCCCGGAGACCGTCAAGAGCGCCTTTGTCGGGGTGGAGGGTGTGGTCGAGGCTGTGGCCCGTTACCATTCGGTTCGCGAGACGGTCGGAGTTCTCGTCCTTTTTTCCAACTGTGCCGATGCCAAGAGGGCGTATGACTCCGGATTTGCCTATGATGTCCTGAACATCGGCAACGTCCACTACAGTCCCGGAAAGCGGCAAATATCGCCAAGCGTCGCCCTTTCCACCGAGGACGAGGGGTGCCTCAAGCAGCTCTCCAGACGTGGGGTGGCCCTGGATTTCCGCTGTGTCCCCAACGATCCCGTGCAGGTGAGGTTCTAGTCGTGGCCTTGTCGAATCCTTTCCTCTGGTTTGCCCTTGTCGCTTTTTTTTTGCCCTGTTCTCCCTCTTCAGATTCGCGCTGACCATCGGGCTGCTAGAACGCCCCCTGGTCATTGGCCTGTTCTGGGGCCTGGCCACGGGCGACATGGAAACAAGCCTGTGCATCTCCATCTTCTTCGAACTCTTCTGGCTTGATCTCATCCCGGTCGGCACCTACATCCCGCCGCACCTGACGGTGGCTACCTTCGTGGCCCTTTCCCTGACGACGTATTTCGGCCTCGACCAGCCCGGGCGCATCAGTTTCGTGCTCTTTGCCAGCATGCCCCTGGCCTGGCTCGGCACCCGTCTTGAAGCGCTGCTCAGGGAGCAGGACCGGAGCAACTACAATCGGCTGCTCAACTGGGTGCGCAATCCGAAAAACCCGCACCTGCCCTCGCTGATCGTCATGCGGTCGGTGGGTCGGACCTTTGTCCTGTCCGGGCTGGCCTTCTATGTGGCAGTCATCGCACTCATGTATGCGTTCAAGGCCTTCTTTGCCTTGTATCCGAGCCGATTGGATATCGGCGTCACCTGGCCCCACCTCTGGGTGGCGGCCACCCTGGGAGGCCTCATGGCGCTCAGGCTCAAGCGTGCCTATGCCGTTTTGGCGGCGGGAATATTTCTTTTCATGATTTTCATCTTTTGGGGCAGGTTTTAGCTTGGCAGCCGGGGTTGATTGTGATATTCGTCACATTCTCTTTCGCTGGCGTACTATCCTGAGTTCAGGACTAATCAATTAGGAGGACTTGATATGGCTATTCTGGTTGTAGGACACAAGAACCCCGATACCGACACCGTCGCTTCCGCGATTGCTGTCGCCGATCTTTTCACCAAACGCGGCATGGCCGCCAAGGCGATCACCCAGGGCGAAATCGCTCCTGAGACCGCGTTTGTGCTGAAGAAGTTCGGTCTTTCCGCCCCCGCCATCGTGACCGACGCGACCGATCAGAAGATCATCCTCGTCGACCACACCGACATCTCCCAGACCATCGACAACCTGGACAAGGGCGAGTTGGTCGCTGTTGTCGACCACCACAAGCTGGGCGATGTCACCACCTCCAACCCGCTCGAGATGTGGGTCTGGCCCGTGGGCTGCTCCGCCACCGTCATCAAGAACATGTACGATTTCTACAATGTGGCAGTCCCGGCCAACATCGCCGGCATCATGCTCTGTGCCATCCTGAGCGACACCGTCATGTTCAAGTCCGTGACCACCACCGACGCCGACAAGGTCGCTGTGGAGGCCCTGGCCAAGATCGCCGGCGTCAAGGACACCATGGCTCTGGGCATGGAGATGTTCAAGGTCAAGTCCGCCGTTGACGGCGCCACCCCCGAAGCCCTGGTCTTCCGCGACTACAAGGACTTCGACATGTCCGGCAAGAAGGTTGGCATCGGCCAGCTGGAAGTTGTCGACCTGTCCATGCTGGACGCCCACAAAGCCGCCCTGCAGGCCGAGATCGAGAAGGTCAAGGCTGATGGCCGTCACTCCGTCTTCCTGCTCCTGACCGACATCATGAAGGAAGGCACCGAGATGCTCATCGCTTCCGACGACCCGTCGGTTGTCGAGAAAGCCTTTGGCGTCAAGGCCACCGGCAAGTCCGTGTGGCTGGACGGCGTCATGAGCCGCAAGAAGCAGGTCGTGCCCTGTTTCGAGAAAGGCTTCAAGGCCTAACACGGCCCAGCCTGCTGGTTATAGCGCAAAGTCAGGCCCGTCAGCGTTGTGCTGGCGGGCCTTTTCACGTCCTGTGAACGGCGCGGTTGCTGTTCTTGCATGGTCTCTCGTGAGTCGTGGCAGGGGAGGGGGCTTGTGCCAAGATGCACAATCCATGCGTTGCAATCCCGGTGAGAAAAGATGAGCAGTTCTTCCTGGCCCGGTCCCAGCGCTGTGCGTCTACGGAGAGGATTCGCAAGAGAAGGGCGGGGCAGGAGTCTCCTGCCCCGCCCTGGCGGTGTACTGATGATGCGCGCCTTGACCTGGCGGCATGGGGGAAACTACAGGAGCCCGGCTTCCTTGAGCACTGCTTCGAGCCTGGGGACGTTCTCGTCCCGCAGGGGGACGATGGGCAGGCGGAATTCGGCCCTGGGGAAGATGCCCATCATGCGCAGCGCGGTCTTGACCGGTATGGGATTGGTCTCCATGAACATGGCGCGGATGACCGGGGCCATCTTCAAGCTCAGGTCAATGGCTCCCTGGTGGTCCTTTTCCATGAAGAGCCTGCACATGTCGCTCATGGCCTTGGGCATGATGTTGGAGATGACCGAGATGACGCCCTGACCGCCCACGGAGAGCAGGGGAATGACCGTGAAATCGTCGCCAGACAGGAGCTGGAACCCCTGGCCGCAGTATTCGACCACCTGGGCGGCCTGGCACATGTTGCCCGTGGCCTCCTTGACGGCAATGGCCTGGGGCACGGCATCGACGATGCGCTTGAGATCCTGGGGCAGCAGGTTCAGCCCGGTTCGGCTTGGCACGTTGTAGATGACGAACGGGATCGAAACCTTGTCGGCAATGGCTTTGAAATGGGCGATCAACCCTTCGGGCGTGGGTTTGTTGTAGTAGGGCGTGATTTGTAATGTCGCGTCCGCACCGGCCTCTTTGGCGAGGCTGGTCAGCTCAATGGCCTCTTTGGTGCTGTTGGACCCGGCCCCGGCGATGACCGGCAGACGGCCTTTCACCTGCTCGACGCATATCCTGATGATGCGTCCCTGCTCCTCGTGGGTCAGGGTGGCGGCTTCGCCGGTGGTGCCGCAGGGTACCAGCCCGTCTATGCCCTGCTCGATCTGCCATTCGATGAATTCGCGGTAGGCGGCCTCGTCAATGGCGCCGTCCCTGAACGGGGTAGAGAGAGCGGTAAATGCTCCTCTGAATTCCATAAAACAATTCCTCCTGAGTGTGTGGGCCTGGGCCTGGGCGGTTTTCCTACTGGAGGATTGCGCTCACGTCCGGGTTGTCATCATATTGGTCGCCAAGGCCGATGGTGGTCGGCATGATGGTGCCCGGTTCCGACCATTTGAACGAGGCGGTGCGCTCCGGCCAGCTCTGGACCTGGATCTGGCTCACGGTTTGTCCCTTATCATAGGGACGGACCCAAAGACAACGGCCATTGGCCTCGATGCGTCCGTTGACACCGGAACCGCGCCCGCTGCCCAGCAGGATGTCGGGCACAAAGCCCGGCTTTTGGGCCAGATACTCGCGTTCGCCGACCCAGCCCCAGTCGGAAAGGGCCACGATCAGGCGCACCGAGGCGCGCTCCTGCCTGATTTGCCGAGAAATGTTCTCGATCAACCGCTGTGGCGGGATGTCCTTGCCCTGCGGCAGGGAAGGGAAGCGGATGAAACCGATCCGATCGCCGGACGCTGTTTCGATCACGGTGAAGGGAGTGTTTTCAGCGGTCTGCCTGACCGGTTCAGGCTCTATTCCCAGGCCGGCCAGCGTCTGGGCCTCGGACTGTCCGGCAAGCCCGATGTCATAGCGCAGGAGCCCATAGGCCTGCATCAGGCTCTCAAGGACTCGTGTGTCGGGCGTTGTGCCATCGGGATTCATGAATTCCCATCCGCCCGAGACCAGCAGCCTGGGCGCCTCTGATGTATGCACATCAAAAAAATACGTAGCCCGCCGGGCCACGCCACCAAGGGTTCGTCCGCCTCAGGATGGGCATGGCCTGACAGTGCCATACGTGTTCGCCGTATAGAGGATGGTCAGAACGGGTTGCGCCTGCGCGGGACCGCAATGAAGCAGGCCGACCGCCAGCAGCAGGCAGAAGAGAATTCGTCGCATCCTAATCGTTGATAAACTCTTTCAGCTCTTTGCCCGGACGGAAGAAGGGAAGCTTCTTGGAACGGACCTGGACCACGCTGCCGGTCTTGGGGTTGCGCCCGGTGTAGCCTTCGTAGTCCTTGATCTTGAAGCTGCCAAAGCCCCTGATCTCGACACGGTCGCCCCGCAGGAGCGCTTCCTTGACGGAATCGACGAAGGCTCCGACCACCTTGGTGGCTTCGTCAACGTGCATTTTCTTCTGTTCTGAAAGAGCCTTGATCAATTCGCTCTTGTTCATGGTTTCCCCCTGAAGCGTTAGGTTATCGCGGAACGACAATTCATCCCGCCAGGAAACAAAAAAATGATTCTCCAGCGGAATACTAACTAACTATGCCAAAAAATGGCTCTTTTCGTCAACCCCTTATTTCATTAATCACAAAGAGGGAAAATCCTTCAGGATGGGTCTGCCGGAAATGCGCTCGCGGTTGTCCTCCCGGTAACGGATGATCTTTTTGGCCAGGGCATAAATATCTTTGGCAGCCGGGGAGTTGGGGGCATATTTCATGAGCGGGGTCTGGCGCCTGACAGACTCGACCACGGTCCGGTCCTGGTGGATGAACCCGAGGTTTCTCAGTTCGATGCCCAGGAAATTCTTGCAGGCCGCAGCCAGTCTGTCAAAGGTCTGTTTCGCCTCGCTCGCCGAGGTGGCCTGATTGACGATGACCAGGAAGTCCTTCACGTCGCGCTGGGTGGCCAGCACCTTGATCACGGCGTAGCTGTCGGTCAGGGAGGTGGGCTCAGGGGTGACGATCACTATCCGAAGCTGCGTCAAGGTGGCGAATGAGAGGACCGTGTTGCTGATGCCGGCACCCAGGTCGAGCATCAGGTAGTCGTATTCCCCGGCCAGGTTCACGAGCTTCTTGAACAGGATGTCCTGGAGGTCTTCGTCCATTTCCACCAGCTCCGGGATGCCGCTGGTGGCCGGGAGCATGTCAAAACCCTTTTCGATGCAGACCAGCACGTCCTCGGCTTTGACGCCGTTTTGGAGCAGGTCGTGCAAGTTGCGTTCGGGCGAAATGCCCAGCAGCACGTCGAGATTGGCCAGTCCAAGGTCGCAGTCCATGAGCATGGCCGTCATGTTCTCCAGATGCAGGGCATAGCCGAGATTGAGGATGATGTTGGTCTTGCCGACACCGCCCTTGCCGCTCATGACGGAAAGACTCAATGTGTTGTTTCGGTTCATGTCCTGTCTCCGTTATTTCCCGCCGAACAGGAATTGCTTTTCGTTTGCGTGGACCAGCGTGTCGCTTGGGACGTTGTCGGCAAAAGGCAGTCTGGAGACCCTGATCTGGTCCTTGCCAGCGTTCTTGGCTTCGTAGAGGGCGTCGTCCGCCATCTGTACCAGCTCGACCGGCTCCAGGTCCACGGTCCCCTTGAAGCAGGTCAGGCCCACGGAGCAGGTCACGGAGAAGGTGTGGGAACCGTCCGGGGCGGTGAATTCCATCTGCCGGAACTCGGAGAGCAGCCGTTCCAACAGACGCTGCGCCTTGACCACGCCCGATCCGGCCATGACCAGGGCAAACTCCTCGCCTCCGAACCGGGCGGCGAGATCATAGCGGCGGGTGGTTTCACTGACCCTTCTGGCAAAGGCGATCAGCACTTCGTCGCCCTTGGGATGTCCGTAGGTGTCGTTGATGCGCTTGAAGTCGTCGAGGTCGAACAAGGCGAGGGAAAGGGGTGTCTTGGCCCGTCTTGAGCGTTCCACCTCGATTTCCAGGGTCCGGTCAAAGGCGCGGCGGTTGGCCAGCCCGGTAAGGGGGTCGTGGTCGGTCTGGTAGGCCAGCCGCTCAAGGGTCGCCTGGAACTGCCTGAGGTGCGGAAACGTGTCGCCGTCGATGGGCAGGGTGAGCCACTGGTACAGGTCGTATTTGCTGGCCAGGGTCTCCCATTGATCGGGCTTGAGTCCCTTGATGAGCCGGAACACCCAGACCGCGTCGGGCGAGTCGCCGTCTGGATTGAAGGCGAAGCGCAGCTCCTTCTGGAGCTCGGCCAGCTCAGAGATGAGCGCGTCTTCCTGGAAATTAGTCATGTTTTCCTTGAGCATGGACAAAAAGGAGATGGTTTCTGATCATGGCGTCAAGATCGCCGTCCAAAAACGCGTCCACATTGCCCGTTTCACTGTTGGACCGGTGGTCCTTGACCAGACGATAGGGTTGCAGGGTGTATGTCCTGATCTGGCTGCCCCAGGCTATGGCGCCCTTGGCCTGATAGTCCTGCCTGCGGCTCTCCTCGATCTTCTGCAGCTCCCTCTCGTAGAGGCGCGCCTTGACCAGCCGCAGGGCCGTGGCCTTGTTGCGGTGCTGGGACTTCTCGTTCTGGCACTGGGCCACGATGCCGGTGGGCAGATGGGTGATGCGCACGGCAGAGCTGGTCTTGTTGACGCTCTGGCCGCCGGGGCCGCTGGAGCGGAACACGTCGATGCGCAGGTCTTCGTCGCGTACCTCGATCTCGATGTCGTCGTCCATGTCGGGATAGACATCGACCGAGGCGAACGAGGTGTGCCGCCTCCCCGACGAGTCAAAGGGGGATATCCTGATGAGGCGGTGGACGCCGCTCTCGCCCTTGAGCAGGCCGTAGGAATAGAGCCCCTCGATCTGGAGGGTCACGCTCTTGATGCCCGCCTCTTCCCCAACCTGGTAGTCGAGCTGCGTGATCTTGAACCCCTTGCGCTCGGCAAACCGGGTGTACATCCGAAGCAGCATCTCGGCCCAGTCCTGGGACTCGACGCCGCCCGCGCCGGGGTGGATTTCGAGGATGGCGTTGCCCTTGTCGTGCTCAAAGGCAAACATGGTGGCCAGCTCGGTGATGCCCAGCCGTTCCTTGAAGACCGATATCTGGCCGTCGAGCCCGGCCATGGCCTCCTCGTCGCGGGATTCATGGGCCAGTTCGAGCCATGCGTCGAGGTCGTCCTTGGCCTGGGCCAGGCTCTCGTACATGGCGAGCTTGTCGGAAAGCTGCGTCTTCTCGCGCAGGAGCGGGGTCAGGGCGCCGGGCTTGTCCCAGGCGCCGGGCTTGGAGAGTTGGTGCTCTATCGCTTCGAGGCGGGTTTTGGTCTCGGCATAGTCAAAGCCGCCCCCAAAGCGTCCCGAACTTGTCGATGAGTCCTGCGGAAATGGTTTTGAGTTCGTGGTATTCGAGCATGGGAAAACTATCCTTTCGCGTTGTTTCTTGTGCGCAGGCCTACCCAGGCGAAGCACAGGGCGGTCAGGGCGTATATGGCGGAACCGAGCCAGGGGAACACCCGATGAAACACGGTGGTTTCATTGATGGGGGCGATGGCCGCGCTCAGGCTCTCGGCCTGGAACTGTTCCCCTCTGGCGACAATGCGGCCTGCCGGGTCGATGAAGGCGGAGATTCCGGTATTGGTGCTGCGGACCAGCCAGCGTCCCTGTTCCACGGCCCGCATGACTGTCAGGTTGAGGTGCTGCCGGGGAGCTGAGGTGTCGCCGAACCATGCGTCGTTGCTCATGTTGAGAAGGGCCTGCGCGCCCTGTTCCACCTGTTTCTGGGCAAGCTCCGGGAATATCCCCTCATAGCAGATGAGCACTCCGAGGGCAACGGTGTCCACGGTGATGGGCCGATTGTCAGTGCCCGGAACAAAGTCGCCCACGGCCTGGACCAGCTTCTCGAACGGCACCCATTCCTTGAGGGGCATGTATTCGCCAAAGGGCACCAGATGCTCCTTGTCGTAGGAGCTGAGGACGCGGCCCGTGTCGTCCACGAGCCAGGCGCGGTTGTAGAGCACGTAGGTGCGCAGCTCCATGTTGGTGATCCGGTAGGCGGGCGCGCCGGTGATGATGGGCGTCTTGGTTTCGCGGGCCAGCTGGCGCACAGCCTCGCTCAGCAAAGAGGCGTCCTGGAGGTAAAAAGGCATGGCCGTCTCTGGCCACACCACCAGTCCCGGTGCATGGTCGCGGATGGCCGCGCGGCTCAGATCCGCATATTTCTCAATGGTTTCGACCTGGAATCGGGGCTCCCATTTCATGCCCTGGTCCACGTTGCCCTGGACGACCGAGACCGTGAAGTCTGCCGTGCCGCTGTCAAGGGCATTGACCCTGTAGAGCCCGAAGGCCGTCAGCGTGATGGCAAGCCCCATGGCAAAGACCAGGGTGCTGCGGTAGGTGGAGTAGAGCAGGATGGCCACGGCCAGGGCGGCCAGGACGCCGGACAACCCGTAGGCTCCGATGATCGAGGCTCCCTGCACGGCAAAGGGCCAGGGCGCGAATGCCGCCGCCAGGTTCATCCAGGGGAAGCCGGACAGGACCATGCCGGTGAGCATCTCCATGGACGCCCAGGACAGCCCGGCGAGCAGGCACAGCGGGATGCCGGTGATGTGCCGCCCGGCGTGATGCATGCCCACGGCGAACAGGCCGTAATAGACGGCCAGCGCTGCCGCCAGGAGCGCCGGGCAGGGCATGGCCACATACCAGGGCAGGCCGCCGTATATCTGGACCGGGATGACCATCCAGTAGAAACAGCCCGTGCCTGCCAGCAGTCCGGCGAGCCAGCCGTATTTGAATGCGTGCCTGCCGGAGGTGGCCCGCAGGCCGATCCAGGCGAGCCCCAAAGGAAAGGCGAGGGCGGCCAGGGGAAAGTGAAAGACCGGATTGGCGAACCCAAGCCAGGCCCCCAGGGTGGCGAGCAGGACGAGCGTCAGCACCGTCACTCGTGTATCGGGTCGATGCGGATTGACCAGATTTGCCGCTCGTCGGAGCGGATAATGGTGAACTGCCTGTTGTCCACGAGAAAGACCTCCCCTTCGCGGGGGATCCGCCCGGCCATGGCCGCCACATACCCGCCGATGGAATCGACCTCGCCGCTCTCAAGCTCGAAGCCGCACTTGTCGGACACCTCGTCGAGCAGGGTGCGGCCAGAAACGATGAACACGTTGTCCTCGATTTCGAGGATTTCGTCTGGCCGTTCCTGATCGTATTCGTCAGAAATCTCGCCCACGATCTCTTCAAGCACGTCTTCCATGGTGACCATGCCCGAGGTGCCGCCGTATTCGTCCTGCACGATGGCCATGTGGTGTTTTTCGCGCTTGAAGGAGGCCAGCACCTTGTCCAGGCGCATTTCCTCGGGAACGAAAAACGGGGGGCGCATCAGGCTCGTCACGGGCATGTCCCTGCGGCCCTCAAGAAGCGGCGGCAGGAGATCCTTGGCATGCACGATGCCGAGGATGTAGTCCCGCGTTTCCTTGAAGATGGGGATTCGGGAGTGGGCGCCCTGGTTGATGATGATTTCAGCGATGTCACCGACCGTGCTGCTTGCGTCGGCGCAGGCCATGTCGGTTCGCGGGACCATTATTTCCGAGACATGTTTCTCGTCAAAATCCAATATGTTCAGGAGCATCGAGACTTCTTCGTTCTCAATTTCCCCTTCGGCCCTGGCTTCGAGGATGTGCTCCTCAAGCTGCTGTCCGTTGGAACCGAAAATTTTCTTGAAAATATTGGATAATCGACTATCAGACCCTTCGTCCAAGACCAGACTCCTTGAATAATGACGTTTTGTTGCTTCCTTGGCCGGGATGGGCTCCCGGTGCGCAGGAATGATTGCAGATTCCTTAATTAGTCTGTGGCGTATGTCATGTCAATACTCGCATATGCCGGTTTTGTCACAACAGACCGCGTTTTTTGAGGTCGATTTCGAGACACGATATGGCCGCCGGGGTGACGCCGGAGATGCGGCTGGCCTGGCCCAGGGTCAGGGGCTGGATCGCGGTCAGTTTTTCCACCACCTCGCGGGTCAGGCCGGAGACGGTCGCATAGTCCGTGTCCAGGGGCAGGGATACGTCTTCGAGCAGCCTGGAGCGGACCACCAGTTCTTCCTGTTTCCTGAGATACCCCTCGTAGCGGATGCGTGTTTCGGCCTCGGTCAGCACCTCCTCGTCCATGTCGGCCAGGGCGGGGTGGAAGGCGGCCAGACTCTGGATGGACACCTGCGGCTGCCGGAGCAGGGCGGCCAGCTCCACGGCCTTGCCCGGCACTGCCGCGCCGATCCGCTCCATGATCCCGCGGTTGACGGCGTCGGGCCGCACCCGGATGGTCTGCAAGGCCTCAATGACCGATTGCAGACGCTCCCGCTTGGTCGTGAAAAGTCGCCAGTGTTCGTCGTCCACCAGTCCGAGGTCGCGCCCGAGCGGGGTCATGCGCTCGTCGGCGTTGCCCTCGCGCAGGAGCAGGCGGTGTTCTGCGCGCGAGGTGAACATGCGGTAGGGCTCAAGGGTGCCCTTGGTCACCAGGTCGTCCACCAGCACGGCCATGTACGCCTGATCGCGGGTGGGCAGGAACGGCTCGCGGCCCGTGGCCCGGCAGACCACGTTCAGGGCGGCCCACAGTCCTTGGGCCGCGGCCTCCTCGTAGCCCGAAGTGCCGTTGATCTGCCCGGCCAGATAGAGTCCGGGCAGCACTTTCGTCTCCAGAGTGGGGCGCAGCTGGGTGGGCGGAGCGTAGTCGTACTCGATGGCGTAGCCGGGGCGCACGATCTGTGCGTTTTCCAGGCCGACGATGGCCGCGACCATCCGCTTCTGGATGTCGAGCGGCAGGCTGGTGGGGATGCCGCTGGGGTAGACTTCGGGGTTGTCCAGCCCTTCGGGCTCGATGAAAATCTGATGGCGGTCCTTTTCCGGAAATCGGGCGACCTTGTCCTCGATGGACGGGCAGTAGCGCGCTCCTGTGCCCTCGATGACGCCCGTGAACATGGGCGAGCGGTCAAAGCCGGAGCGGATGGCCTCGTGGGCCTCGGGGTTGGTGTAGGTCAGGTGGCAGGGGACCTGGGGCAGCGGCACTGTGGTGTTGCGAAAACTGAAGGGCTTGGGCGGATCGTCGCCCGGCTGCGCCTCCATCCTGTCGAAATCCACGGACGACTTGAGCAGCCGCGGGGTGGTGCCGGTCTTGAGGCGGCCAAGGGTCAGCCCAAGGGCGCGCAGGTTGCCCGAGAGCGGCCCGGACGCGGGATCGCCCATGCGTCCGCCGCTGAAATTGTCGAGCCCCACATGGATGAGCCCCTTGAGAAAGGTGCCGGTGGTCAGCAGCACGGCCCGTGACCTGATGGTCTCGCCCAGCTGTGTCCTGACCCCGCACGCCTGCCCGCCCTCCACCAGCACGCTGTCGGCGGTGTCCTGGAACACCCAAAGATTGTCCTGGCCGAAAACGGATCGCTGCACCACGCGCATGTATTCGGCCCGGTCGATCTGCGCCCGGCTGGAGCGCACCGCCGGACCCTTGCGGGTGTTGAGGGTGCGGAACTGGATGCCAGCCGCATCGGCCCACAGCCCCATCATGCCGCCCAGGGCGTCGATCTCCCTGACCATGTGGCCCTTGGCCAGCCCGCCGATGGCCGGGTTGCAGGAGAGGTGCCCGATGCGGTCGATGCTGATGGTCAGGAGCAGGGTGGCGAGGCCGAGACGCGACGCGGCCATGGCGGCTTCGCATCCGGCATGGCCTGCGCCCACCACTATGAGGTCGAAACTGTCGGGAAACCGGGCTTTACGCTGCATGCGCCCTCTTTGGCTCACCCCTGGATCAGGAGCATGTCGGCGATGACCTTGGCGTCGCCGATGGTGTTCCTGATGGAGGCCCACTCGTTGGGCTGGTGGGCGTTGTGGTTCAGGGTGGCCCAGACCACGGCGTGGAATCCGCGGCGGCGCAGGAAGGCGGCCACGGTGCCGCCGCCGATGCCCACCGCGCGGGGGGTGTTGGCATAGACCCTTTTCACGCTGGTCATGACCCGCCGCACGATCTCGCTGTCCACCGGGGTGGACGGGGCGGCCTGCTCGTACATGGTCTTGTCGTAGGAGATGGTCACGCCGTGGGCCTTTTCCACCGCGTCGCCAAACCCCCGGATGGTGTCGAGCACCTCGTCCAGCTTGTAGCAGGGCAGCACGCGCGAATCCACATGGAAGACATCGCGACCCGGTATGGTGTTGACGTTCTCCACGTTGGCCTCTTTCTTGGTCGGCTCAAAGGTGGAGTGGGGCGGGTTGTAGATGGGGTCCTCGGCGTCGTAGATCCGCTCCAATTCCTTGATGCGCAGGATGAAATCCGCAGCCGCGACCAGAGTGTTGATGCCCTGGGCCGGGGTGGAGGCATGGCACTGTTTGCCCTCCACCGTGATCTTGAGCCAGAACATGGATTTTTCGGCCACCTCAACCATGGTCGAGTCCGGCTCGCCGGAATCGGGTACCAGGAAGAGGTCGTCGGGCGAGAACATGTCGGCGTGCTCGCGCACGAGATAATCCAGGCCCATGGCGCTCCCGGTCTCCTCGTCAGCCACGAAGAGCATGCCGTAGTTCATCTCCGGCGTGAGGCCGAGGTCGAGCAGGGCCCGGGCCGTGATGATGGACGAGACGATGCCCTGCTGGTTGTCCTCCACGCCGCGGCCCACCAGGATGTCGCCGTCGCGCTTGAGGGTGTAGGGATCGGTCTTCCACAGGGCGAGGTCGCCCGGAGGCACTATGTCGATGTGGGAGATGACCCAGAGGGTTCTGGAGGTGTCCCGGCCCGCAATGACGGCGGCCACGCTCGGTCTGTACCCGCAGGACACGGCTGCGTCAGGGGCGCGAAATTCACGGATGTCACTGATGCCCATGGACTCCAGATGGCTGATGAGAAATTCGGCCTTGTCCTTTTCCCCGTCGCCGCCGTTCTTGGGTCCAAGGGCCGGGATGGCGGTGAGGCGACGCTGGAGTTCGCAAACGTATTCGGTTTGTCCGTCGAGTGCGGTGAAAAGGGCGTCCATGATTCCTCCGTGTTCTGGGCGTGTCAGAGATCGGGCCTGCGGGCGACGCAAATAAAAAAGGCGGGGCAAGCCCCGCCTTTGTGAATACCGGTTTGTCTAGCGGCCGCGGGCTGCGCGCTTGGACGCCTTGAGCGGGTTGACCTTGACCTTCGTGCCCTTTTCGGCTTCGCGGGTGTGGGTGGCAAAGTTGCATTTGCCCTTGGTCCACTTCAGCGCAGGCTGGGCGTAGGTGGTGCAGTAGCTGGCGTCCTCGAAGGGCACGACGCGGTCACACCCTTCACACTTCTCGACGATGGTTTCCATGATGACGCCTTTGTAGTTCAGACCGGCGTCGGTCTTGACTGCGCCTTCCAGGGAAACGGGTTT
Source organism: Pseudodesulfovibrio aespoeensis Aspo-2 (assembly GCF_000176915.2). Taxonomy (NCBI): domain Bacteria; kingdom Pseudomonadati; phylum Thermodesulfobacteriota; class Desulfovibrionia; order Desulfovibrionales; family Desulfovibrionaceae; genus Pseudodesulfovibrio; species Pseudodesulfovibrio aespoeensis. The sequence goes on from NC_014844.1 coordinate 1,673,034, forward strand.
CTTTTTGGCCATGTTGTGCCTTCCTCCTAAAAATGATGCGGCTCAGGATATGCCGGTGGCATAAAAATCTCGTATTGGTGCAAGAGCAGAATTCGATATGCACCCAAGGTGGGTGTTGTCAAGTTGTTTGGTATTCTTTTTCATTTTCCGGCCTGGGAAACGACCCATCTGGAAGCCCGCAAAGCCTTGGCCTGCAACGATTTTACGTCGATGGTCCTGAAATCGCCGAAGAGGTAGAGGATTGTGCCGGCCACCATGGTCATGCACACTTCCATGCCGGTGGCCGAGTAGACCGCCAGTGAAACGTGGTTGTAGGCTGGCTGCATGTTGGGACCGGAGAGATCAAGGGCGATCATGTCCGCCGGATGGCCGGCCTCAATGCGCCCAAGTCCGGGCTGGCCCAGGCAGGCAGCGGAGCCGCGCGTGGCCATGTCGAGCACGGACTGAGCCGACATGGCGGCGGCGTTGCCATGACGGAGTTTGCCCAGCAGGGCGGCATAGGACAGATCGCGGAACATGTTCAGCTGGTTGTTGCTGGCCGCGCCGTCCGTGCCCAGGCCCACGGTGACGCCCGCGTCGAGCATGGCCTGCACCGGGGCGATGCCCGAGCACAGCTTGAGGTTGGAGACCGGATTGTGGACCACCCGGGCCCCGGTCCGGGCCACGATGGCGATCTCCCTCGCGTCGAGATCAACGCCGTGGTGGAGGACCGTGCGCCGGGTGAGCAGGCCGCGCTCGTGCAGGATGTCCAGGGGGCGTCTGCCGTATTTCTCCACACAGACGGCGGTCTCGGCCGGGGATTCGGCCAGATGGATCTGCCAGGGCGTGTCGAGCTCGCAGGCCAGTTCAAAGCTCTCGGCCAGCTCCTCCGGGTTCACGGTGAAGGCGGCGTGGGGGGTGACGGCGGTGGTGACAAGCGGATTGTCGGCGTAGCGCGCGTGGAGTTCCCTGATGGTCTGCCAGCAGGCCTGGGCCGTGGGGAACATGGGGGACGGGAAGCTGAAGAACCCTTCGCCCAGCACGGCCCGCAGCCCGGCGGTCGAGGCCGCGTCGCCGGTCACCTGCTCGTGGAAATAGCCGTTTAAAAATGCGGTGCATCCGGTGCGGATCAGCTCGGCGCAGCCCAGGGCCGCGCCGATGCCGAGCATCTCCTCAGTCAGCTGGAATTCCACCGGCCAGATGTGTTCCTCAAGCCACTCCATGAGCGGCATGTCGTCGGCAAACCCCCGGAACAAGGTCATGGGCAGGTGGGTGTGCCCGTTGACCAGTCCTGGCATGAGCATGCACCCGCCAAGGTCGAGCCGGTCCGCTGGGGCATACGCCCGTTCCATTTCCGGTCGCGGGCCGATCCGGTCCACCAGCCCGCCCGTGACGGCCACCGCGCCGTTGCTGATGACGGTGCGGGCGTCGTCCTGGGTGATGATCACGTCGGCCAGGACGAGCAGGTCGCAGGGAGAGGGTGGCAACGAGTTGGTCAAGGAATCAGTCCAGGTTGGCGATGGTTTCGGTCAGGAGCGAGGTGACCATTTCCACATTGCTCCTGAACACCTCGATGATGTCATCCCAGGAGACAGGGGCCTCGTCGGTCTTCCAGCAGTCGTAGTCCGTGCTCATGGCGACCGAGGCATAGGGGATGCCCGCCTCGTTGGCCAGGATGCATTCGGGCGCGATGCTCATGTTGATGACATCCGCCCCCCACATGCGGAACATGTTCGATTCCGCCCTGGTGGAGAAGCGCGAACCCTCGATGGTGACGACCGTGCCGGTCTTGTGGTGGGCGATGCCCAGCCGCTCGCAGGCGTCAATGAGGTGCCTGCGCAGCGCGGCGTCAAAGGGGTCGGCCATGCCTGTGTGTCTTGGATCGTGCGGGGCAAAGGTTTCGTAAAACGAAACGTGGCGCAGCCGGGTGAAATCGATGAACTGGTCGAGGATGATCAGGTGCCCCCGGTCGATCTCCTGGCGCAGGGAGCCGCAGGCCGTGGTGGCGATGATGCAGCCGCATCCGGCGTCCTTGAGGGCCTTGATGTTGGCCCGGTAATTGACATGGGTGGGCGGGATGGTGTGTTCGCGGCCATGCCGGGCAAGGAGGACCACGTCCCGGCCTGCCATGGTGCCATGCCTGAGCGGGGCAGAGGGGACGCCGTAGCTGTTGGAGACCTCCACGTCGCGGGCGTCGTGCAGGATATCCGGGTTGTCCAGGCCGCTGCCGCCGATGATGCCTATGAGGGTCATGAAAGTGTTCCTTCTAGTCGAGTTCAAGCAGGAAGCAGTGCTCCTGTCCGGCGTCCTGCATCCGCTTGGGGCCGTCCAGGAAGCCGAGCTGGATGACAAAGCCGCAGCCCACGATCTCGCCGCCCGCCTCGGCCACCAGTTTGAGCATGCCCTCGACGGTGCCGCCCGTGGCCAGCAGGTCGTCGATGACCAGGACCTTCTCGCCCGGAGCGATGGCGTCCTCGTGCATGCACAGGGTGTCGGTGCCGTATTCGAGGTCGTAGGTGACGCAGCGGTTCTTGAAGGGCAGCTTGCCCGGCTTGCGCACGGGCACGAAGCCGATGCCCATCTTGTAGGCCAGCGGCGCGCCGAAGATGAAGCCGCGCGCCTCCGCGGCCACGATTTTGGTGGCCCCGCAATCCTTGAACTTCTCGGCCAGACAGTCGACCGCGTGCCTGAAGGCGTCAGGGTCGCTGAGGATCGGGGTTATGTCGAAGAAAACGATGCCTTTTTTCGGGTAATCGGGAATGTCCCGAACATAGTCGCGCAGATTCATTGCTCCCTCCAGCGGATAATTACCGCCGATTCATACGTTTGAAAATCCGCAGCTGTCAATGGTGTTGCCTTGGCCCGGCGCTTGGGCTAGTGAGGTGGCCACACGGAGACCAGAAACATGCACGGCGAAGCGTACCATCACAAGGCCAAGAAGAGCCTGGGCCAGAACTTTCTGACCGACCAGAACATCTGCCGCAGGATCGTGGACGCCATCGCGCCCGGCCCGACGGACACTATAATAGAAATAGGTCCGGGGCAGGGGGCGCTGACCGGGTTCATCGCCCAGGCCCATCCGGCCCGGTTCAGCGTGATCGAGCTGGACGACGGGCTGGCCGACCGGCTTGAGGGCGCATATCCGGACATCGAGGTGATCCGGGCCGACGCGCTGAGATTCCCGTGGGAATCCCTCAACGCGGGGGAGCGGTGCAAGATCGTCGGCAACCTGCCCTACAACGTGGGCTCCAAACTCATCTGGGATATCGTCTCGCGGGTGCAAACCCTTGATCGGGCGGTGTTCATGGTCCAGCACGAGGTGGCCCTGCGCCTGACCGCCGAGCCCGGCTGCAAGGCCTACGGCGGCCTGACCGCCTGGGTGCGCAATTTCGCGGACACCCGCTATCTCTTCAAGGTGCCGCCCACGGTCTTTCGTCCGCAACCCAAGGTGGATTCCGCCGTGGTCGCCTTTGTCCCCAGGCCGGTCGGGGAATGGCCCCGGTCGCCCCAAGCGCTGGACAGGCTGATCAAGATGCTCTTCCAGAAACGGCGCAAGCAACTCTCGAACATACTCAAGCCGTTGTGGAGCCAGGAGATCGAAAATTGGTTCGCAAGCCAGGGGATAAGCCCGATGGCGCGTCCGGAGACCCTGTCGCCGCAGCAATTCCTTGAACTGTCCGCCCTTATCTGAACAGATTGCCCGCAAGTCCTTGCCCGGCAAGAGCATTGCGCCAACGGGCGCGACCGTCCCGGACAGTGGAGCGGATCGGAAAAATCCCCCGGAAGCACCAACTGGCTTCATTTTTTTCAGATTTATGGCCCGACGGGCTGGACACGGGGTGAAAGTTCATTTAAAGGCCAGTAAGTGAGTTGCTACGGATTCGAAGTGCGGACGCAAACCCGTGCGTGCCGGGCTTTTACCCAATACGTAGGTTAATTTCTTAGTGAGGAGGAAGGACTGATGACAAAGGCTGAGTTGGTTGTCAAAATTGCTGAGAAGGCCAATCTGACCAAAGCGAACGCCGAGCGCGCCCTGAACGCTTTCCTGGAAAGCGTGGAGGGCAACCTCGTGAGCGAAGGCAAGCTGACCCTGACAGGTTTCGGCACCTTTGTGGTTGAGCAGCGCAAGGCTCGTGTGGGCCGCAATCCCCGCACCGGTGCCGATATCAAGATTCCGGCCACCAAGGTGGTCAAATTCCGTCCTGGCAAGCTCCTCAAGGATGCCATTAAGTAATCTGGAGGAGATTCCCCATGATGATTCACGGTGAAACCGTTCACAGTCCGCTCCCGATGGACCTTCCCTGGTGGATGCCCGATCATTTCATCTTCTTCGGCGTCCTGTACGTCGTTCTGGGCGTCATCGGTGTTGGCCTGACCTACACGATCGCCAAGTCCTGGTGTGACGCCAAAAAGGCGCACCACTAGGCCTGTCATGCATCACGCGTAGCCTGCCGGAGCAAATCCGGCAGGCTGCTTTTATTGCCCCGCCCCAAGGTCGAGGTATGCATCTCTTTTGTGGTTGCAATTCGTCGGGCGGGGGTGTATGTAGCTTTTCTTATTTCGCCAGCCCGCCTGAGGCGGGCGGTTCACCGAGGAGGTGATTTCCATTGCCCGGCGTATATTTAGACGATAGCGACAACTTCGACATCTCCCTGCGTCGTTTCAAGAAGCAGGTTGAAAAGGCCGGAATTCTTTCCGAGCTCAAGAAGCGCCAGCACTACGAGAAGCCCAGCGTCCAGAAGAAGAAAAAGAAGGCCGCCGCCAAGAAACGGCTCGCCAAGAAAATGCGCAAAGTGCGCGGTATGTAGACATGAGTCTGTTGCAGAAGATAGACACTGACTACATAGAGGCCTACAAGGCCAAAGCGACGGTAAAAGTGGCCGTCTTGAGGCATCTCAAGACGGCCATTCAAACTCGCATGGCCGAGGGCAGGGGCAAAGACGTCACGGATGATGACGTGCTTGATCTCATTGCCAAGCAGGTCAAGCAACGCAAGGATTCCTTCGAGCAGTACACCAGTGCGGGTCGCGACGATCTTGCCAGGGTCGAGGCCGAGGAACTGGCAGAGCTTGAGCAGTATCTGCCCAGGCCCCTTGGCGACGAAGCGCTAGCTGCCGCCATCGACAAGGCCGTGGCAGACCTCGGGGCGACCGGTGTGCAGGACATGGGCAAGGTCATGCAGGCCGTCCTGAGTGCCCACAAAGGGCAGGTCGACGGCAAGAAGGCCAGCGCCCTGGTTCGTTCCAGGCTTTCCGCCTAACTCTCCAAACATAGACGGCTCATATGGAGTCCAGATCATTTCAGGTATTGGAGTTCCCGAAAATTCTCGGGGCATTGGCCGGTTTCGCCGTTTCCGGAGCCGGGACTTCCGCCTGCCTGAAACTCCATCCGTTCAAGGAGCTCGACGAAATCAGGGAGGCCCTTGTCCTCTATGGGCAGGCTGCCGCCTGGGTCGTCGAATCCTCCTTTGTCATGCGCGCCTTCCCGGAGCTGGGCGGGCTGTTCGCCTACCTTGAGGGGCCGGGCAACGCCCTGGACCAGGACGATCTCTTTGCCCTCAAGCAGGTGCTTGATGTGGCTGGCGAGGCGCGCCAGTCGCTTGAGAAATTTCAGGATCGCGGCTGGGACATCCTGGGCCGGACCCTCTTTGCCTATGCGTGGCCATCACGGACCGTTTCCGGCATAGGCCGCTGCCTGGACCCGGAAGGCAGCATCCGCGACGCCAGCTCGCCCGAGCTGCTGGCCGTGCGCCAGGAGATCCGGGCCATCCACCAGCGTTGCACCAAGAGGGTCAAGGACTTCATCCTGGCCGAGAACCTGGGGCAGGCGCTCCAGGACGAGTTCATGACCATCTCGTCCGACCGCTACGTGCTGCCCTTCAAGGCCAACTACAAGAACAAGACCAAGGGCATCATCCACGATTATTCCCAGACCGGCGAGACCTGCTATTTCGAGCCCATGTTCCTGGTGGAGACCAACAACCGGCTCCAGGAACTCAAGCGCGAAGAGCGGGAAGAAGAGTACAAGATTTTGAAATACCTGACGGAACTTGTCCGTCAGGAGCAAGAGGGCGTGCTGGGTGCGTACAGCGGTCTGGTCACTCTCGACGTGCTCATGGCCAAGGTGGCCCTGGGACGGGCCATCCAGGGGAGGGCCATCGAGGTGGAGCGGGAAGGCGAGCCCAGGCTCGTCAGGGCGCGGCATCCGCTGCTGGCCCTGACCGACACCGCCGTGCAGCCCGTGGATATCGAACTGCTGGCCGGGCACAAGGCGCTCATCATCAGCGGCGGCAACGCGGGCGGCAAGACCGTCTGCCTCAAGACCCTGGGCCTGATCGCCCTGATGACCTTTGCCGGGCTGCCCGTACCGGTTGCCGAGGGAAGCGTGCTTCCGCTGTGGACGGACATTTTCGTGGTCATGGGCGACGAGCAGAGCCTGGAGGAGAACGTCTCCACCTTCACCGCCCAGATCAAGTACCTGTGCCGGGTGTGGGACCAGATCGGCAGGCGCACGCTCTTCATCCTCGACGAATTCGGCGCGGGCACGGACCCCACCCAGGGCGCGGCCCTGGCCCAGGCGGTCATCGACAATCTGGTGGAGCGCGAGGCCACCTCGATCATCGCCACGCATTTTCCGGCCCTCAAGGCATACGCCATGGCGGCCGATTCAGTCAGGGCGGCCAGCGTGCTCTTTGATCCGGGCACCAAGAAGCCGCTGTTCCGGCTGGCCTACGATCAGGTGGGAGCGTCCATCGCCCTTGACGTGGCCCGCGAACACGGGCTGCCCCGGACCATTCTGGAACGCGCCGAGCGCTACCTGCTGCTGGAAGGCTCGGACACCTCCTCGGTGCTCGACCGGCTCAACGAGATGGCGGTCAAGCGCGAGCAGGAGCTGGACGCCGTGCGGGCCGAGCGCGAGAAGCTGGAGCACAAGCGCGACAAGCTCGAAGCACGCTTCGAGAAGGAACGCGCCAGGGTGCTCAAGGACATCCAGGCCCAGGCCCAGGCCATTGTCAGGCAGTGGCAGGCGGACAAGCTGGGCCGCAAGGAAACGCGCAAAAAGCTGGCCGAGGTGCGCGAGCGGGTGCTGGAGATGGGGCCGAATCCCACAGCCGGCACCGGGAACACGGCGGGAGATGGTGACCTTTCGTTTGCCGACATTGTCCCCGGCCTGAAAGTGTCGTATCCGGCATGGAACAAGTCCGGCACCGTCATCGAGGTGAATGTCCGCAAGCGGCAGGCCAAGGTGGACATTGGCGGCGTGGCCATGTGGATCAAGGCGGAGAACCTCGGTCCGGTCGAAAAATCGGGCGAGCCGCTGGCCAGGGCCGAAGTCGTGTCCTCAGGGCCGCCGTCGGAACTGGTGGTCGAGGTGGACATCCGGGGCAACCGGGCCGACATGGCCCTGAGCATGCTGGAGCGGGCCATGGACGACGCCCTGCGCAAGGGTGCGGGCAAGATGGAGATCATTCACGGGCGCGGGACCGGAGCCCTGCGCCGCGAGGTGCATGACTTCCTGGGGCATTATCCGGCAGTGGCGGAGTTTTCCATCGCCAATGAGGAACGCGGCGGCGACGGCATGACCGAAGTAACTCTCAAGTAGCCGGTTTTCGACCGGTGCGGAGGCGCACATGGACAGGAGTGCTGTCGAGGCCGTCAAGGCCCGCATCAGCATCGCGGACATCGTACGCCGCTACGTGGACCTGAAACCCGTTTCAGGCCGCTGGATGGGGGCGTGCCCGTTTCACCAGGAAACCAAGCCGTCCATGTCCGTGAACGACGACGAGGGTTTTTTCTACTGCTTCGGCTGTCAGGCTTCTGGCGATGTTTTCGATTTCTACGCGCGCATCAACGGGCTCGAATTTCGCGAGGCTCTGGAGCATCTGGCCGCCGAGGCCGGGGTGGAGCTTGGCAATGTTCCCCACGATCCGCACGCGGCAGAGCGCAAGGCGCGCATTGCCATGCTCTTTGACATGCACGACGAGGCCAATGCCTGGTTTCAGCGCAATCTGACCATGGAGGCAGGTGCGGTGGCCAGAGAGTATCTGACAAAACGGGGGATGACCCCGGACGTGATCCGCAAATTCGGCCTGGGCTACAGCCCGGACGACTGGCGCGGCCTTGAGAGCCACCTCAAGGGAAAAGGGCGCACGCCCGAATTGGGGGTCGAGGCCGGACTTTTGTCTCAGAACGAAAAAGGCAACATATACGACAGGTTCCGTGGAAGACTCATCTTCCCCATTCAAAATTTGTCGGGTCGGGTCATTGCCTTTGGTGGCAGAATAATTACAGATGGGGAACCCAAGTATCTGAACAGCTCGGATACCCCGATTTACAAGAAGGGTGACCATCTGTACGGGTTGAATCTGGCACGGTCCACCATGACCCGCTCCAAGCGGGCTTTGCTGACCGAGGGGTACATGGATGTCATCTCGCTCCACCAGTTCGGCTACACCGACGCCTGCGGCGTTCTGGGCACGGCCCTGACGCCCGAGCAGGTGAAACGGCTGGCCGGATTCTGCTCGCGCGTCGATCTGGTCTTTGACGGCGACGGGGCGGGGCGCAAGGCAGCCCTCAAGAGCAGCCGGATGATCCTGCTGCAGGGCGTGGCCTGCCGCGTCGTGCTCATGCCCCAGGGCGAGGACGTGGACAGCCTGTTGCAGACCAAGGGGGCCGAGGGGTTCGAGGCGTGCATGGAGCAGGCCCCGGACGGCCTTGATTTTTGCATGACCACCTTGCGCAACGAATTTGCGCCGCGTGAGATCATGGCCTGGGCCAAGGGGTTCCTGACGGATCTGCCCGATGCCTCGTTGCGCGCCTTCTACCTGCCGCGCATCGCGGGCGGTCTTGGGTTGTCCGAGGCCGATTTCAGGCGCGACACGGGCGTTTCCGGACCGCCGCGCAACACGCCCGGCAGGAGGCCGCCAGAGCGGGGCAGCCATCAGGCGCAGGATGGACAGGGTCGCCAGAATCTTCCGGCAGTGGGCAAGGAAGACCATGACGACAAGTATTTTTTGCGTTTCGCCATCCAGTACCCGGACTATGTCCAGGCGCTGGCCGAGAGGGGTTTTGCGCATGTCCTCGCCACGCAATGGGCCGGGGCGCTCTGGGAGAAGCTCGTCAATGCGCAGCATGGCCAGATACTGAGCCAGCTGAACGATCAGGAGAAGAGCTTCTACTTTAAGTGTCGCGCGGAGGTGCGCCAGACCGCGCTCACGGGACGCGAACTGCTGGACGAATGGGAACATATCTGCAATAAGATCGCGTTTGCACAGCAGAAAGAAGACAGGCGGCAGCTCAAAGAGGCCCTGAACCAGGCGCAACTCAGCGGTGACAGGCAGCGGATAAACGAGTGTTTTCGGGCCTTGGAAGAATCTCTCAGGAGGGACGATGAGCAACATTAAGGAAATCCAGCAGATCAAGACCCTGATTGCCGAAGGCAAGCAGAGGGGATTTCTGACATACGAGGAGTTGAGCAAGGCCCTGCCTTCTGACTACAACACCCCGGAACAGCTGGAAGAAATTCACGCCATCTTTGACCAGATGGGCATCGCCCTCGTCGATTCGGACGAAGACGACAAGAAGCTTGAAACCGACGACAAGGAACTCGAGCTGACCGAAAAGGACGACGATTCCGCCGATTACGCCTCGCGCAGCACCGACCCTGTGCGCATGTATCTGCGCGAGATGGGCGCCGTGCCGCTGCTCGACCGCGAGGGCGAGGTGGTCATCGCCAAGAAGATCGAGAATGGCGAGCTTGAGGTGCTCTACTCCCTGATCGAGGTGCCCGTGGCCGTGGAGGAGCTCATCTCCGTGGGCGAGGATCTCAAGGATGGCCGCGTCAAGCTCAAGGACGTGGTCAAGACCATCGAGGAGGACGATCCCAGCGAGGACGAGATGAACCAGCGCCAGCGCGTCATCTTCCTGCTCGACGAGGTCAAGAAGCTCTTCAAGAAGAAGCGTAAGATATACGAGAAGCTCGACTACTGCGCCCAGACCGACAAGCGCGTCTACGGCGTGCAGAAGGACATCCTCGTCTACAAGGACGAGGTGGTCACCCGTTTGCGCGATATCAAGCTGGAGAAGACCCTGATCGACCGCATCATCGAGACGGTCAACGACTACGTCCGCCAGATGCACAACTGCCAGCGCGACCTTTCGGCCTATGTCCTGTCCGTGGGCCAGACCAAGGCGGAGATCGAGGAGTTGTTCCGTCAGGTGGACGCGCGCACCGTCAATCCGGTGGTCGCCGCCGACACCCTGGGCCTGACCGTGGAGGAGTTCTTCTCCTTCAAGGAGATGCTGGCGGGCAAGCTGGAGATCATGAACCGGCTCCAGGACAAGTGCTGTCACAGCGTGCACGACCTGGAGGAAGTGTTGTGGCGCATCAAGCGCGGCAATCTCTCGGCCATGCGCGCCAAGCAGGAGCTCATTCGCGCCAACCTGCGTCTGGTCGTCTCCATCGCCAAGAAATACACCAACCGCGGCCTTCAGTTCCTGGATCTCATCCAGGAGGGCAACATCGGCCTGATGAAGGCGGTGGACAAGTTCGAATACCAGCGCGGCTACAAGTTCTCCACCTACGCCACCTGGTGGATTCGTCAGGCCATCACCCGCGCCATCGCGGATCAGGCCCGGACCATCCGCATCCCGGTGCACATGATCGAGACCATCAACAAGCTCATCCGCACCTCGCGCTATCTGGTGCAGGAGCTTGGCCGCGACCCCTCGCCCGAGGAGATCGCCGAGCGCATGGACTACCCGCTGGAAAAGGTCAAGAAGGTCCTCAAGATCGCCAAGGAGCCCATCTCGCTTGAGACCCCCATCGGTGACGAGGAGGATTCGAGCCTGGGCGATTTCATCGAGGACAAGAAGGCCACTGCGCCCGCCGAGGAGGTGGTCTCCACCAAGCTCGGCGAGCAGATCGCCTCGGTCCTCTCCGACCTCACCCCGCGCGAGGAGCAGGTGCTGCGCAAGCGGTTCGGCATCGGCGAGAAGTCGGACCACACCCTTGAGGAGGTGGGCAAGCTCTTCAACGTCACCCGCGAGCGCATCCGCCAGATCGAGGCCAAGGCGCTCCGCAAGCTGCGCCATCCGGTGCGCAGCGCGCTGCTCCGTTCCTACTTCGAAAACTAGGCACTGGAAGGGCCGGGAGAGACATCCTCTCCCGGCCTTTTTTTATATCTGCCGCTCCATGCGGCCCCGCGCCAGAACCCAAGCCCCACGGGATCAGGACCATGGAACAGTTTGTCTTCCTCTTCATCGTCCCGGCAGCCGCTGTCATCCTGGACGCCCTGTTCGGCGACCCGAAAAACCTGCCGCACCCGGTCCGCTCTATCGGACAAGCGCTCGACCTCTACGAGGCGTCCGCGCGCAGGGTGGGCATCAACCTGCGCGCCGCAGGCTGGGCCGCCGTGATCCTGCTGCCTGCCGCTGCCTGGGGCGTGGCCGAATTCCTCATGGCCATCCCGTATCTCGGCGTGTTCATCGCCATCTATCTCGCCTATGCCGGGCTGGCCCTGGGCTGTCTGGCGCGCGAGGCGTACAAGGTAGCCTCGTTGCTCGACACCGGCGATCTGCCCGGCGCACGCGCGGCCCTGTCCATGCTCGTCAGCCGCGACACCTCGACCCTCGACCCCAATGACGTACGGCGCACCCTGGCCGAGACGGTCAGCGAGAACCTCAACGACGGGTTCGTGGCCCCCATGTTCTATCTGGCCCTGCTCGGGCCGGGCGGCATGTGGGCCTACAAGGTGATCAGCACCATGGATTCCATGTGGGGGTATCGCACGGACCGGTTCCGCGATCTTGGCCGCGGGGCGGCCAAAACCGACGATATCCTGGCCTGGATTCCGGCCCGGATCACGGCCCGGCTGCTGATCTTCGTGGGACGTGGGCGCGGCCTGAACCACGACGCGGCCAGGGCCAACTTTGCCCGCGACGCGGCCACAATGGAGAGCCCCAACGCGGGCTGGCCCATGGCCGCCGCCGCCTGGCTCCTGGGTGGCCAGATGGGGGGCAGGGCGGTCTATTTCGGCGAGGTCAAGGACAAGCCTGTCCTCGGCCCCGTTGACGCCGTCTGGGACAAGGCCATGGTCCGCTCGCTCATATCCCTGTGCAAGTCCACGGGCCATCTGGCCGCCTGGATCTTCATCGCGGTCCTGGGCTGCCTGCGCTGGGTTTTCTGACGCCGGGTGTCGGCGCGAGCCAACGCCTAGCGGTTACATGCGGGGCGAAAGACCGTCACGGCAGCTGCAAAGGCCGCCACGCCGATGAGACCGAAAAGCCACTGCGGCCCGCTCACATAAAGCATGACGCGGATGCCGCTGCCCCAGAGAAAAATCAGGAATGCGGTCAGGATCAGAATGGCCCATCTGGTTGGCTGATTCTCCGGGGCAAAGAGGCGTTGGAGCCGAGGCATGGCGCGTCGAAAGAAGAGCCAAAGCGCCCAAGCGAGCAGCGCGGAGCCGAGGATGAAGACCCACCAGGGCGAGATGCCGGTAGCGCGATCAAAAATTCCGACATCTCCGTGCCCGGAAAATGCGCGCATCCAGACATAGGCGACCAGTTCCATGACATTGGCCACCACGAGCCAGTAGACCACATGAAACACCCATCGCCTCCTTGCGAGCCAGCGTCCGCGCATGAGGCCGATGCCGATGCCCACGACCAGTGAATGCATGATCAGCGGACAGAACCCGATGAGCGCCGCATGAAGGGTGCGCCCCTGGGCGAACAGCCGTTCGTAGTCCACTCCTTCGTCCCATCCCGTCATGGTCAGGGGGTTGCCCCAGACAATGCCCAATGGGCTCGGCATCTCCCCAAGAACCCAGGCCATGGTGCTATGGGTGAATTCGTGTGTCACCACCACTAGGGATTGCATGACGAGAAAGGTGACGATGGAAATGACGAGGTAGGGCAGGGCGCCCATGGCGTGTTCTCTTGTATCCATCCTCACCCGGTATCCCCTTGCTTCGCATGCCGTCAAGTCTGCTCAACCGGATTGGCGGCTCTGGCATGCATCCGTTTCAGCGCGGGAACGAGCCCTTGCCTGCTATGCATGACGCAATAGCTGCATGAGAAAGGGCTCCTCGCGGAGCCCTTTCTTTTAACTCTGATAGAAACAGCCTATTCGCCAAGCTCGATGCTGCGCAGGTAGGACTCGAACACGCCGTCGATGATGTCGCCGCGCACGCCCTGGCGGTCGAAGTGCATGAGAGCCCGGATGGTGGTGCCGCCGGGCGAGGTGACCATCTCACGCAGCTGCGGGATGGACAGGTCGCTCTGGGCGGCCAGCTTGGCCGAGCCGGAGAACAGCCCCTTGACCATCTCCGTGGACTGGGTCCGGGACAGCCCCAGGGCCACGCCGGATTCGATCAGCGCCTCCATGAAGTAGAAGACGTAGGCCGGGCCGGAGCCGATGACGCCGGTAAAGGCGTCGAACAGCTTCTCGGGCAGGATGTGGACCTGCCCGATGCCCTGGAAGAGACCGGGGATGAAGGTTTTCATCTCTGTGCTCAGGTCCCTGTCGTCCAGGCAGACGGCAAAGACCCCCTCGGAGACCAGGGCCGGGGTGTTGGGCATGACCCGGACCACCGGGCACACTCCCTCGGACCAGTCCTTGAACCTGGAGAGGGTGATGCCCGCGCAGATGGAGACCAGACACTTGGCGGCGCCAAGTTCTGCGGCGATCTCCTTGACCACGGGTTCGGCGTGCTGGGGCTTGACGGCCACGACGATCACATCGCACTCGTTGGCCAGCGCAAGGGGCGAGTCGTGGCTGATCACCCCGAATTCCTTGTCCAGGGCCGCGAGCTTGTCCGCGTCGTGATCCACGCCATGCAGCTCGACATCGCGGGAGGCCAGCCCCCGGATGATGGCTGAGCCCATGTTGCCAACGCCTATGAACCCGATTTTCTTGCTCATTACCCCACCAACTCGTTTTTATTGAAGAAGTAGGCCACCTCGGTCCTGGCGGTCTCGGAACCATCGGAACCGTGGCAGGAGTTGTTCTGGATGTCCAGGCCGAAGGCGGCGCGGATGGTGCCCTTTTCGGCATTGGCCGGGTTGGTCGCGCCCATCAGCTTGCGGTAGTTCTCGATGGCGTTCTCGCCTTCGAGACAGGAGACCACGACCGGGCCGGAGATCATGTAGTCCACCAGCTCGCCGAAGAAGGGGCGCTCCTTGTGCACCGCGTAGAAGCCCTCGGCCTTGGCGCGGTCCATGTGGATCATTTTCATGCCCTTGATGCGCAGGCCGGAGTCGGTGATCATCTTGAGGATGTCACCGATGAGGTTGCGTTCGACAGCGTCGGGTTTGATGATGGAAAAGGTCTGTTCGATAGCCATGGGAGCCTCCCGGTGTTTTCAATGTATACGTGTCGGACGATCTTTGCCAAGAGCTTTGCCAGAGTAACTGTGCCGGGGCTGCCGGCGCAGCCTAGCAGAGCAGCATGCGGTCTGAGACCCCGGCCTCTCCGCGCAACTCGGAGAAGCGTCGAAGCAGGTCCTCGACCTTGAGATTTCGTTTTTCCTCGCCAGCGATGTCCAGGACGATTTCGCCGCGATGGAACATGATCAGCCGGTTGCCCAGGCTGATGGCCTGGGCCATGTTGTGGGTGACCATCAGGGCCGAGAGATGCTGCGACTGCACGATCTCTGCGGTCAGGTCGAGCACCATGCCTCCGGTCTTGGGGTCCAGGGCCGCGGTGTGCTCGTCGAGCAGCAGGAGCCGGGGACGCACCAATGTGGCCATGAGCATGGTCAGGGCCTGGCGCTGGCCGCCGGAGAGCAGCCCGGTGGAGGTCTTGAGCCTGTCCTCGAGGCCCAGGCCGAGCATGGCCAGTTTCTCGCGGAAAAAGGCGCGGTCCGCAGCCTTGACCCCAAGGCCCAAGCCCCGCCGCTGGCCGCGCTTGAGGGCCATGGCCAGATTCTGCTCGATGGTCGCCCCGGAACAGGTGCCCAGGAGCGGGTCCTGGAAAACCCTGCCAATGAGCGAGGCGCGGCGGTACTCGGGCCAGCCCGTCACATCGTCGTCGCCCAGCCTTATGCTCCCGGCGTCCAGGGGGAACGACCCGGCCACGGCGTTGAGAAAGGTCGATTTGCCCGCGCCGTTGGAGCCGATGATGGTGATGAAGTCGCCATCCTTGATGTGCAGGGTGACATCCCTGAGGGCCAGGACCTCGTTCACATCGCCCTTGTGAAATGCCTTGGTGATGCCGGTCATGGAGATCATTTCGTCCTCCCGGCGGCCAATCCGCGTTTCATCCTGCCCTTGATCTGCGGCATGACCAGGGCGACCACCACCAGCAGGGCGGTGATCAGGTTCAGGTCGCTCGGCGTGATGGAGAAGCTGCCGAGCTTGAGGCCCAGGGCCAGGGCAATGGCTATGCGGTAGAGGATCGAGCCGAGCAGGGCGGCGATGATAGCGCGGGTGATGGTCCTGTTGCCGAACACGGTCTCGCCGATGATGACCGAGGCCAGCCCGGCGATGATGGTGCCAACGCCCATGTTGACATCCGCCGCGCCCTGGTTCTGGGCCACCAGCGCGCCCGAGGCGGCCACCAGCGCGTTGGACAGGCCCACGCCGAAGATGACGATGGTGTCCGTGTTCACGCCCTGGCTGGTGATCATCTGCTTGTTGTTGCCCGTGGCCAGAAAGGCCAGGCCGAGTTCGGTGTGCAAAAACCAGATGAGCGCGGCTACCACCATCACGCAGATGATGCCGAAAAGCACGGGCGTGGATATGTGGGGCGCGAGGACACTGACCTCGGCAAACCAGTCCACCACGGTGTCCTGGCCGAGCAGGGTCATGTTGGGCCGCCCCATGATGCGCAGGTTGATGGAATAGAGCGCGATCATGGTCAGGATCGAGGCCAGGAGGTGGAGAATCCTGAATTTCGTGTTGAGGATTCCGGTTGCGGCGCCGGCCAGGAATCCCGCGCCGGTGGCCATGAAAACAGCCATGACCGGGGAGTGGCCCGCGGTGATGGCCACTGCCGACACCGACGCCCCCAGAGGCAGGCTGCCGTCCACGGTCAGGTCCGGAAAGTCGAGTATCCGGAAGGTCAGGTAGACTCCGACGACCATGAGGCCGTAGGCGAATCCCTGTTCTATGGCTCCGAAGAACGCGTAACTGGTCATGTGTATTCCTGGATTGCTGCGGCCTGCCGAGTCTGGCCCAGCCGGGCCGGGCAACGAACAAGGCGCGTTGCGAACAACGCGCCTTGTATACTGTTGGCGTCAAATACGCAAATGGGGCTACTCGACAACCTTCGCAGCCCGGGCGATGGTGGCCTCGGGCAGGGTCACGCCCATGGCCGCGGCAGCCTTCATGTTCACATGCAGGTTGAGGTCATCGAGAAATTCTACCGGGATATCCCCAGGAGCCACGCCTTCGACCAGAATCCGATAGGCCATGTCGCCGGTCTGAAGGCCCATCTTGTAGTAGTCCACGGCCACGGCAGCGATGGCACCGCGATCCACGGAATCGACATCGGCCACGATGAGGGGCAGCCGGTTCTGGGTGCAGACCTTGATGGCCGATTCCAGGGCGGAGACCACGGTGTTGTCCGTGGGCACATAGACCACGTCGGCCCGGCCCACGAGGCTCTTGGCCGCCTGATACACGCCGCTGGAGTTGGCGACGGATGCGCCCTCCACCGTCATGCCAGCCTTGGACGCCTCTGCCTTGAGGGCGTCCACTAGGACAACGGAGTTGGGCTCGCCCGCATTGTAGATCACGCCGATGATTTTGGCCGCCGGGACGATCTCGCGGATCAGGGCGACATGCTTGTCCATGGGGCTGAAGTCGGACATTCCGGTGACGTTTCCGGTGCCGGAGTTCTGCAGATCCTTGACCAGACCGGCGGATACGGGATCGGTCACGCCGGTGAAGACGATGGGGATATCCTGGATCTTCTGGGCTGCGGCCTGGGCGCCGGGGGTGGCGATGGCCAGGACCAGGTCGGGCTTTTCGCCCTTGATCTGGCTGATGATCTGGACGTTGGTGGCCATGTTGCCCTGGGCTATATGGACGTTGTAGGAAACGTCCGCCCCCCGTTCCTTGAGCCTGTCCATGACGCCGTTGCGCATGGCGTCCAGGGCGGGGTGTTCGACGATCTGAGTGACCGAGACAGTGTACGGTCCTGCCGCGAACGCGTTCAGGGCCAGCAGGCACAAGGCGATGAGGGTCAAGAGAATTCGTTGCATGGGCAGGTTCCTCCGCAAGGGAATTTTGACGGATAGTGGACTCGAAAATCGCGCCAAGTCAAGGTGTATCCAACGCGCGGACAAACAAAAGGGCCGCTTGAGCGGCCTCAGACTGCTGACAAAGGCCCGATTGCGTCGTTGCTTCAAAAAAGGCACAAATCCGCAGGACAGCGGATTTGGACGTTGGCTTTGCCGATGCCCCGAAGGGGTGAGCCCCAGGACGGGGCGAATCAAACCCCCGCGTATTGTCTATACGCGTCGGTCTTGGCTTTATTTAGCGCCGAGCACTCGAACCTTTCTCAGCAGCCTGCCAGAGTGGGCTTTGTCAATACTCTGAGGCCGTGTGTATGGCCTTCTGTTTACGAATTTGGCGTTCGGGTCAGAAGCGGATTTCCTCTTCCTTGATCACCTGGAAGGATTTGTTGCCCTTGACGCGGCCTGGCAGCCCCTGGAATTTACGCACGCCCTCGACCTCGGCTTCGAGCAGTTCGTCCTCGTCGGTGTCGAGCAGGATGATGTCGCCCTCCTGAAGGTAGAGCAGCTGGCGGCCACTGATGGTCGTGCGGCCCATGCGGATCACCATTTCCACCGGGGTCTCCATGAGCCGCTCCTTGAAGCGGTTGATCCAGACATGGTCCACCTCCAGCCGCTCGGACTGGAAGGAGGCGTGCAGCTTGGAGCGGATGGGCTCCATGGTGGCGTAGGGCAGGCAGACGATGAGCGAGCCGATGGCGTTTTCGAGCTCCACCTCGAAGGTGACCACGATGACCACGTCAGAAGGTGGCACGATGGCCGCGAACTGGGGGTTGACCTCGGTGCGGACCAGCTCCACGTGGACTTCGTGGACCGGCTTCCAGGATTCCTCCATGTTGGCCAGGGCGATCTTGACCACGCGCTCGACAATGGCCTGCTCAATGGGCGTGAAGTCGCGTCCCTCGACCTTGGGCTGACTGCCCGCGCCGCCGAAGAAATTTTCCACCAGGGCAAAGACGAGGCGCGAATCGACCACCAGCAGGGCGTTGCCGCGCAGCGGGTCCATCTTGAAGATGGAAATGGAGGTGGGCACCGGCAGCGAGCGCATGAAGTCGCCGAACTTGGACATGTCGATGGAAATGGGGTTGATGTCCACCCGCTTGCGCATGGTGTTGGCCAGGGCGTTGGTGCACAGCCGGGCAAAGCGGTCGTTGACGATTTCGAGAACGGGCATGCGGCCCCGGATGATCCTGTCCTGGTTGGCCAGGTCAAAGGACACCACGCCGGAGTCGTCCTCCGGTATCTCGGTCTCTGTCTCGACATCCCCCCCCGAAAGACCTCGGAGCAGGGCGTCGACTTCATCTTGTTCGAGGATTTTGCTCATCTGGGAAAAGCCTCATGAGTTGGCCGCGCATCCGGCCCGCTTGTTGCCGGCCATGCCGGGATTTTGAACATCGTGAAACGATTAGCAAAAAGCGGGCCTAACCCGTCACATTCCTTTCGACCGGATGCCTGTTTCTCTTTAGTCACCTGTTACACTCGGCCCGCTGCGAAGGCAATAGAAAGAGACGAGGCGGGCCGTATTGGCCATGAAAAAGTCTATACATTCTCCAGATGAGGCTGAGCCGGCGCACACTGTAGTGGATAGTATCAATTGATTCAACGTATTGACGATTGATGAAAAAAGAAAGGACAGGCGTTGGGCAGGGAGTGTCCATGGACGGGCCGGGACAAGGGAAGGTCCGTCTATTGCGGCTTCAGGAGCGAGAGGGGGAGTACGCGAATGTTTGGATTCTTGCGCGCGTGCCATGATTTGAGGGCGGCCAGGGTTTCCGGGTAGGGGTGGCCGATGGCGATGGCGACCCCGTTCTTGAGGGCCACGTTTTCCGCCTTGCGCAATTGGAGGGTGATGGCCGACACGTCCTTGACGTTGTCGAGAAAGATGTCGCGCTGATAGAAAGGAGTGCCGGTCTGGCGGGCTACGCTGCGGGCCACGCTGCGGGCCGAGGTCAGACTGTCGAGGAAGAAGAGCCCGCGCTGCCTGAATTCCGACAGGGCGGTGGTCATGCCCGGCGTATGGGCGGTAAATTTCGACCCCATGTGGTTGTTGACGCCGATGGCCTCGGGTATGCGGGCGACGCTGTCGGCCACCCGTTTTCGTATGGCCTCCTCGGACATGGTGGTGAACAGGGCGTCGCTGCCCGGATTGTAGGCTGGATAGCCCATGGGCTCCATGGGAAAGTGGATGATCAGGTCGCGCCCGGAGGCCTGGATGAGCCTGACGGATTCGCGGGACTGGCTGGCATTGGGCCAGACCGCCAGGGTGACGGGAAAATTCAGGTTGATCAGCCCTTTCAGAACGTGCAGATCCTCACCAATGTCGTCGATGACAATGGCGAGCATGGGGCCTTTGCCCGTTGGTCTGGGCAGTGTCATGGGCACTGTTTCGAGCATCAGCCGGTGGGTGGGCAGGCTGGCTATGGTGATGACCGCCTCGGCGTTGCCTTTGTCGGTCAGGACGGCATCGGGCACCCGCACGGCCAGACGGTTCTTCAGCCCGGTCAGGAACGCGCTCCTGTCCTTGAGGGGAGGGATGTCCAGCACCTGATAGTGATAGGGGCGACCATCAAGGGTGCGCAGCTCCACGTCGAGGAGGCCGAGCCGGGCCAGATCCATGCCCGCACCGCGCATGGCCTCGATGACCGCGAGATCGGCCTGCCGGACCAAATCCTCCATGTCGCCTGTGGTGTCCTCCTCGTAGACCTTGGGGACCACGGTGACGGGCTCGGCCTTGATGACCATGCCCGCTGCGGCTGCGACCTCGTCGGGCGGGGTGGTGTCGGTGAGGATGAAATACCCAAGGGTGATCAACCCGGCAAAGGCCAGGGTGAAAAGCGCCACAAGAGGACCGGGCCGGTACAGCTTTGCGAAAAAGCTGACCGGTCCGGTCTCTTCATTCCTGGTTTCGTCCCTGGATTGATCGTCCATGGGGAGACGCGGCTTCCTTTACTGGATTTCCCTGAGTTTGGGCAGGCTCTTCACCAGCTCAAGGGCCATCCTGAGCTGATTGTCGCGCTCAAGCATGTCCTTGACCTCCTGCTCTGCATGGGGGCCGGTCTTCTTGCTCTCGTCGCCGTTTTCCAGGTGGCGGCTGAGATCTTTTTCCCTGACCGTGAAGCGGTCGCGCATGTCCTTGTCCTCGTCCTTGGACGGGGCCAGGAAGGCGATCTTGAGGTCGGGTTCGATGCCCATGGCCTGGATGGAGCGGCCACTGGGGGTGTAGTAGAGGGCCGTGGTCAGCTTGATGCCCGAGCCGTCGGCCATGGGGATGATGGTCTGCACCGATCCCTTGCCAAAGGAGCGCTCGCCCACGATCAGGGCGCGCTTGTGGTCCTGGAGGGCTCCGGCCACGATCTCCGAGGCCGAGGCCGAGCCAGCGTTGATGAGCACGACAAGGGGCACCTTGATTTCGTCGGAGTTCCTGGAAGCAAAGAAATCCTTGCGGTTGGACTCGTCCTTGCCCTGGATGTAGACGATGGTGCCGTCCTCGATGAAGGTGTCGGTCACGGATACCGCCTGGCCCAGGAGCCCGCCGGGGTTGTTGCGCAGGTCGAGGACAATGCCCTTGAGGGGATGCTGCTTCTGATACTGGGCGATCTCGTCGCGCATGTTCTTGGTCGTGGACTCGTGGAACTTGGTCAGACGCAGGTAGAGATAGCCGTCGTCCAGCGACTGGGTCTTGACGCTGGTGATGGGGATGGTGCCGCGCACGATGGCGACTTCCACGGGCTTGTTGGAGTCCCTGTGCAGGATGAGCAGGTTGACCGTGGTCCCCTTTTCGCCCCGGATGAGCTTGACCGCGTCCAGCAGGGTCATGTCCTGGGTGGATTGTCCGTCGATCTCGAGGATCAGGTCGCCGGGCTGGAGACCGGCCTTGTAGGCCGGGGTGTCCTCAATGGGGGAGACCACAGAGAGCCGTCCCTGTTCAAGGCTGATCTCAATGCCGATGCCACTGAACTTGCCAGCGGTATCCACCTGTATTTCCTTGTAATCCTCAGGGGAGAGATAGGCAGAGTGCGGGTCCAGCTGCTCGATCATGCCCTTGATGGAGTTGTCGATCAGCTCCTTGCGGGAGATGGGCTTGACGTAATAGCTCTCGACCATGTCGAGAACCTGGGAAAACCGCTTCAGCGCCTCGAAGTGGTCGTCCTTCCCGGCCTGGGTAGGGCCAGGGGCCACCGTGAGGGTGAAAAGCAGGGCAAAAGTGACAATCCAAAGTGATATGCGCATGCAAGCCTCCAGCCGGACGAACGCGCCATGTGCCGTCAGGCATGATTCATTGTGTCGATGTTAACCAAAGTTTCGGGTTAATTGGTTTTTGATGAAAACGCAATTCAAAATACAGGCCCGGTCCATCGACCAGGGGATAATACCCGGCGAGTCCCAGGGGCTCGTCCTTTTCAACCTCCTGCCCGTTGGTCACGTGCGTCTCGGACAGAAATGCATATAAACTGTAGTAATCATTGCCGTGGTAGACAATGATCACATGCCCGAATCCGCGCAGGGTGTCATTGTGCACCACCTTGCCCCAGAAGACCGAACTCACGGAGGCCGCATCCTGGGTGCTTATGGCCAGCCCCCGCACCGGCGGGTTGGCGTTGGGGTTGAAACCGGCCACGAGCCGCCCTTGGACAGGCCAGGGCAAGGTCCGCTTGTGGTGCGAGAATCGCTTGGTCTTCTGTGACTGCAACTGATACTTGAGGCTCTGAATGGCGGACAGGATGCTGCTCAGTTCGGCCTCGGCATCGTCGCGCTTCCTGGTCACGGAGCGCAGGTTCTTGCGCAGGGCGTATTTGCGGTCCAGGAGCCTGTCCTTGGTGGTGTTGACCTGATCCAGCTGCGCTTCGGCCTCCTTTTCCAGGGTCCGCTGCCGCTCCAGGTTGCTGGCGATGCGCTCGGAGTTGACCCTGGCCTCCTCGAATTTGGCCCTGGTGGCGTTGTAGATGTCCGCCAGCCAGTTGAAACGGCGGTCAAAGGTGTCCCAGCTATCCACGCCCTCAAACCGTGAATGGGCGCTCTGCAGATGCACCGGCCACAGGGTGCGCACCAGTCCAGAAAGCTCCTTGGCGATGCGCTGTTTCTCCTGCTCAAGGGCAAAATGCTCCTGGCGGGTGGCGCGTTCGTTCTTCCTGATCTCCTGGAGGACGGTTTCCTGTTTCCTGATTCTTTCCAGCAGACTGGCGATATCGTTTTCAATGCCAGAAAGGGACGTGGACAGCTCTCCCGCCTTTTCCGTGAGTTTTCGGACCTCCATCTCGCGCTGGTCGGCGCGGCGATGCTCCTGTTGCAGGCTCTCCTGCAACGAGCCGCTGTCCTCGGCACGGGCCGGGACGCAGACAAGGCAGAGGCACAGCAGAAACGGCAAAACCCACGTCTTCATGGCGACTCGTCGAGAAACGGTTGCAGCGGGCATGTGGCGCACAGCCCGGCCTTTTTCCGGCACCAGTCCTTGCCTACACGGACAATGAGCGCATGGAATTCATTGTAGAGTGACACATCCTCGGGCAGGGCGTCCATGAAAATGGAGCGCAGCCCGTGATAGTCGATGCCTTCATGGGCCAGTCCGTGGCGGTCCATCATCCTATAGGTGTAGGCATCCACCACAAATGTCGGCATCTCCAGGGCATAGAGCAGGATCGAATCAGCGGTTTCAGGGCCGACCCCATTGATGGAGAGCACTTTGCTTCGAAGTTCATCCATTCCTTGAGTCTTGAGCGATTCGATTTCGAACCCAGCTTCATCATTGAGAAAATTCAGGAAGTTGCGCAGCCGCGCTGCCTTGATGTTGTAGTAACCGGCGGGGCGGATGAGTTCCGCCAGCTCGCCCGTGTCCAGGGCGTGCATGGCCCTGGCCGAGAGCAGATCGCGGGCCTTGAGGTTGGCGATGGCCTTTTCCACGTTCCGCCAGTTGGTGTTCTGGGTCAGAATGGCCCCCACGGCGATCTCGAAGGGCGTGTCGCCAGGCCACCATCGGCTGGGGCCGAGCGTGGCGAGCATGGCGTGGTACATGCCTGTTATGGTGGCGGCGCGGCTCATGCCCGGTCCCAGCCCTCCACGCGTTCCCAGACGAGACAGGCCCATTCGCCCTCGATGTTGATGACTGGCGCGCCGATGCCGAGCCGCTCGTAGGCCTCGGTCACGGCCTCCTTCTGTTTGTCGGCCAGGATGCCGGAGAGGATCAGGCTGCCGCCGGGGCGCACATGGAGCAGGATGTCGCGGGCCATCTCGATGAGCGGGCCGGACAGGATGTTGGCGACCACTATGTTGAAGACGGCCTCCGGTTCAAGGAAATCGATGCTGCCCACGGCGCAGCGCATGGACTGGGCCACGGCGTTGGCCTCGGCGTTTTCCCTGGCGCATTCGATGGCCTGGGGGTCGATGTCCAGGCCAATGCCCGTGAGCCCCAGCTTGCAAAGCCCGATGCCGAGGATGCCGGAGCCGGTGCCGAGATCGAGAAAGGACTGGCCCGGTTCGATGACGCCGTCCTTGGCCATGGTGCCGATGGTGGCGAGGCACAGGGATGTGGTGGAGTGATGCCCGGTGCCAAAGGCCATCTTGGGCTCGATGACGATGTGGGTGGTGCCGTTCTCGCTGCCGTCCTCAAGCCAGGGCGGAAGGATGGTGAAGGTCTCGCCGCAGTTGACCGGGTTGAAGAAATCCTTCCAGGCCATGGCCCAGTTCTCGGACTCGCGCTCGGACCAGGTCACTTCGGAATCGGGAAACTGCGTTTCCATGGCGCGGATCAGCTCCATGCCCAGCGGGTGGTCTTCGAGGTAGAGGGTGAACCTGCGTCCCGGACCGCAGGGAGTCTCCTCCCAGCCGTGGGGAACCTTGGTGGCGATGAAGATGCCGGCCTCGTCGGCATGGTCTTCGGCAGTGACGAATTCGATCTTGAGAAGAGTGGACATGTTTTTGTCTCCGGCAAGGAAATATGACAAGGCCGGGGAGACTGGTCCCCGGCCACATGGTTGATGCGGTTGAAGCGTTCCTCTAGAAAACCCTGTCGATGAATGCGCCTTTTCCCGTGTCCTGAAAGCCCTGGACCGTGGCTTTGTTGTCCCGGTTTCCCGAGGCCTGCACCGACAGGACAAAGGCCTGCTCATGGGGCGCGGTGTCGGCTGGTTCCGGCCTGATGCCCCCGGCCTGTTCGCGCCTGTCGTCCCGGAGGGCGGGCGCATGTTCGTCCGCAGCGTTGATGGGTGCAATGGTGCTCATGCCGTTGTCCTCGGCTCCAGCATTACGCCCTCAACCCTGCATGGTCAAGGCGGGCCATGCCGGGCCGCGGCCTAGGCAGGCTCCGGGAGCGTCTCCAGCACACTGTCCAGGGCGGCCATGAAGGCGGTGATGTCCGCTTTCTCGATGGTCAGGGGCGGCACCAGACGCAGAATCCTGCCCTGGGCGAGGTTGCAGACCATCCTCTTTGCCAGCAGCCCCTTCCACACGGCAGGGCCGTCGCAGGAAAGCTCGATGCCGAACAGCAGGCCAAGGCCCCGCGTGCCCGCAATCTTGCCGGGGTGTTTGGTCATGAGCCGCTGCGCCTCGACGCGGGCAAAGGCACCCAGGTCGAGCGCCCGCTCGGCCATCTTCTCCTCCAGCATGATGTCCACGACCTTGGCAGCCACGGCAGAGACGACCCCGCCGCCGCCAAAGGTGGTGGCATGGGAGCCGGGCGTGAATCCCCTGGCCACCTCGT
This sequence comes from Pseudodesulfovibrio aespoeensis Aspo-2, assembly GCF_000176915.2. NCBI lineage: Bacteria > Pseudomonadati > Thermodesulfobacteriota > Desulfovibrionia > Desulfovibrionales > Desulfovibrionaceae > Pseudodesulfovibrio > Pseudodesulfovibrio aespoeensis. The sequence goes on from NC_014844.1 coordinate 1,697,948, forward strand.
CCGAGCAGAGCACTGCGCCCATGGGCAGGCCGTTGGCCAGGGCCTTGGCCGAGGTGAAGATGTCCGGGACCATGCCGTAGTGCTGGTGGGCCCAGAACCTGCCGGTGCGGCACATGCCGGTTTGGACCTCGTCCACGATGAGCAGGATGCTGTTCTCGCGGCACAGGGCCACGATATCCGCCGCGTAGTCCGAGGGCAGGGGGCGTACGCCGCCCTCGCCCTGAACCATCTCGATCATGATGGCCGCCGTGTGCGCGTTGACGGCTCCCCTGAGGGCGTTGACGTTGCCGAACGGCACGGTGATGAACCCTTCGGGCAGCGGATCATAGCCGTCCTTGATGGGACCGGTCTGCCCGGTGGCGGTCAGGGTCGAGAGCGTCCTGCCGTGAAAGGATTTCTCCAGGGTGATGATCTCGTGGCGGTCCTCGTTCCTGACCCGGTGCATGTAGCGGCGGGCGAGCTTGATGGCCCCCTCGTTGGCCTCGGCCCCGGAGTTGCAGAAGAAGACCTTGCCCGCCGCGCAGGTGGCGAGCAGCTTTTCGGCCAGATCGAGCTGCGGTTCCTGGTAGAAGAGATTGCTGACATGGACCAGCTTTTTCGCCTGCTCGGCCATGACTTCGGCCAGATCGACCCGGCTGTGGCCCAGGCTGCACACGGCGATCCCGGCGAGGAAATCGAGATATTCCTCGCCGTCGAGGTCATACAGCCTGCATCCCTGGGCCTTGGACACGGCCAGCGGATACCGGCCATAGGTGTTGCACAGAAGCGATTGCTCTCTTTTGACTATGGCGTCGAATTTATTGCTCATTACACTGCTCTTTGGCGATTAGAGTTTTCCTGTGGACCCGAAGCCTCCAGCCCCGCGGTCCGTTGCGCCCAGTTCCTCGACCTGGTTGATGGCGGCCTGGAACACGGGCATGAACACCAGTTGGGCGATGCGCTGTCCGCGCCTGATTCGTCGGACCTCGCCCGAGGTGTTGAGCAGGGAGACCTTGATCTCGCCGCGATAGTCGGGATCAATGACGCCGACCCCCTGGCTGACGGTCAGGCCGTCCTTGGTGCCAAGGCCGCTGCGCGAGAAGACATACCCGGCCACGCTCGGCTCGCGGATTTCGATGGTCACTCCCGCGGGGATGGATTTCTTCTCGCCGGGGCCGATCTCAAGCTCCTCGACGTCGATGCAGGCCCGAAGGTCCAGCCCGGCAGAGAACTCGGTGGCGTAGGCGAGATCGTTCTCGTCCCAGACCGGGTGCATGAATTTGACGTTCACATCGATTTTTCTCATAGCGTCTGGTCCCTGGTTATTCCTTGATTTTGATGCGTTGTTTATTGGGCCGAAACCGCCCGGCTGTCAATTGCGCAAATACAAGGAGCGCCGGGGCTGTCTGCTCCGGCGCTCCTGTTGAGTCATGCATGTCAACGAGTTAGCAGAGACCGTCCCAGCAGAGGTCAAGGTGCGTGCTCTCCATGCGTCGGGTGGCGAGGCTGACGCCCACGGCCAGGGCCAGGGACACGGGCAGGGCGACCACGTTGGGGTCCACCCACTGCATCAGCCACATCCACGAACCCGGCTCTCCGCCCGCGGCCAGCGAGGGCTGGCCGGTGATGGCGGCGCACAGGCCGATGGACGCGGATTCCTGAAGGTGGACGAAGAGCAGCCAGAACATGGACACCCCGAACCCGCCCACCATGGATATTTTTGCACCGATCTTGGTCATGCCCTTCCAGTACAGGCCGAGCACGTAGATGGGCAGGAACGACGCCGCGCACAGGCCGAAAAAGAAGGCCGTGGCCCTGGCGATGATGTTGCCCGGCAGCACCCAGGCCCAGACCAGGGTGGCGAAGACCGCGATGATCACGCCGAGCCGGTTGAGCTTCATGGATGATCCGCCGTTGCCGATGGTCACATGCTGCTCCAGGAAGTCGCGGGCCAGGGAGGTGCCGCTCACATGATACTGGGAGCTCATGGTGGACATGGCCGCCGCAAACATGGCCACCAGGAAAAGGCCGGAGAACCAGCCGGGCATGATCTTGTCGATGTACAGGGGGATGATCCTGTCGAAGTTGCCCTCGGCCATGGCAATGGATATCTTGCCGAATTCATTCTGGAAGACGACATTAGACAAGGCGCCGACCACAAAGGCCACGCCGGTCATCAGCAGGATGAAGATGCCGCCGATAGCCACGGCCCGGTTGAGTTCGCGGTCAGACGGCACGGTCATGTAGCGCACGGCCAGTTGCGGCTGGGCCAGCACGCCGATGCCAACGCCGTAGACCAATGTGGTGTAGATGGTCAGGCCGATGGGCGAGTTGATGTCCGGTCCTGTTGTCCAGCCGGTCATGCCGCCCGCCTTGAGTTTTTCGGGCACCAGGGCGACCATGTCGGTCAGGGCCTGATGGGCGTCGGTCACGCCGCCGAGCAGGACGTAGGTGGTGATGATCAGGATGAGCATCATCACGGCCATGATGCTGCCCTGAAAGGCGTCGGTGTACATGACGGCGCGCAGCCCGCCGGTGACCACGTACATGGCCACCAGGGCGGTGACGATGAGCAGCCACGCCCCGTAGCTGACCATGGGAAAGGCCACTTCGAGCATCCGGCAGATGCCGATGAGCACCGCGGCAGCGTAGATGGGCATGAACAGAAAAATGAGCACGCCTGAGAACTGCTGGACAAACTTGGAGTGATACCGTCTGCCCAGGAGTTCTGGAAAGGTATGGGAGTTGAGGGCCAGCCCCATGCGCCGGGTCCGCTTGCCGAAGACGACCATGGCGATGAAGACGCCCACGAAGATGGTCAGGAAGGTCAGCCACAGCATGGACATGCCGAACATGCCCGACACGCCGCCGAACCCGACGATGGCCGAGGTGGAGACAAAGGTTGCGCCATAGGACATGGCCAGGATGAACGGGTTCATCTGCCGCCCGGCGAGCATGTAGTCCGTGGACCGGCTGGTCTGCTTCCACGCCTTGTAGCCAAGGTAGAAGATGCCGACGAGGTAGACGAGGATGCCAAGTATCTTGCCTTCCATTTACAGATCCTCCTCGTGCACGGTCTTGCCCGCCTGTGCGCCGGTGTTGTTCCAGTTCACAATTCCGTAAACGATGCACAGGGCCGCAGACCCGATGCTCAACCAGAAAGCCACTGCGATTTCAATGCTGCCAAAGCCCATCATCATGCCCGTTTACTCCTCTGATTTTCGGCCCCAGGTCCAACCGGCGGAAGACAAAAGAAAAGGGCCGCCGGCTGGTTGCCTGCGGCCCTTGTTGTGTCTGTACTTCCGTTAAAGATTACTCGCACACCCCAAGACCGCAGGCGCTTCTAAAAAAGCGGAAGCCAAAAAAGAAAAAGAAGCCGAAGCGGTTCTGGTGCGAGTTCATGGGCATTTCATAATTCAAAAGTTCGCGGGCTGTCAAGCGGATACCCATGGTATCATCCTCTATAATGGTCGATTGGAATCAGGCCATTGTCCTGCGAACACGGTTCTACAATTATGTAGCTTTCCAACTCCTATTTTGTGGGTTCATTGGTGTATCTCCGGTCATGAGCAGTTCGGCTGTGAATGGGGCAAAGTCATGGCAGGGGTGTCGCCCCCAGGCCGGGAGCCTGAATTGACACGTAATAAATTCAAGCATTCAAGGCGATTAAAAGTTTTCTTGACAGCTTTATGCTTCCTGTGCTTTTGTGACTCCCCTTCACAAGAAGAGCATTTGCCTGAATTGTGAAAAGCCGAAAACGGTGCCGCTGTCATCTCGTGCAAACGATGACTTTTTTGGCAACCAAACGAAAGAGGGTACCCGCCTTGCTGTTTCAACCCGTCAATAAAAACTACCATGAGTTTTGCATTGACCGCGATCCCGACCTGTGCATCAACTGCAAGGTCTGCGTGCGTCAGTGTTCCTATCAGGCCCATTACTTTGACGAGGCCCGGCAAAAGGTCATGCACGACAACACCAAGTGTATCGGCTGCCATCGCTGCGAGGCGCTCTGTCCCACGGCTGCCCTGAACATCCGCAACAAGCCCTCGGATTTCAGGGCCAACAAACTGTGGCGGCCCGTGTTCCTCCAGAACATCTACAAGCAGGCGGACACCGGAGGCGTGTTGCTGGCGGGGATGGGCTCGCCGGTTGACATCCCAGTCTACTGGGACCGCATGCTGCTCGACGCCAGCCAGGTGACAAACCCGTCCATTGACCCGTTGCGTGAGCCCATGGAGCTCAAGACCTTTCTCGGAGCCAAGCCGAGGCAGCTCAAGATCGAAACCGACAAAAACGGCAAATCCACCCTCAAGACCAAACTCTCCCCGCAGATCGAGCTCGATGTACCCATCATGTTTGCGGCCATGAGCTTCGGGGCAATCAATTTCAATCTGCATCAGGCCATGGCCCGCGCGGCCACCGAGATGGGCACGGTCTACAACACCGGCGAGGGCGGCCTGCACAAGTCCCTCTACAAGTACGGCAAGAACACCATTGTCCAGGTGGCCTCGGGCCGTTTCGGCGTGCATCTCGACTATCTCAAGGCGGGCGTGGGCATCGAAATCAAGGTGGGGCAGGGCGCCAAGCCCGGCATCGGGGGCCATCTGCCCGGTGAAAAGATCAACAACATGGTCTCCGAGACGCGCATGGTGCCCATCGGGTCCGACGCCATCTCCCCGGCCCCGCACCACGACATCTATTCCATCGAGGACCTGCTCCAGCTCATCTTTGCCCTCAAGGAGGCCTCGGAGTACAAGGTGCCGGTGGCCGTCAAGATCGCGGCGGTGCACAACGTGGCCGCCATCGCCTCGGGCATTGTCCGGGCGGGCGCGGACATCGTCACCATCGACGGCATGCGCGGCGGCACGGGCGCGGCCCCGGCCATGATCCGCGACAACGTGGGCATTCCCATCGAGCTGGCCCTGGCCCAGGTGGACCAGCGGCTGCGCGACGAGGGCATCCGCAACCAGGCGTCCATCGTGGCCGCGGGCGGCATCCGCTGCTCGGCGGACGTGGTCAAGGCCATCGCGCTGGGCGCGGACGCCGTGTACATCGGCACGGCCACCCTCATCGCCGTGGGCTGCACCATCTGTGGCCGCTGCTACACCGGCAAGTGCCCCTGGGGCATCGCCACCAACGACCCCAAGCTCTCCAAGCGGCAGAATCCGGACATCGCGGCCAAGAAGCTCTCGAATCTGCTCCGCGCCTGGGGCCACGAGATCGAGGAGATGCTCGGCGGCATGGGGCTCAATTCCATTGAGAGCCTGCGCGGCAACCGCGACAAGCTGCGCGGGGTCGGCCTTTCCGACACGGAACTCGACATCCTCGGCATCAAGCACGCCGGGCGCTAGACGGAGAACGCCATGAAAAGAGTCTACCCCGACAAATCCTACTGTATCGGCTGCCATCTCTGCGAGCTGGCCTGCATCACCGCCCATTCCGCGAGCAAGGATATCATCATCGCCTACCGCGACGAGCGCGCGGCAACCGGCCTCTCGCCCTGCAAGCGCGTGTTCGAGAAGGGCGACACCTGCGTGGCCATCAGCTGCCGCCACTGCGACGAGCCGTCCTGCGTGGCGGCCTGCATCTCGGGCGGACTTTACAAGGACCCCGAAACCGGGCGCACCGTGTACGACCGCGACAAGTGCGTGGGCTGCTGGTCCTGCCTCATGGCCTGTCCCTACGGGGCCATCCGCAGGCACCCCATCGAGAACAAGATCGTCAAGTGCGACCTGTGCGAGGGCAGGGCGGAAGGCCCGGCCTGTGTCCAGGCATGCCCCAACGCGGCCCTGAAGTACGAGGAGCGGTAGCCGCCGCGCGACCATAATCCACGAGGTCAATCATGAAATATGTCATCATAGGCAACGGCATCGCCTCCATCGGGGCCATCGAGGGCATCCGCAAGGTCGATGCCGCAAGCGAGATACTGGTCATCGGAGCCGAGGATTCCCCGGCCTACGGGCGTCCGCTCATCTCCTACCTGCTGGCGGGCAAGATCGGCCCGGACAGGCTCTCCCTGCGGCCCAGGGAATTCTACGAGAAGAGCAACGTCACCCTGAAGCTCGGCACCACGGTCACGGCCATCGACATCGCTGCCCAGACCGTGACCACGGACAGGGGCGAGACCATCGGCTACGAGAACCTGCTCATCGCCACGGGCGGCATCCCCTTCACCCCGCCCATCCCCGGCGCGGACGGATCCGACGTGTACAACTTCACCAATCTGGCCCACGCCCAGACCCTCATCGCCAAGGCCCGCGAGATCAAGCGGGCCGTGGTCATCGGCGGCGGGCTCATCGGCCTCAAGGCGGGCGAGTCGCTCTTTGACCGGGGCGTGGAGGTGACCATCCTCGAACTCTCGCCGCGCATCTTAAGCCTCGCCTTTGACGAAAACGCCGCGTCGCTCGCGGGCGGCAGGCTGGCCGAGGTGGGGCTGGCCGTGCGCTGCGGCGTGTCGGCCAAGGAGATTCAGCGCGACAGCGCGGGCAATCTCAAGGGGGTGCACCTGACCGACGGCGACTTCCTCCAGACCGACGTGGTGGTCATCGCCATCGGCGTGGTGCCCAACTACGGGCTGGCCAAGGCGTCCGGCATCGAGGTGGACCGGGGCATCAAGGTGGACGACCACATGCGCGCCAGCGCGCAAGGCGTGTTCGCGGCGGGCGACGTGGCCCAAGCCAGGGATCTGCTTTTTGGCGACGACCGGGTCATCCCCATCTGGACCAACGCCTACAACCAGGGCTTTTGTGCGGGCAAGAACATGGCCGGGGCGGACATCCGGTTCATCGGCAGCCTGGCCATGAACTCCATCAGCTTCTACGGCCTGCCGACCATCTCGGTGGGCACGGTCAACCCGCCCGAGGGCGATCCCGCCTACGAGGTGTCCATCACCTTGGACGAAAAGAAGAAAAGCTACCGCAAGCTCGTGTTCCAGAACGACCATCTGGTGGGCTATGTCCTGGTGGGCGACATCGACATGGCAGGCATGTACACGGCCTTTGTCAAGTTCCAGATGCCCATCCCCGAGGAGGCGCGCAAGCAGCTCGTGGCCGGCGCGCCGGACGTGCTCATGTGGCCCGACGACTTCTTCCGGGAGACCTGGAATCCTGGGCGCGAGGCCTGGAATCCGGGGACTCACGAATAAGACATCCGAGTCCCGCACGGGACGCATGGAGAGAGAGAATGAAAGCGCCTGAACGGTATCATGATTTTCAAAAGGATATTTCCGGTTGCGGGATATTCGGCGTCATCCACAAGAAGCGCGGCCTGATCCCGGGCCAGATGCCCATCGCGGCCATGACCTGCATGCATGACCGTGGCAACGGCCTGGGTGGGGGGTTCGCGGCCTACGGCATCTACCCGGAACACGACGACAAGTACTGCTTCCACATGATGTGCGACGGCGAGGCGGCCATCGAGGGGTCGGAGAAGCTGTTGCGCGCCTATTTCGACCTGCACCACTTCGAGCCGATCCCCACGCGCCGGGTGCTTTCCATCCCCAGGCCGCCGAGATTCAATCGCTATTTCGTGACCGTGCCCGAAAAGCCGGTCAACGAGTTCTCCGAACTGGCCGAGGAGGACTATGTGGTGGCCGTGGTCATGAAGATCAACACCTCTGTTGGGGGCGCGTTCGTCGTCTCCAGCGGCAAGAACATGGGCGCGTTCAAGGGTGTTGGCTTTCCCGAGGACATCGCCGACTTCTTCCGCCTGGAGGAATACAGCGCCTACATCTGGACCGGCCACAACCGTTTCCCCACCAACACTCCGGGCTGGTGGGGCGGGGCGCATCCCTTCACCATCCTCAACTGGTCCATCGTCCACAACGGCGAGATATCGTCCTACGGCATCAACCGCCGCTACCTGTGCGAGCACGACTACCTGTGCACCATGATGACCGACACCGAGGTGGTGGCCTACGAACTGGACATGCTCATCCGCAAGCACGGGCTCTCCTGGGAGATGGCCGCCAAGTGCTTTGCCCCGCCTTTCTGGGACGAGATGGAGCGCATGGACGCGGACGACAGGGAGTTGTACACCGCGCTGCGCGCCACCTACGGCCCGGCCATGCTCAACGGTCCCTTTGCCATCCTCGTGGCCGACAACACCCGGCTCATGGGTCTCAACGACCGCATCAAGCTGCGGCCCCTGCTGGTGGCCGAAAAAGATGACATGGTCTTCATGTCCAGCGAGGAATCCGCCGTGCGCGAAGTGTGTCCCGAGCTGGACAGGGTCTGGATGCCCAAGGCGGGCGAACCGGTTATCGTGGATCTGGAGGGCTAGCATGACCAAGAGAAAGCAGAAGACCCTGGTGGCGGGCCGCACCTACTACAAGCAGTTCAACGAGGAGATACGCGCCCTGGTTCGCGAGGGCGTCACGGATTTCGTCATCAAGGAGTGCAACGGCCAGCGCTATCTGGCCACGGCCCTTGAAGGCGACCTCACCTTCGACATATACGGCGTGCCGGGTCAGGATCTGGCCGCCTTCATGCGCGGTCCCAAGATCCGCATCCGCAACAACGCCCAGGACGGTGTGGGCAACACCATGGACGGCGGGCGCATCATCATCGAGGGCCTCGCGGGCGATGTCATCGGCTACGCCATGCGCGGAGGCGAGATATTCATCAAGGGCGATGTCGGCTACCGGGTGGGCATCCACATGAAGGCCTACCTCGACCACCAGCCGAAAATCGTGGTGGGCGGCAAGGCCGGCGACTTTCTCGGAGAATATATGGCTGGCGGAATTATTTTGCTCTTGGGCATGTTTTCTGATAAGCCTGATGCGCCTGTTGCCGGACGGAGTCTGGGAACGGGCATGCACGGCGGCGTGATCTATGTCCGCGGCGAGGTGCCCGAACATCAGCTCGGACCCGGCCTGCACGCGCAGCCCGTGGACTCCGAAGACCTGAAGGTCATCGGGGCCTTGGTCGAGGATTACGCCAGGGAATTGAAGCTGGACAGCAAGGAAATAATGAGCGAGAACTTCGTCAAAATTCGTCCGTTTTCGCATCGGCCTTACGGGAACCTCTACGTTCCCTGCTAAACGCTTCGAGACTGTAAAAACCCTTATCCCTGTCTGGGAGGAACCATGTTCTTCGATTCCATAGCCTACGCGATGGCGCCGCCCTCTGGCGGCGGAGAGTCCGGCGGTCTCGGCGGCATCCTCGGCGGCCCGCTGCCGATGCTCGTCCTGATGTTCGCCATTTTCTACTTCCTGCTCATCCGCCCGCAGCAGAAAAAGCAAAAGCTGCACAAGGCCATGCTCGACGCCCTCAGAAAGGGCGACAAGGTGTGGACCAATGGTGGCATTCTCGGCGTCATCGTCGATATCGACGGCGACAATCTCACCATTGAGATCGCCGCTGGTGTCAATGTCGTGATCAAGCGCGGTTTCGTCGCCGACAAAGACGGCGCTTCCGCAGCAGACAACAAGAAGTAGGCTTGACAGCCGGTAGTCTGGACTTCCGTGCGGACCGGACCACGAGACAAGTGGCCCGGTCCGCGCTTGTGTTTGACCGTGCGTCCCGCACCGGCTGCAACGTGTTCGCATCAAGGGAGTTTTCATGCAGAGTCTGCGCCTTAGAATCCTCGCAACCCTGGTCGTCCTGATCCTTGGACTGGCCTACATGCTGCCGTCCATCCCCGGCGTGAAAGAGTCGCCGCTGGGCGCGCTGCTGCCCGGCAACTCGGTCAGCCTCGGCCTCGACCTCAAGGGCGGTATCCACCTGACGCTTGGCGTCGACATGGACACCGCCATGCACAACAATCTTTCCCGCCTGGGTGACGATCTCAAGGCCGCAGCCGCCGAGGAGGGCATTTTCATCCTCCGGCCCACGGTGATCTCCTCATCCCGCCTGGAACTGGTGCTGCTCAAAGGCGACCAAAAGGCCGGTTTCGACACGGTGATCGACAGGTTCAGCCCGTTCAGCGTCGAGGACACCCAGGTCCTTGGCGACGGCAAGATCAAGTATGTCCTTTCGATACCGGCGCAGTATCGCGACGAGTTGACCAAGCTGACCATGGATCAGGCCATCAAGACCATCCGCAACCGCATCGACCAGTTCGGCGTGGCCGAGCCGGACATCCGCAAGCAGCAGGGCGACCGCATCCAGATCCAGTTGCCCGGCCTGCAGGACCCGGAGCGCGCCATCAACATCATCGGCCAGACCGCCCACCTCGAATTCAAGATGGTGGACGACACGGCTGACCTGGACAAGGCCAAGAGCGGCATCCTCGCCCCTGGCCGCGAGCTTTCGACCCTGGTCACCACCCATGCGGGAGGCGGGCAGACCGAGGCTCCCATCGTGCTCAAGAAGGATGCCGTGCTTACCGGCGAATACATCACCGACGCCAAGGTGCAGCTCGACACCTGGAACCAGCCCTACGTTTCGATCACCTTCAACGCGCGCGGCGGCACCATCTTCGCCAACCTGACCGGCGAAAACGTCAACAAGCGCATGGCCATCGTCCTGGACGGCAAGGTCTATTCGGCTCCCGTCATCCAGGAGAAGATCAGCGGCGGCAAGGCGTCCATCACCGGCAATTTCACCCGGGAAGAGGCGCGTGACCTGGCTGTGGTCCTGCGCGCCGGTTCGCTGCCCGCGCCGGTCGTCATCCTGGAACAACGCACGGTCGGACCCTCCCTGGGGCAGGAATCCATCGACAAGGGCATCATGTCCGCCCTGGTGGGCATGGGCCTGATACTCGTCTTCATGGTCGTCTACTACGGCTTTGCCGGAGTCGTGGCCGATCTGGTCCTGTGCCTGAACATCATGCTGATCATGAGCGGCCTGGCCCTGTTCGGTGCGACTCTGACCCTGCCGGGCATCGCGGGCATCATCCTGACCATCGGCATGGCCGTGGACGCCAACGTCATCATCTACGAGCGCATCCGCGAGGAACTGCGGCGCGGGCTGACCGTCCGGGCGGCCATCGAGGAAGGGTACAGCCGCGCCACCCTGACCATCATGGACGCCAACGTGACCACCATCATCGCGGCGGTCATCCTCTACCAGTTCGGCACCGGACCGGTACGGGGCTTTGCCGTCACCCTGACGCTTGGCATCATCTCCTCGATGTTCACCGCCATCTTCGTGTCGCGCATCCTGTTCGACCTGTACACAAAAAGCGGCTCCCAAAGCGCCAAGCTGAACATTTAAGGGGACGATATGGGACTTCAATTAATCAAACCCGATACCCGGATCGACTTCATCGGTTTCAGGAAGATCGCCTTCATCCTTTCCGCCGTGGTCCTGCTTGCCGGCCTGGGCTCGCTGCTCATCAAGGGCGGCCCCCAATACGGCATCGACTTCGCAGGCGGCATGATCGTCCAGGTCAAGGTGGACAAGACCATCGAGGTGAGCGCCCTCAAGGCCGCCCTTGAAGAGACGGGCCTGCCGGGACTGGTCGTCCAGTCCTTGGGCATGGAGGACGACCACGAATACCTCATCAGGACTTCCAGCTCGGAAGTGTCCTCCAAGGAGGTGCGCACACTGGTCTCAAGCGCTCTGACCAGCCATCTCAGCGGCGTGGCCTTCGACATCCAGCGCCTGGAGATGGTCGGCCCCAAGGTGGGCGCAGACCTGCGCTCCAAGGCCCTTGAGGCGCTGTTCTTCGCCGTCCTGGTCATCGCGGTCTACATCTCGGGCCGCTTCGAGCAGCGGTGGACCGTGGCCGCCATCATGGCTGCGGCGCTGGGCGGCGGCATCTACGCCATCGGCCTGTTGGGGCTGAACATGGGCTGGCTGATCATCGCGGCCATGGTCATGACCATCGGCCTGTGCTGGTACCTCAAGCTCAACTACGCCCTGGGGGCCGTGGTCGCGCTCATCCACGATGTGGCCATCACCATCGGCATCTTCTCCATCCTGGACAAGGAGTTCGACCTGACCATCATCGCCGCGCTCCTGACCATCATCGGCTACTCGCTCAACGACACCATCATCGTCTTTGACCGCATCCGTGAAAACACCAATGCGCAAAAAGACACCAGACGGTTCAAGTCGATCATCAACCAGAGCATCAACCAGACCCTCTCGCGGACCATCATGACCTCGCTGACCACACTTCTGGTGGTGGCCTGCCTGTTCGTGCTGGGCGGCAGCGTCATCCACGACTTCGCCCTGGCCCTGCTCATCGGCATCGGGGTCGGCACCTATTCCTCCATCTTCGTGGCCAGCCCCATCCTTCTGGGCTTTGGCCCCTCGGTGGTAGGCGATACGGAAACCGACGCCTAAGCAAGGTAATCAGACTCGCAAGACAGCAGGGGAAGGGCCACGGCCCTTCCCCTTTTCATTGGGCATCCGGGGATTGACTGCGGCCAGTGCAGCCTGGAAATCGCGCATGAAAAAGCCCCTGCGGCACATGACCGCAGGGGCTGATAACGTCAGTATTGCCGGAAGACTAGACGAGCTGGCTCATCAGGTAGTCCTTGATGGCGGTGATGGAATCCTCGCCATTGAGCTCGATGTACTTGAAGCCGCCGTTCTTCATGTTCTTGTAGAAGTTGCAGGCGGCCATGGTGCCGGTCTTCTCATCGTAGTAGATGTCGTGGCGCTGATCGATGGCGGCTGCATCCTGATCGTCCTGGCGGGCGGAGAGGGCGCCGCCGCAGACACGGCACTTGTCGCCGTCAGGGGCGATGACCGGGATGCCGACGTTGTTGGGGTGGTTGGGATTGTTTTCACACAGACGGCGGCCCATGATCCGGGCCTTGGCGATGTCGCGGGGCAGCTTGATCTCGATGACGTAGTCCAGCTTCTCTCCGCTTTTCTGCAGGGATTCCCACAGTTTTTCACCCTGGACCAGAGAACGGGGGAAACCGTCGAGCAACCAGCCGTTCTTGTCGGAGTTGGCCAGGACATCGAGAACCATGGGAATGGTGATGTCATCAGGAACCAGTTCACCCTTGTTGATGAATGCCTTGGCCTTCAGGCCCAGCTCGGTTCCGCCGCCGATATGCTTGCGGAAGATGGCACCGGACTCGATGTGATCCAGACCGTACTTGTCCCTGGCCAGGGTGCCCTGGGTGCCTTTGCCGGAGCCGTTGGGGCCGAAAATCAGAATATTCATGCAAACTCCTCCTGGTGATAAAAAAAGCAATGCCGCACTGGCAGCAAACACATTGTGCAAAAGATCACATGCTCTTATACCGCACATCCGAGGAAGTCAATGCCTGGGGGAGAAAACCACCCCGGAACCGGTGACTGTGGCTGTCTTTTCACCGGGAAACTGGAAGGTCGCTCCGATGCGCCGGTCCTGCCACGCCCTGTCGAGCCCAAAAAGGGTGTCGGCCAGGGCCTGCCCCGGACCGAGGCTGTCCAGGGCCGCCTTGTAGAGGCGCAAGCGCAGGGCGCGGTGCGCTCCGGCCAGGGTGGCGTCTAAGAGCGTGGTTCCCGCGGTTGCGGTCTGGGCGTCCCAGTAGTCGCGGTCAGCGCTGCCGACCCGCCACAGACGGGCCACGGCATCGAGAAAGTTCGGATTCTCCTGCAACAGCAGGGGCATGACCGTGGACCGGATGCGGTTCCTGGCCCAGCGCGGATCGCTGTTGGTCGCGTCCTCGCGCCAGGACACGCCAAGGGCGGTCAGGAGCCCGGTCAGGGTCGATTTCGGGGTCAGGAGCAGGGGGCGCAGCAGTCGACGGCCATCGTCCCGACCGACCATGCCGGAGAGTCCGGGCCAGGCCGTGCCCCTGGACAGACGCAGGAGCAGGTCCTCGCCCAGATCGTCCAGATGATGCCCCAGAGCGATAAAGTGGGCCTCGTGCTGCGCCAGAACATCGGCAAACAGGGTATAGCGGGCCTCACGCCCAGCCTCCTCCAAGCCCATGCCACGGGATGCGGCCAGGGCGGCCACATCCGCCTCGCGGGCCACGCAGGGCACGCCCAGCGACTCGCACAGGGACGCGGCCCAGCGGGCGTCGTCGTCGGCCTCAGGCCGCAATCGGTGGTTCAGATGGGCGGCCACGACGCGCCCGCCGTTCTTGACGGCCAGCCAGTGCAGGCACAGGAGCAGGGCAGTGGAGTCCGCGCCGCCGGACAGGCCCACGGCCAGCGTTTTGCCGGTCATGTCAAGGGCGAGGTCGTCGCTGATGAATCGCTCGATGCCAAGGCAGAAGTGTGCCCATTTGGGAGGCAGATTCTGCAGGGAACGCGGCATGGCGGGGAACGCACCGGTCATGTCGGCCATCTCAGACGGAGATCTCAAGCTCCTCGATGAACTGGTCGAGGTATTCGATCATGTGTTTGCGCTGGGACGCTGTGGCGTAGCAGACGCAGGAGCAGCGGATCTTCTTCCTGCCGCGCACCAGCAGCTCGAGCTTGAGCTGGTTGCCAGCCGCATGGCGCAGGGTCTCAAGGGCCATGAAATAGGGGCCGCATTCCTCCAGGTGGTCGCGCTGTTCGGGCTGGAGCAGTTCCGCGGGCAGGGGGAGGTAGTAGATGTCGTCGAGCAGGCTCTTGAAGTCCAGCTCGTTGAAGGCGGCAACGATCTTGTCGTAATCGTCGTCGTAGAGGTCTTGGATGAGATAGGTGCGCATCATTGTTCCTTGGTCTTTGAGGCGTCGATGAGCCGGTCGATGTCTTCAGGGGCGCAGCCACAGTTCTTGCGGTCCAGGTGGGCGTCGGGCGGCACGGTCTCGTCGTCGAGATTGAACATGCGCCGGGCCATGTCAATGAACTGATCCGCCGACCCCTCTTCCTGGGTGCGCCGCTTGAGAAAACAGATGGGCTCGTGCAGCGCCTTGCGGCCCACGGAAAGAACAAGCGTTTCCAGTGAGTTCCGGGTGGTCTCGTCCACCGGGCCGATCTTCTTGAGGGTCTTGGCCAGCTCGCGCAGGGCGATGTCCTCGCTGCGGTCCACGAGATCGACGATGGTCGGCTGGAGCGCCAGGGAATTGAGCCAGTTGCCGAACACTTTGGTCTCGGCCTCGACCACGGCCCTGGCCTTGACCGCCTCGCCCTGGCGCTGGGCCATGTTTTCCTCGACCACTTCCTTGAGGTCGTCAATGTCGTAGAGGTAGACGTTGTCCAGGTTGTTGACATCCGGGTCGATGTCGCGCGGCACGGCGATGTCGATGAAGAACATCGGCTTGTTCTTGCGCTTCTTGAGAATCGCCTTGACTTCCCTGGCCTTGATCACAGCCACGGGCGAGCCGGTGGAGCTGATGACGATGTCCACCTCGTGCAAATGGTCGTACATCTGCTCGATCTGGATGGGCTGGCCGCCCATGGTCGAGGCCAGCTCCCTGGCCCGGCCCAGGGTGCGGTTGGCGATGATGATGTCGCGCACGCCGTTCTGGAGCAGGTGGGTGGCGGCCAGCTCGGCCATTTCGCCCGCGCCCACGAGCATGGCGCGGGTGCCGTCCAGGGCGCCAAAAATCTTCTTGGCAAGCTCCACCGCCGCATAGCTGATGGAGACCGCGCTCGAGGCGATGGCCGTCTCGGTGCGCACCCGTTTGGCCACGGAAAAAGACTTGTGCAACAGCCGGTTGATGATGGTCCGGGCCGCCCCCTTGTCCACGGCGTTGCGGTAGGAGTCCTTGAGCTGGCCCAGTATCTGCGGCTCGCCCATGACCATGGAATCCAGGCTGCTGGCCACGGTGAACAGATGCTCCACGGCCTCGAGATCGACATACTGGTAGGTGTTTTCCACCAGCAGGTCCGGCGATCCCTTGCAGATGCCCGCCCAGTAATTGATCACGGCGTCCAGGGCCTCGCGCTCGGACACGCGTTTGACCACGGCCACGATCTCCACCCGGTTGCAGGTGGAGAGCGCCATGCATTCGGCGAGCGGACAGTGGGCCATGAGCCCGGCCTCGAAGTTTTCCACATTGGTGAGGGCGAATTTCTCGCGCACATCGACCCCGGCGGTCCGGTGGTTCAGGCCGACAAGGATGATCTTTCCGTTCATGGCACGGCCCTGAAGGTGATGGTGTGATGAATGAGGGAGACGCACATGCCCGCAAACACCCATATGGCGAGGATGGCGGGCTTGCGCCCCCGCCAGCCGAGAACCACTCGTTGGTGGAAGAGGAAGGCGAACAGAAACCAGACTGCAAATGAGCCGATCTTCATGATATCCCAGGCGAATGGGCGTTTGGCGTCGATCAGGTACCAGAAATAGGTGGAGAACAGCCCCAGGGTGAAGAGGGGGAACCCGATGGTCACAGCCAGCCGGTTGACTGCGTCGAACTTGTCCAGCGACGGGATGCCCTGGCCCATGCTCGACAATCCGGCCTTGGTCTTGAGCTTGCGGTTGTAGTAGATGAAGGCGACAGCCGCGCCAAAGGCCATGATCAACACGCCCAGGGTCAGGATCAGGGTGCCGATGTGCAGGCCGAAGAAGAGCATGGTCAGCTCCGGCGGCATGACCACCCGGATGCCGCCCAGGGCCAGGGAGGCCACATACAGGAGCAGGGCCAGGGGCAGGGCGGTGATGGCCAGGAATTCGAGCCGCAGCCGCCACCAGAGGAAGAAATAAACGGCCAGCACGCACCACGCCAGGATGTTGAAATAGAACGTGCCCGAGCTCAGGGCCAAGGGATCGCCGGTCAGGGCCAGGGAGAGGTCCGCCGTGTTCAGGGTGAACCCGGCCACGGCCAGCCACACGGCAAGGGTCTTGAGCCTGTCGTTGCCCGCGCACACGCCGGTCAGGAAAAGAACCGTGCCCAGCGCATAGAAGGCAATTATGAGGATGTGCAGAATGTCAAACAAGCCCATCAAGCAGCTCCGGGATGTTGGCGTGCAATGGTTGGGGCAATGATTCTTTAAGTATTTCCGAGGCAGCGTCAAGGTCTCTGGCCTTGATCCGGGCCAGAAGATCGGAGTTGACCAGCGAGCGCAGCACCGCGGTGTTTTCCGGCGTGGTCATGCCAAGCCCGAGCACCAGCGGTCTGATGCGGCCCATGAGCGTGAGCAGGCCCGCGTATTCGTCGCCAAAGCTCTCCTGCAATTCCTTGCGGATGCGCTTGGCCATGGCTGGGCTGCGGCCCGCCGTGGAGATGGCTACCGTCAAATCGCCGCGCTTGACCGTGGCCGGGACGATGAAGCTGCACTTCTCTGGCTGGTCCACGATGTTGCACAGGATGGCGCGCTCGGCGCAGAGGGTGCTGATGCGCCAGTTGACCTCCTCGCTGGAGGTGCAGGCGATGACCAGGAACTTGCCGTCCAGGTCGGTGTCGCGAAACTCCCGGCACTGGAAGGAGACGTGGTCCTGGGCCAGCAGCGAGGCCATCTCCGGGTCGGCGGGGCGGGTGTCGATGATGGTCACCGTGCCCGCGCCAGAGTCGATCAGGGACTGGATCTTGCGCTTGCCGACCTCGCCCGCGCCCACCACGAGGCACCCCTTGTTCTCCAGGTTCACGAAAATGGGATAGTATCGCATGCGCCTTGATACCCAAAGCAGGGCCACATGTAAAATGCCAATTGCCCGGTTCTTGCAATATCCTCCGGGAATAGGCTAGGGAATTGACACCAACACGACAGCCAATGAAACACCATCTCGTCATACAACTGGCCCGGTTCGGGGACCTCATCCAGACCAAGCGGCTCCTGGCGACCCTGTGCGCCCGGCCCGACAGCCGCGTCCACCTCTGCCTCGACCGCTCCCTTGAGCCGCTGGCCCGGCTGGTCTTCCCGGATGTGGTTCTGCATCCGGTCACGGCCCACGGCACCGGGCTAAACGGCCACGAGGCCGTGCGCGCCATGCTGACGGACAACCGGCGCGCCTTTGCCGGTCTGCGCGCCGTCAGCTTCGAGCGGGTCTACAATCTCAATTTTTCCGGGCTCAATTTTCGGCTGGCTGCGCTGTTCGATCCCGACACGGTGGAGGGCTACGCCTGGCAGGATGGTCAGGAGCTGATTTCCCTGTGGCCGTCCATGGCCATGCGCTGGTCGGATCAGAGAAGATTCTCCATCAATCTCGTCGATTTCTGGGCCGGGTACTGCCCGGACATGCTCGCGCCGGAGCGGGTCAATCCGTCTGCCCAGTCCAAAGGCAACGGCCTGGGCGTGGTCCTGGCGGGCCGTGAGTCGCGCCGCTCGCTGCCGGTGGAGATCCTGGCGCGCATGGTCGCCACCACGGCCCAGGCCCGCAAGGCGCCCCATGTCCACCTGCTGGGCGGTGCGGGCGAGCACGGGGCAGGGCAGGCAGTCATGAAGCTGCTGCCCCCCGCAGTGCAGGCGCGCACGCGAAATCTGGCGGGCGCGACCAACTGGGCCGACCTCGTGGAGATCGTCGGCTCCCTCGATCTGCTTCTGACGCCGGATACCGGCACCATGCATCTGGCGGCCCATTTGGGCACGCCGGTCCACGCCTTTTTCCTGTCCTCGGCCTGGTGCTTCGAGACCGGGCCGTACGGCGCGGGGCACACGGTCCATCAGGCCGTGGCTCCCTGCCTGCCGTGCCTTGAGACCCGGCCCTGCGACAACGGCGTCGCCTGCCTGGGCGCATTTGCAGACCCCGGCTACCAGCGGTTCATGACCACGCGCAAGGCCGAGCACATGCCCAGTGGCATGATCGCCTACGAATCCCGCTTCGACGCCCTGGGCCAAACCTTTCACCCCGTGGCGGGCATGGACCCGGACTCGGAGCAGCGGGCCAGATTCCGCCAGTTCATCCTGGCGCATCTGAGCGGTGATCCTGACAGTATCGTTGAAAAAATGACCGACATGGACGCGCTCCTGGCCCAGCGCATCTACCGTGAACGCGATTGGATCACCCGCGACCCCAGCGGATCAATCACAGGACCATAGCATGAAGAACCTGCGCATTCTCGTTGTCCTGCCCCTGTACGGCGGCTCCCTGCCCATAGGCCGATACGTGGCCACGGCCCTGAAAGACCTGGGCCACCTCGTTGAGGTCTTCGAGGCCCCGGAGTTCAACGCGGCCTACGACGCGCTCAAGAAGCTGCGGGTGACCACGGACCGGCTCGACTACCTCCAGAACTCCTTTCTCAACGTCATCAGCCAGTCGATCCTGGCCAAGGTGGAGACCTTTGAGCCGGATCTGGTTCTGGCCATGGCCCAGGCGCCGCTCAACCATCAGGCCCTCAAGCGGCTGCGGCGCGACGGCGTGACCACGGCCATGTGGTTTGTGGAGGATCACCGCCTCTTCACCTACTGGAAATCCTTTGCCCCGTTCTACGATATCTTCGCCGTCATCCAGAAGGAGCCTTTCCTGAGCGATCTAAAGGGCATAGGCCAGCCAAACGGGTTGTATCTGCCCCTGGCCGCGCTGCCCGGCTTCCACCACCCCATGGAGCTGACGCCCATGGAACGGCGAAAGTTCGGCTCGGACATCTCCTTCATGGGCGCGGGCTACCCCAACCGGCGCGTTGCCTTCCGCGAGCTGGTCAGCCGCGATTTCAAGCTCTGGGGCACGGACTGGGACGGCGACCATGTCCTTGAACCCCTGGTCCAGATGCAGGGCGCGCGCGTCTCGCCGGAAGAGTGCGTCAAGATATTCAATGCCACGCGCATCAACCTGAACCTGCATTCAAGCATCCAGGCCGAGGAGCTGGTCACCCTGGGCGATTTCGTCAACCCGCGCACCTTCGAGCTGGCGGCCTGCGGCGCGTTCCAACTGGTGGACCAACGCACCCTTCTTGAAGAAGCCTTTGCCGACGACGAGCTGGCGACCTTCACGTCAATGGCTGAACTGCTTGAAAAGATAGACTATTACCTGGAGAGACCCGAGGAGTGCCAAGCCATTGCCGGGCGCGCCAGGGCGCGGGCGCTCAAGGACCACACCTACCATGCGCGTCTGGAGACGCTCCTCGACTTCACTGCCAGGCGCATTCCGGGCTGGCCCAGGGGCAGGGAGGCCAGCGTGCTCGACGCCGATTTCCCGCCTGAATTGCGGGACGAGCTGCGCGGCCTGCTGGCCCGGCTCGGCCTGTCCGAGAGCGTGCCCTTCAAGGATCTGGTCTGGAGCCTGCGCCAACAGCAGGGTGCGCTGTCCGACCTGGACACGGCCATCCTCTTCCTGGACGAATGGCAAAAACTCTACGCCAAACGCACCTGACCGATTCCTCAAGTGACACATGAACAAAAGGGTTCGCACCATATGGGTGCGAACCCTTTCTTCTTGTCATTCAACGGATTAGGATTTGCGTTTGAACTGCTTGAGCCAGGCGAGCAGCCGGGGTTCCTCGCCCTGATCCTTGGGATGGTAGAATTTGCGCCCGCGCAGTTCGTTGGGCAGGTAGTCCTGGTCAGCCCAGGCCTTGGGGAAATTGTGCGGGTAGAGGTAACCCCGGCCATAGCCCCATTCGCGTTGCAGCGAGGTGGTGGCGTTGCGCAGGTGGAGCGGAACAGGCTTGGGTCCGTTCTCGCGGACCTCTTTCTGGGCCGTGCGGTAGGCGGCGTAGGTGGCGTTGCTCTTGGGAGCCAGGGCCAGATACACGGTGGTCTCGGCCATGGGGATGAATCCTTCGGGCATGCCGATGGCCTCCACGGCCTGATGACAGGCCAGGGCCAGGGGCAGGGCCTGCGGGTCGCCCAGGCCGACATCCTCCGAGGCCGAGATGATCAGGCGGCGGGTGACAAAGCGCGGGTCCTCACCGCTCTCCAGCAGGCAGGCCAGATAGTACAGGGCCGCATCCGGATCGCTGCCCCGGATGGACTTGATCAGGGCCGAGGCCAGCTCGTAGTGGGAATCGCTGTCGCGGTCGCCCCGGACCACGATCTCGGGCAGGGATTCGCGCAGCACCTCAACCGAACGTTTGTCCTTGGGCAGTTCGGCGGTGTATTCGATGAGATTGAGCAATGTCCTGGCGTCGCCACCGGCCATGGAAGCGAGCAGGGCGTAACTCTCCTCTTCCAGCTCCAGGCTGAGCGCCTCGGTTCCGCGATGGGCCACGCTGATCAGCTCCTCGCGGTTCAGGGTGCGCAACCGGAGCACATGGAGCCGGGAGAGCAACTGCCGGGTGACGCTGAAGGACGGGTTTTCGGTGGTGGTGGCGAGCAGGGTGATCTCGCCGGACTCCAGGATGGGCAGAAAGAAATCCTGCTGCGCCTTGGAAAAACGGTGCAACTCGTCGAGGATGAGGATGTCGTGGCCGGGCAGCTGCTTTCTGAGGGCGGTCAGTCCGGCCTCGGGCGCGCTGAGACGCAGGCTCTTCTTGCCCGTCAGCCGGGCCAGGAGCATGGCCAGGGTGGATTTTCCGCAGCCGGGCGGACCGAAGAGGAGCAGGCTCGGCAGCCGCTTGGACTTGGTAAAGGCCTCGATGCGGTTGCGGATGTGCCCCTGCCCCACAAACTCATCAAGGGATTTCGGCCTGATCCTGTCGGCAAGAGGTTGTGATTCTTCGATTTCAAGTTTCATTTGTCGCCTTGTCTCGCGAACCAGCCGAGGCTGAGACAATAGGTTGCAGCGGTCTCCCAGCGCAGGATGCTCTGGCCAAGGGTCACCGGGACGAATCCGCCCTCAAGCAACGCCAGGGCCTCGTCATGCTCAAGCCCGCCTTCGGGACCAATGACGATGAGGCTTGTGCCACAGGAAAGATCAGCCGGGGTGAGCGGCCTGTCGGCCTCGTCCGATTCCCAGGCAACATAGCATCTGTCAAAGCCGCGCGCAAAGTCGAGCAGACCCCCCAGCCCGGCGGGCAGGACCGTGATGGTCGGAAGGAGCGGATTGCCGCATTGCTTGGCAGCCTGGACGCACTTGTCGCGCCAGCTCTCCTTGGGCGTGTCGGGCATCTGCCCCTGGCTGCGGGCGGCAGACCAGAAGGCCACGCCAAGACCTTGAAGCTCCACCAGTTTTTCAAAGAGGTAGTCACGCCGCTTGGACTTTCCCCAGCCGATGGCCAGGGTCACGCCCGTGTCCTGCGCCGGGTGGCTCTCAAGGCTCACGGCTTCGAGCAGGGCGGTGTTCCTGTCGGTCTTTTGGACCTTGAACAGGCCGACGCGGCCCAGGCCGTCAAAGAGGCGGACTATCTGGTCGGGCGCGGTCCGCAGCACGGCCAGCATGTGGTGCGCCTCAGCCCCGGAGAAACGCACGGTTTCGCCCACTGCCGAAGGCCAGCCCTGTGCCGGATGATGGAATGAATTGAGCCGTGCCATGGGTGATCCCCAAATGAAAAGGCCGGGGCGAACCCCGGCCCCTGGCTAGAGTTCCTTGTCGATCAGGTCTTCGTAGGTCTCGCGCTTTCGGGCCACGGTCACCGTGTCACCATCCACCAGCAGCTCGCAGGCCCTGGGGCGCGAGTTGTAGTTGGACGACATGGTGAAGCCGTAGGCTCCGGCAGAGAAGACCGCCAGCAGTTCCCCCTGGTTCACGGCGGGCAGGGCGCGCTCGCGGGCCAGGAAGTCGCCGGATTCGCAGATGGGGCCGACCACGTCATAGGTCAGGGAGTCGCGCTCCTTGGGCGTGACCTCGGCGATGCGGTGGTAGGAGCCGTAGAGGCTGGGGCGCACCAGATCGTTCATGGCCGCATCCACGATGAGGAAATTCCGGGACGGGTTGGACTTGGTGTAGACCACCTCGGTGACCAGGATGCCCGCGTTGCCAGCGATGACCCGGCCCGGTTCGAGGATGACCTTGAGGGGAACGCCCGTGAGCTTCTCCTTGAGGGCCTGCCCGAACTCGGTGGGGTGGGGCGGCTCCTCCTCGTCATAGGTGATGCCGAGCCCGCCGCCCAGGTCGAGGTACTTGATGCCGATGCCCATGTCCTTGAGCCTGCCGTAAAAATCGAGCAGCTTGTCCAGCGCCTCCATGAACGGGGCGATGCTGGTGAGCTGCGAGCCGATGTGGCAGTCCATGCCGATGGGCTCGATGTTGGCAAGGTCCGCGCACATCCGGTAGGCCTCAAGGGAGTTCTCGATATCCAGGCCGAATTTGTTCTTCTTCATGCCGGTGGAAATGTAGGGATGGGTCTGCGGGTCCACATCGGGATTGATGCGGAAGCTGACCTTCGCCACCTTGCCCGCTTCGCCCGCCACTTCGTTGATCTTGAGCAGCTCGGCCACGGACTCGATGTTGAACATGAGAATCCCGGCATCGAGCGCCTCGCGGATCTCGGAGGGCCGCTTGCCCACGCCGGAGTAGACGATTTTGTCCGGCGACACGCCCGCCTTGAGCGCGCGATAGAGCTCGCCGCCCGAGACGATGTCCATGCCCGCACCCAACCCGGCCAGGAGCTTGAGCACCGAGAGGTTGGAGTTGGCCTTGACCGAGTAGCATGTCAGATGGTCCAGCCCGTCAAAGGCGGAGTCGAAGGCCTGGAAATGCCGGGTGAGGGTGGCGGCGGAGTAGACGTAAAGCGGGGTGCCGTATTGCCCGGCCAGGGCCGTGACCGGAACCTCTTCGGCAAAGAGGGCGCCGTCACGATACTCGAAATGATGCATGCACTATCTCTCCTTGGAAAATCTATGGATTACTGCGTGGTGACAAAGACATCGGTATAGGTCAGGGGGAGCGCGGGCAGGTCGTTCTTGCCAGCCACGCGAAAACGGTACTGCTTGTCCGGCTCAAGGGTACACAGGCTCAGCTTCAAGGTGTTGCCGACCAGATCGAAGGCGCCCTGGTTGCGCGTGAAATGGACGGCGTCCCTCGGCACGAACGGACAACCCACGCACCCCTCGCCGTCGCCGCCGCCCACGATCTCGTACTGGATGCTGGCCCGGTACAACCGCCGGGCCGCGCCGCCTACCGCGATGGTCAGCAGCAGGCAGGTGTCGGTGCGTTCCGCGGCCATGATCTCCAGGGTGAAGGTGTCCTCGCTTTGCTGGGGCTGCGGCCATTCCTTCTTGCCCAGGGCACACCCGGAGAGAGCGGCCTGGACGAGCAGGAGCAGGGCGGCCAGGGCGGCCAGGGAACGTTTCATCTGCGGAGTCGATCTGCTCATTGCTTGATCATGCCTTTCCACTGGTTGAGGAGCATCAATGCCTCTATGGGCGTCATGCCGTCCACGTCAAGGGCCGTCAACCGGGTGATGACGGGATGCTCCGGCACCGGTGCGCCGGGGGCCGGACACGCCGCATCCCCACACGTTTCCTGCGGGCACGGGGGAACCAGGGCGAATCCGGGCAGCAGCTTCTGCGAGGCGCGTTCAACCGCACCCCTGGAACGGGTATCCTGCGATTTTTCTTCGAGGTTCGCAAGGATTTCCCGCGCACGATCCACGACCGGTTTGGGCACCCCGGCCAGCTTGGCCACCTCGATGCCGTAGCTGCGGTCTGCCGGGCCGGGCACGAGCCTGCGCAGAAAGACAATGTCCCCCTTCCATTCCTTGACCGCGATATTGAGGTTTCTCAACCCCTCGATCTTTCCCTCTAGGCCGGTCAGCTCGTGGTAGTGGGTGGCGAACAGGGTGCGGATGCCGCCCCTGGCGCGGGTGGCAAGCTCCTCGACCACGGCCCAGGCCAGGGAAAGGCCGTCATAGGTGCTGGTGCCCCGGCCTATCTCGTCGAGGATGACCAGACTGCGCTGGGTGGCCTGACGCAGGATGCGGGCGGTCTCGGTCATCTCGACCATGAAGGTGGAGTGGCCCTGGGCCAGATTGTCCGAGGCTCCCACCCGCGAAAAGACGCGGTCCGCCAGCCCGAGGCGCGCCCGGCGGGCCGGGACAAAGGAGCCGATCTGGGCCATGATCACGAAGATGGCTACCTGTCTGAGCACCGTGGACTTGCCCGCCATGTTCGGGCCGGTGATGAGCAGGATGCGCTTGTCCCTGTCCATCCGCAGGTCGTTCGGGATGTAAGTGGCCCGGCCCATGGCATCCTCGACCACCGGGTGCCGGCCCGCCTCGATGTCGATGTCCAGGCCGTCGTGCAGCTCTGGCCGGTGCCACTCGTTGATCCGGGCGGCCTCGGCCAGCCCCTGCCAGTAGTCCAGGGCGGCCACGGCGTCGGCCATGAACAGGAACCGGCTCCGGGCGCTGGCCACCTGTTCGCGCAGGGTCAGAAAAAGGCTGTGTTCCAGGGCCTTGCGCTCGTCAGAGGCAGAGATGATCCGCTCTTCCATTTCCTTGAGGGCCGGGGTGATGTAGCGCTCGCTGCCCACCAGGGTCTGGCGGCGGATGAAATGGTCGGGCACCTGTCCCTTGTACGCCTTGGAAACCTCGAAATAATAGCCAAAGACCTTGTTGTAGCCGAGTTTCAGCTTGGGGATGCTGCTTGCGTCCAACTCCTGCTGGTGCAGGGTCCGCAGCTTGTCCTCGCCGTGCTCGTTGAGCTCGATCAGTTCGTCTAGCCGAGGGTCGAACCCCTTGCGGAACAGGCCGCCGTCCGTGATCAGGGGAGGCGGGGAGTCCACGAAGGAGGATTCGAGCAGTCCGGCCAAGTCCTCCATGTCGTCCCATTTCAGGAGCAGCCGTTTCACGTCGGGCGCGGTGTCAAGGTCAAGCCCGGCGAGCAGGGCGCGGACCTTGGGCAGCATGGGCAGGCTCTGGCGCAGGGCCACGAAATCCCTGGGCGTGGCCCGGCCCAGGACCACGCGGGTGGAGAGCCGCTCAAGGTCGTGCACCCCGTCGAGCGCCTGGCGCAGGTCGGCCCTGAGCTGGTCGCGGTCGTGGAGAAAGACCACGCAATCCTGGGTCTTTTCGATGGGAACAATGTCGCGCCAGGGCTGGCGCAGGCGGGCCTCCAGCAGGCGTCCCCCCATGGGGGTCATGGTCCGGTCCAGGACGCGCCACAGGGTGCCCTTGCCCGGCCTGCCGTCAAGGCGGCGGAAAATTTCGAGATTGCGCTCTGTCACCTCGTCCAGGAGCAGGTGTTTGCCCAGGTTGAGCGGCCTGAATTCGCCCAGGTGGGTGAGGGGGCATTTCTGGGTGTGCTCAAGGTAGGTCAGCAGCGCGCCGCAGGCGCGCACCAGCTCCGGCTTGTCACCCAGGTCAAGGCTGTCGAGACTGGCCGTCCCCTGCACCTCGGCAATGCGCCGGGCCGCCATGGCCGGATCGAAATAGGAGGCGGGCGGCACGCCCGTGACCTGCGCCTCCAGCTCGGCATACTGGGGCGGCACCTTGCGCCCTTGGGGCAGGAGCAGCTCGCGCGGGCCGATCTTGACGATCCATTGCCACAGCTCCGGCTCGCGGCGGCTGTGCAGGCCGGACCACTGCCCGGTGGAGAAATCGACCCAGGCGACGCCGCCCGCGTTCCTGTCCGAGTCCCAGAACATCACACCAAGGTAATTGTTTTCCTTGGATTTGAGGTTTGAATCTTCGACCACGGTGCCGGGAGTGAGCACGCGGGTGACGGCCCGCTTGACCAGCCCCTTGGCCTCCTTGGGGTCTTCGATCTGGTCGCAGATGGCGATGCGGTATCCCTTGTCGAGCAACTGGGTCAGGTAGGGCTCGACAGCGTGGTGCGGCACCCCGCACATGGGGATGGGGTTGTCATCCTTGGGATTGCGGCTGGTCAGCGTGATCTGCACGGCCCTGGCCACGGTCTGGGCATCCTCGAAGAACAGCTCGAAGAAGTCGCCCATGCGGAAGAACAGCAGGCAACCGGGATTCTCCTCCTTGAAGCGGAGGTATTGTTCCAGCATGGGGGTCAGTTTCTGCTTTTCCACGACACCGGCAGGGTTGGTTATTGCGAGAAATCTTTGCGAAAACCGATGGAATGCCAGCTGCGGCAGCGGGGGCAGTTGTAGAAGAGATGGTCGCGCTTGAGGCCGCAGCGGCGGCAGAAGAAGCGACGCACCATGCGCGCCCGGTCGATGAAGAAGTTCAACTGTTCCATGAAGAACGGAGTCAGGGTCTGATCCATGCGCGACTGCTCGAAAAGCTCAAGGCGGGCCAGCCAGAAATCGGACTGCATGACCAGGGTCTTCTCAAACCAGCTCTTGGCGTTCTCGATGTCGCCGATGCGCAGCAGGTACACGCCCCCGTAGTAGAGCAGCAGCACGTCCGGCTCCTGCGACTCGATGACCGGCACCACGGCAGTGACCACGGCCCGGTCCGAGCAGACCCCGGCCCACTCGGCGTTCTCGTCGGGCGGCGTGTCCATGGGCCGCTCCGCCTTGATCAGGGCCTGGAGCAACCCTTCGAGCAGGACAAAGCGCAGGTCCGAAGCCACGTTGTCCAGGGCCTCGCGCAGGATGTCGGCCACGCGCCGCTCGCTGCCGGACTTGTAGGCCTGGACCATCTGCTCAAGCCACGCCTCGACCGCGCCGGGATAGGCGCGGATGGCGTGCCGGAGTGATCGATTGGCCTGGGATTCCTTGCCTTCCTTGAAATAATCCATGGCAAGGCGGACAAGATAGTGCGCCTGCGGCAGGGGCAGATTGAGCTGCCCAAAAGCCTCGGCGGCTTTTTCGAACGCCCCGCGTTCCGCTGCCAGACGGGCCATCTCGTGCTGGATGGCGACCGCATCCTGCCCCTGGGCACGGGCATCCTCGAACGCCTGTGCGGCCCGGTCCAGAAAACCGCCGCGCCGGAAATCGCGGCCAAGCTCGAACAGGGCGCGGGCCTTGAACTCGCGGGCAAGGCCGGGCCTGACGATGAGGCTGTTGCGGATATGGATGGCGCGCTCGATCTCGCCCTGGGAGCGGTAGAGGCTGCCCAGCGCGAGATAGATTTCAACCGCCTCCGGGTCGTTCTTGACGACCTGACTCAACTCCTCGATGGCCGCACGGGTGTCCTGGACGAGGAAGGCTTCCCCGCCAGTCACTTCACGCGCAGCCTTGAGCTTCTGGTTGAAGTCAGAGGGCTTCTTGCGGTTGAACGGATTCCAGGCCATGGGCTTCCCGTCAGTTGGACTGTTCGGACTTTTCTTCGGTGTTGTAGGAGCGCGTCTCGTTGATGGGCATGTTGCGCAGGGAGTTCAGTTCCTGTTCCAGGCTGGCCATGCGGGTCTTGCATTCCCTGAGCTTGACGCCGGAGCGGAACTTGTCCAGCGCGAAATAGATCATGGTCAGGATGGCCCCTGCCACAAAGGCGGCCATGATCAACACGGCAAAGGGCAGGGGAACCGAGTGCAGCGTCATGGTGTAGGGGATTTCCAGCTTCAGGACTAGCCCTTGGAGCAACACATCGTTGTTCTGGCTGAAGAAAAGGATGGAAAAGACAAAAAGAGCCAGGAGAAACAGAACTTTGATGAAACGCATGAGCCTACTCCTTACGATGTAATTGCGTCAAACAGAGGCCGAAGCCGGGCATAGGTTGAACTCAGATGCTCCGGAATGACCGTGGTTTCGCCGAACACGGCCATGAACGAGGCGTCGCCGTTCCATCGGGGAACGATCTGGAAATGCATGTGTTGGGCGATCCCGGCCCCGGCGGCCTCGCCCAGGTTCAGCCCCATGTTGATGCCATGGGGGTGGAACGCCTGCTCCAGCACCGAGGTGCTGTGGCGAAGCCAGAGCATGCAGTCGTTGGACTCTTCCAGGCTGAGGTCGAGCAGACTGCTCACATGGCGGTAGGGTGTGACCATCAAATGTCCGTTGTTGTAGGGGAATTTGTTCATGATCACGAAACAGTACCGCCCCCGGGCCAGAATGCACCGCTCCTCGTCCTGCGCCTGGTCCTCAGGGATGCAGAACACGCATTCGTCCGGCTTTGGCCCCAGGATGTAGTTCAGCCTCCACGGCGCCCACAATACTTCCATATCACTTCCGCTCAAGAATTGATTTGATAATCGACAGGGCGTGTTCCGGATCCCGTGCCCGCTGCACGCCGTCTATCGCGCCCATGTCGCCGATGGCCACCACCGGCTTGCCTGTCTTGCGGGCCAGGGCCACCTCCGAGAGGGTGCCGAACCCGCCGCCCACGGCCACGATCACGTCGCCGTTGGTCACCACCAGCATGTTGCGCATGGGGCCAAGCCCGGTGGCGATGGGGATTTCCACCCAGGCGTTGGCCGTGGTCCGGTCGCTCGACGGCAGTATGCCAATGGTCCTGCCGCCCGCCTCGCGCGCGCCCTTGCACGCGCCTTCCATGACCCCGCCCAGGCCGCCGCAGACCACGACATATCCGTTCCTGGCCAGCAGGCCTCCCAGCTCGACAGCGGCTGCGTAGAGCGCCCGGCCCTCACTATTCGGCCCGCACTGGCCTGATCCTATCACGGATACATGGCTTTTTGCCATGGCCCACTCCTGTTCGACCGCCATGACGGCAGCACTCTCAGTATCACCAATGGCCTGATTTTTCTACACGCCTTGGCGTCTTTGGGCAAGCATGAAACCGCTCACGAACCGTCGCCTTCCTTACACGTGCGCGACAAAGCACGCCCGAGCCGCTTGGCCAGCCGGAGCTGGTCCTCGCGCGTTTGCGCCCTGCCGTCGATCTTTGCCTCAAGCACCCTGACGAGGATGGCCGAGTAGGCCGGGCCAGGCGCAAGCCCCATCTCCTGAAGATCGGTTCCAGACACGTCGATGGTCACATCGCGCAGCCGGGTCAGGTATTGCGAGATGCCCCGGCGGATGTGCTCCTTCCTGCTGCGGGCCATGAGGAACAGGACGCCCTCAAGGGGGATGGGCCGAAGAATGGCGGAGAGCCGGCTCAAGCGCGACTTGTCCTCGCGCCAGCTCATGAGCCGCATGAGGGCGTCGCCGATCATGTCGCGCAACTGGAGGAATTCGCGCTCCTCCTTGGTGGTGAAGCGCAGCCTCGACGTCACCTGACCGATCTGGTCGCGCTTGATGCCCATGGTCAGACCCAGCAGATAGAGCTTCCATGGCACGACCCTGGGCTCCAGGTAGAGCAGCTTGTACCAGTTGTTGACCTTGCCAAGCTCCATGAGCACCTGCACCCGGTCCGCCGAGAGCTTGAGCAGGGGATGGATCGCCTCCATGATGCCCAGCTCCTGCATCCGGTTGAGGCAGGCCAGCGGATTCTCCTCGGCCATGATCAGCTGCAATTCGTGCATGATGCGGGTGCCGGAGAGTTTGCTGAACAGGTCGAGGCTCAGGGCGTTCTTGATCAGGCGCAGGGTCTGGCCGCCGATCTGGAATTCGAAACGCCGCTCAAAGCGGATGGCGCGCAGGATGCGGGTCGGGTCTTCCACAAAGCTCAAGGAGTGGAGCACCCGGATGGCCTTGTTCTTCATGTCCTGCTCCGCGCCGAAAAAGTCCACCAACTGGCCGAACCGGCCCGGAT
Organism: Pseudodesulfovibrio aespoeensis Aspo-2; assembly: GCF_000176915.2. Lineage (NCBI taxonomy): Bacteria > Pseudomonadati > Thermodesulfobacteriota > Desulfovibrionia > Desulfovibrionales > Desulfovibrionaceae > Pseudodesulfovibrio > Pseudodesulfovibrio aespoeensis. The sequence continues at coordinate 1,727,958 of NC_014844.1, forward strand.
TGATGCGCAGGGCCAGGGCATTGATGGTGAAATCGCGCCGGTACAGATCCATCTTGATGGACGAAAGCTCCACCGTGGGCAGGGCCGCCGGGTATTCATAGTATTCGAGCCGGGCCGTGGCCACGTCCACGCGCTGGTCGTCGAGGATGACCACCGCTGTCTTGAACTTGACATGGGCCTTGACCCTGCCGCCCAGCTGTCGGGCCAGCCGCCGGGCATAGGCGATGGCGTCGCCTTCCACCACCAGGTCGAGATCGAAATTGGGCCGGGCCAGCAGGATGTCGCGCACGAAACCGCCCACCGCGTAGACCTCCCAGCCCATATCCTGGCCCAGTTCGCCCGCGACCTTCAGGAAATCGATCATCTTCTGGGGCAGTCGGCTGTTGACCAGGGAGGCGATGTTGCGCTCCCTGCGCCGCTCGGGCAGCAGCGAGTCCGGAATCCGCGCCGGTTCGTCGATGAGCATGTTCATCAGGTCGGTCCGGGTGATCACCCCGACCAGGGTTTCGCCGTCCATGACCGGAAGCATGCGCTGCCGTTTGCCCAGGATGATCTCCATGACCCGGTACAGATCGGTCCCGGACTCCACGGTCTCGAACTTGCGGCTCATGTATTCGCTCAGGCCGAGCTTGCCCAGGCCGTGCGACAGGGCCTTGTCCGCGGTCTGGTGTCCCATGATGCCGACGCAGCGCATGGTGCCGCTGGCGACCACGGGCACATCCTTCAGGCCGTAGCGGGTCATCAGTTCCACAGCCTCGTTCATGGCCCTGTCGTCCTCGATGACCACCGGCGGGCGCGACATCAGGCTCTCGATCACGATCTGGGGGTTGATGTGGGAGTAGAGCAGGGCAAAGAGATCGTCGCGCACCTCGGCCAGGGTCCGGTCCTTGACCGTGGCCGAGGCCGCAGCCGCGTGTCCGCCGCCGCCTAGGGAGGTGCAGATCTGGCCGACGCTGACATCCGGGTGCTTGGAGCGCGCCACCACGTGGATGCGGTCGCCCATGCGCCCCAGGGCAATGACGACCCGGATGTTCTCCATGTCCATGAGTTTGTGGACCAGCAGGGCGAAGTCGGGCACGAAGCGGTCCGTGGACAATTCGGTGATGACCACGTCCACGCCGTGGATGTCGTAGGTGGCCGCGTTCTGGAGCAGCTCGCCCAGGTGGGTGATCTGCTCGGCGGACAATTCATGGGAGAGAAGGTCTGAAATGACCTCGATGTCCATGCCCTGACCCTTGAGCCAGCCTGCGGCCTCGAAATCGTGCGGGGTGGTGGAGTTGAAGCCAAAGGAACCGGTGTCCTCGTAGATGCCGAGCCCGAGCAGGGTGGCTTCCTCGGCGTTCAGGGTGATGCCGCGTGTACGCATCTCGGCCACGATGATGGCCGTGGTCGAGCCCCAGTCCTTGACCACGCTCATTTCCGCCTTCAGATCGTCGTCCGTGTCCGGATGATGGTCATAGAGGTGGATGCGCAACCCCGGCTTGTCCAGCAGGGGACGCACCTGGGGGATGCGCGAGCGCTGACGGGTGTCCACCACCACCAGCAGTTCCACATCGTCGGGGTCGATGTCCTTGAAAGCCTTGAAGTTGAAGAGATATGTCGTGCTCTGGATGAAGAAGTTGCGCAGGCTCTTCTCCTGGCTGCCGGGAAAGACGAGGGTTGCGCCCGGATAGAGCTTGCTGGCCGCGACCATGGCGGCCAGGGCGTCGAAATCCGCGTTGGCGTGGGCCGTGATCACGGTCTTGGCATGTATCTTTTCGTTTGCGTTCATGGGGGTGTCAGCCGTGGCGATCACATGGAGGACCGCGGGTGGTATTGCTGGTGGATCGACCTGAGCCTGCCCGCCTGGATGTGGGTGTAGATTTCCGTTGCCGAGATGTCGGAATGGCCGAGCAGCATCTGCACGGTGCGCAGGTCCGCGCCGCCTTCGAGCAGATGGGTGGCAAAGGAGTGGCGAAAGGTGTGGGGCGAAATGCTCCGTTTGATTCCGGCCTTGTCCGCGTAAGTCTTGATCAGCTTCCACACCCCCTGACGGGTCAGCCCCTTGCCCGAGCGGTTGAGGAACATGAAGTCCACGGCAGGGCGGAAGGCGGGACGGGTGTTCAGCAGATAGCGACTCAGCACATCCTGCGCCACATAGTGGATGGGCACCAGCCGTTCCTTGGCCCCCTTGCCGAACACCCGGAGCAGCCCGGTCTGGGCGTCGTAGTCCAGCACCTTCATCTCGATCAGCTCCGAGACGCGCAGCCCGGCGGCGTAGAGCAGCTCCAGCATGGCTTGATCGCGCATGCCCAGCTTTGTGGCAGTTTCGGGCAGGGCGAGCACACGGGACATTTCCTCGCGGGTCAGGAATTCCGGGAGCTTTTTGGGCAGCTTGGGATTCTCCAGCAGATGGCCGGGGTCTTCCTTGTACCAGCGCTGGTCCAGGGCAAAGGCGAAGAAGCCGCGCAGGGACGAAAGGTGTCGGGCCAGGGAGCGGCTCTGGAGTCCCCTGGCGCGCAGATATGTCAGATATAAAAAGAGCGTGCGCTCGGTCAGGTCTTCAAGGCGGAAGGATTTTTCCTCAAGAAAGGCAAGCAGGGAGGCGAGGTCGGCGGAATAGCCGGACAGGCTGTTTTCGGAGAGTCCCTTTTCGATGAGGACATGCTCAAGGTAGCCGTCCACCCAATGGTGGGCAGGGGGGGTGTCTCTGCCTGATTTCTGTTCCCTGGCCATGATCACGCCACAATCACTCTGAGTGTTTGAAATGGTGCAATAAAATTGTCCCGTCCCCAACCATCGCTCACGGTCCGGCAGGGGTGGTCCGGCCACGCCTTCATCCGATAGCTATCAAGTGGGCGCACAAAGAGCAATGGTTCACATTGACAGTGGGACACCGCCCAATTATGAAAGACACTTCGTAGTTTACTGCAAGGAGAGTTCATACATGACAGTTTTCAGTCTCGCGGATCGCCTTTCGACTTTGCCCCCGTACCTGTTCGCGGCCATCGACAAGGCCAAGGCCCAGGTGGCGGCCAAGGGCATGGACATCATCAGCCTCGGCATAGGCGACCCCGACCTTCCCACTCCCGAATTCATCATCGAGGCCCTGTATAACGGCGCCAAGAACCCCAGGAACCATCAGTATCCTTCCTATATAGGCATGAAAACATACCGGCAGGCCGTGGCCGACTGGTACAAGCAGCGTTTCGACGTGGATCTCGACCCTGACACCGAGGTGGTCAGCCTCATCGGCTCCAAGGAAGGCATCGCCCATTTCCCGCTGGCGTTCATCAATCCGGGCGACGTGGCCCTGGTGGCCACGCCCAACTATCCGGTCTACGGCATCGCCACCAACTTCGCGGGCGGCGAGGTGCAGTATCTGCCGCTGCTTGAGGAGAACGACTTCCTGGTCGATCTCGACGCCGTGAGCAACGACACCTGGGCCAAGGCCAAGATGATCTTCGTGTGCTATCCGAACAACCCGACTGCGGCCACGGCCACCCGGGAGTTCTACGAGCGCCTCATCGAAAAAGCCAGGGAGTTCAACGTCATCGTCGTCTCCGACGCGGCTTACACCGAAATCTACTACAACCCCGACGACCGGCCCATGTCCATCCTTGAATGCAAAGGGGCCAAGGACGTGTGCATCGAATTTCATTCCCTGTCCAAGACCTACAACATGACCGGATGGCGCATCGGCATGGCTGTCGGCAACCCGAGCCTGGTTGCCGGGCTGGGCAAGATCAAGGAGAACTGCGATTCCGGCATCTTCCAGGCCGTGCAGGAAGCGGGCATCGCCGCCCTCAGGGATGGCGAGCCCTACGCCGAGCAGTTCCGCGCCATTTACAAGGAGCGGCGCGACGTGGTCAGCGCGGCCCTGACCAAGGCGGGTATCAGGCACCGCGTCCCCGACGCCTCCTTCTACATGTGGTGCAACACCCCCGAAGGCTACAAGTCGTCGGAATTCGTTACCAACGTGTTGATGCAGACGGGCGTGGTGCTGACGCCAGGCAATGGCTTCGGCACTCCCGGCGAAGGGTATTTCCGCATCTCTCTCACCGTAAACAACGACAAGCTCGAGGAGGCGGTATCCAGAATATCGAAACTGTAATCTGCTACGTCAGCCTCGGTTCCAACGAGGGAAACCCCGAAGAGAACCTGAACGAAGCGCTGACGCGGCTTGAGACCTATGGCGACGAGATTTCGCTCAAGGCCATTTCGAGCATCTACCTGACCGAGCCGCAGGGGGAGATCAGGGATCAGCCCTGGTTCGCCAACCAGATGATCAAACTCGAAATCGATGCTGAGATATGGGCGGCTGCCGGGTTTCTCTCCACCTGCACGGCCATCGAGGCCCAGCTGGGCCGGAACCGGCAGGTGCCGGGCGGTCCGCGTCCACTGGACATGGACATCATCGCCTGGGGGGATGTGGTCATGCACACCGACTTCCTGACCCTGCCGCATCCGCGGGCCAGGGAAAGGGCGTTCGTGCTCATTCCGCTCAAGGAGATCGCGCCTGATTTCGTCTTTCCCGACGGGACCACGGTGGACGAGGCCCTTGCCGCCATCCGGTACCGGCTGGACGGCAACAAAATCTGGCAGGATTCCTAAACCACCACGGAGCGCTCCATGCTGAAGTTCATCGTCATCGGCCTCGCCTTGTTTCTCGTCTACAAGCTCTTTTCCGGAGACAAGAAGAAAAAGGAAATGGGCCAGAAGGAAACCATGAAGCAGAAGGTCGCCTCCGGGGAGATGATCAAGGACCCGGTATGCGGCACCTTTGTGGAAAAGGACGGAGACATCCGCGTCAGGGAAGGGGAGAAGTTGCACGTCTTCTGCTCCTATGAATGCCGCGACATCTACCTCAAGCAGATCGACGCCATCACCGTTGATCCCGTGGAAAAGCCCAAAGACGAAGCATAGCCCAGACCTCATCCAACACTTCACAAAAGCCCGGCAACGGGCTTTTTTTGCGTCCTGTGTGCGGGGACACGTGAGCACCTTTGTATGAAGGTGCTCACGTTCATGGACATGCCAGGGCCAGTGATCTGACCAACGGCTCCACGAAGTGCGCGCCGCCTGTCCAAGGGCAACCATGCCAGAGGTCCGACGAGTCAGGACGGGCAGGCACGGCCTTGGAAGCGTTTTTCCTGATTTGATGACCGGGATCATGCCGGGTGAACATGAAAATGCCTCCACAAGGATTTTCAGGACACAACGAGAGAGGTCGAGGGACGAACAACGCGATGCCAAGAGTTAAAGCATTGGCTTGTTCTGCTATTTCAACATTATACACAGTTGTCTCATAATGTAAATTATGTAAACTTTTAAAAAATAAGGGTGAAAGCTGGTTGGCCGGGCCTTGATCCGCCCTCTCTTGGGAGCCATTTTCCGGGAACCGCGAAATTGGCCCATTGAGAGTTTTTGTCGAGCCTGTTAAGGGAATGGCCTTCGGAAACCAACAAAATGCCGCTAGCGGTGTGTGAGAGCCATGAAACGAATTTTGATCATTTTGGCAGCCGGTGTCCTTGTCCTTCATGGGTTCGCCTTTGACTGCGCCGCCCAGTCTGCATCCGCCGACTCCTTTGAGGGCTGGCTCGAAAAGTATGGTGCCTGGGACCGACTCGAACAGGAATACGCGTCCGAATCCTCAAGCGACGCGCCCGATGTCATCCTCAAACGGGCCGAGGTCTACCTGAACCTCAACTCTCCGGGCAAGGCCCTGGAGATCATCGAGATGACTCCCGCCTTTGCGGACAATGCCTATGAGATCGAGCGACTCTGGCTGGGCGGCAAGGCCCAGCGCGCCATGGGCGACCTGAACAAGGCCGTGCTCTGGTTCAGCCAGTCGGCCTCGCTGACCCCGGACGCGAACACCATGATCCGTCGCTTCAAGGATGAAGCCGGCCTGGAGCACGTCTGGATGGATGTCTGGCTCAAGCGTTTCTGGTCTTTCCGTGCCAACACGACCCTTTCACGGGACGTGCAATACGAGGCCCTCAAGCGGATTCAGTCCGTCGGAGCCACTGTCTGGGGCGGGAGCTACTGGACCACCGCTGGTACGGCCCTGGCCTCGCAGGTCCATGGCCAGTCGCCCTCCCCGGCCACTGGCGGGGTTGCCTCAATGGTCTCCCAGGCCGACAGCGACGCAATCGTCAAGGCCCTTGCCCTGGTTTCCCTCGAAAATTTCGAAGAAGCCAAGGTTTCTGTCGAGACCCTGAGCAGGGACGAGGTCCGGGCCTTCTGGCGCATGGTCATCGACTTTCTCGAAACCGGCAGCCTGCCGTCTGACCTCACTGTCTTTGATGGCGGTAACTATCTGAAAGCCAACGCTTTCTGGGAAGGGAACCTGCTTGCGCCCTATTCCGTGTCCCGTTCCCAGTGGCTGCTTGGCAACCCGGAGTCCGGACCGTGGACCTCGTTCCGCAACAACATCCTTTCCATGCCCTTGGACGACGCCAACCGGGCCATCGACAACGAACTCGGCTCCATGCTCATCTCCGAGCAGACCGGGGCCCTGCTCGGCAGCTTCAAGTTTGCCCTCGCCCTTGCCAACGGGGATTTCATTACCTCGGCAAACGCCTGGAATAAAACAGATAAACGCATGCTTCCATTGGCCCTGCAATTGGCTGGCGCCATGCGCTTCAAGGATAACTTGAACAATCTCCTGCCCGAGAATCAGGCCGAGGCCATCAAGGTCCACCCGATTCTGACCGCCTTGTGCAGCGCTGGCGGGTATGAAGTGAACGCGGACGAGGCCCCTTTCTGGATTTCCGCGCCGGCAGACAAGATCACCCCCCTCTCGCAGCGCGACTGGCCCATGGACAAGCTGCTCCTGCTTGCCAGCTGGCAGCAGGAATTCTTGAAATCCCCCACCGAGGATCTGGCCAAGCGCTCGGCCTACCTGTTCGACGACACGGCGTTCGGCATCGAGAGCACCCTCTACCTGGCGGATCAGGCCGTGCGCTTGAACCAGTTGCAGCTCGGAGCCTTCTACCTCAACAGCATCAAGGCCGACACTCTGGGACCGGCCCAAAAGATGAAGTGGTATGATGTCAAACTCCGCCTTGAGCTCGAAACAGGGCGGGAGGACGCCGCCCTTGAGACATACCGGCAGATGGCCGCCTCTTCCGAGGCCATCCCGGTCATGACCCGCCTGCGCATGGCCCTGCTCTTTCAGCAAAAACGCGACTTCGTGACCGCGCGCGACCAGCTCCTGGCCATCTGGGCCAGCCGCGACACCATCACCACCACCCTCCAGGCCGAGACCCTGTTCTGGCTCGGCGAGGGCGAACAGGGCATGCAAAACACGGAAAAGGCGCTGGACTACTACCTGCAACTGGCCTGGAAGTACCCCCAGGAGAACATCTGGGCTTTGACCGCCATGTACCGCGCCTCCCTGATCTACGAAAAACAGGGCAAATACGACACGGCCAAACGGCTGCTCAACACCGTGGTCAGCCGGGCCGACCGCAAGGAACAGCGCGAGGCCGCCAAGGCGCGCATCGACGCCATCGACAAGAAGATGGGCAAAGGCGGACAGACCCCGACCACCGGCGGCTCCACCCTGGTCTACCCCTTCTAGACCGCCCTCCCCCTCAACGCACAAGGCCCGCACGGCGAATACGCCGTGCGGGCCTCGTTCATTGGAGCGAGTGTCTTCGCCAGGAACTGGCGACCGCTCTGCCCTACTCGGCCATGGCGTTCATGGCACGGCCAGGGTCGCGCTCCACCGCGTCCAGCAGTTCGAGAACCCTGGACTCGGGCAGCCAACTGACGCGGCCAGTCCCGACGTCGTAAATCGCCCCGACCACCTTGACCTTGCCGGACCTGACGATCATGCGGGTGGCCGGGCTCTGCATGAACAGGTCCGTGATGCCCTGCCAGACGTTCTCCTCGATGGCAAAGGGCAACACGGCCCTGCCCGAAGCATCGGGATGGGCGGCGATGGCCCGCTGCACAGCCGGGATGATGGGAGCGACCAGCGGCGGAATATTGCGTTCAAACGTCAGCTTGCGCCCCTGCACCACGTCGGTCACGGCTGCGACAGCGCCGCATTGGGTGTGCCCCATGACCACCAGCACCGGCGTGTGCACATGGGCCAGCCCGTACTCGATGGACCCGGCCTCGTCGGTTTTCACCACATTGCCCGCCACCCGGACCACGAACAGGTCTATGAATCCGGCGTCGAAAATCCGCTCCACCGGCACGCGGGAATCCGCGCAGGAAAGCACGGTGGCAAAGGCATGATCGGCCTGGCTCTCGTTCCCGGCCTGGGCCAGCCGCTCCGCGTCGGTGTTTTCATGGAGCGCCTTCCCGGCGACGAACCGCTCGTTGCCTTCCTTGAGCATGGCCATGACCTCGTCGGGTGAGGCTTTGCCCACCACCAGCTCGGCCTGGGCCAAGGCCACCAGGACAGTGGCAAACACAACGTTCGCGCAGATGATGGCCAGGGAATGGAATTTACGGTCCATGCTCTCCTCCCGATTTAGGTGCATGAGTGACACGATGAAAGACAAGATCATAGGACATTATAATGACATGCTGGCATATAAGTATCATTCACACAACCCGAATTGAGGAAATACGTGCTGCTGTCCTTCGGAGGACGACTGAACATAGGCATGAGCATACGGCGTATGGGATGCACCCGTGAGTAAAAGGATACTGGACGCACCAAAAGAGGAAGGGTTGCAGCTTGTTAGCCGCAACCCTTTTTCATTCGTGGTGCCGAGGGGGGGATTCGAACCCCCACGGAATTTCTTCCACTGCCCCCTCAAGACAGCGTGTCTACCAATTCCACCACCTCGGCTTTATGCTTTGAGCTATTCGCTCTTGGCTTTGTCGCCGGTGTCCATGAACTTCACGCCGGGCTTCTGCTGATCAGCCGGGACGATCGGTTGGACGATGCCGTCACCCTTGAGCATGAGGGAATCCTGCGTAGATACCTTGTTGCCGGTGATGACGTTGTAGGTCAGAGAGGTGATCAGGAAAACCGTTGCCAAGCCTGCCGTGATCTTCACCAGGATGCCGCCCGCGCCGGTGCTGCCGAACATGGTGCTGCTCCCGCCGCCGAAGATGACGCCCATCCCCTCGTGACCGGATTGAAGCATTACTGCGCCGATCAAAAAGATGCAAGCCAAAACATGGATGACAATGACTAAATTATCCACAATCTTACCTTATACTCCCTCGTTACAATCCGCTTGCTCATCAGGCCAGAACGATCTGAGAAAAGCTTTCGCTCTGCAAGCTCGCGCCTCCTACCAAGACACCGTCGACATTGTCAAGCGCAATAATCTCGGCGCAGTTGGAAGGCTTGACGCTGCCTCCGTACAATATGCGCATTTCATTGGCTTTTTTGCCAAGGATGGCGGCCATGGTTTTTCGGGTAAAGGCGTGGGCCGCAAGAATCTCCTCAGGCCCGGCCACCTCGCCGGTGCCGATGGCCCAGACAGGCTCGTAGGCCACGCTGATTCTTTCGGGCGAGACATCCAGGGGCACGTCCTTCAGGCCCAGGCGCAGCTGGCGCTCCAGGACCTCTTCCACGCGGCCCGCCCTGCGTTCATCGATGAGTTCGCCGATGCACAGGATGACGCGCAACCCGGCGGACAGGCCAAACGCGGTCTTCTGGCCAATATAGGCGTCATCCTCACCCAGGACATGGCGACGCTCCGAGTGGCCTGTCAGGCCGTATGCCGCCCCAACATCGCGGAGCATGGCGGGCGATATCTCGCCGGTGAACGCGCCCTCTTCCCTGAAATAGAAATCCTGGCCGCCCGTGGCAAAACCAGGCACTCCCGAAAACGCGTCCGAGACCGCCTTGAGACAGGTGAACGGCGGGCAGACAAGCACTTCGCGATCCTGGGGGAGTTTTGCCGCAGCAAGCTCGACCAGTCCGCGGGCCGTGGCCTGCGCCTCGTCCCAAGTCTTGAACATCTTCCAGTTGGCGGCCATCAATTTCTTCATTTCTTCATGCACTCCTTTAAGGCTTGAATCGCGGGCAGGTCCTTGCCCTCCAGGAACTGGAGGAAGGAGCCGCCGCCCGTGGATATGAAGCTGAATTCATTGGGAAGTCCAAGCATATGAACCACGGCGTCCGTGTCTCCTCCGCCGACGATGGTGGTTGCGTCGTCAAGGGCGGCGATGGCCCGACACACGGCGAAAGAGCCTTCGGCAAAGGCCGGGGTCTCGAAGAGTCCCATGGGGCCGTTCCAGACCACGGTCCTGGCCTTGGAGATCACTGTCACGAAGTTATTGATTGTTTCAGGCCCGATGTCCAGCACAAGCGAATGATCCGGAATGGCGGTGGCTGCGCAGACACCCTCGGCCTCGGTGGCGGTGTGCGTTGCGGCGTAGAGAAAATCGACAGGCAGATGCAGCGTGGTGCCAAGCGTGCCCGCCTTGGCCATGATTGAGAGGGCCTCAGGGACGAGATCGGTCTCCACCAGGGATTTGCCGACCGGGTGGCCCAGAGCGAGCAAAAAGGTGTTGGCCATGGCCCCGCCGATGACGATGTCGTTCACCTTGCCCAGCAGGTTGTTGAGAATGCCGATCTTGGTGGATATCTTGGCCCCGCCCGAGACGCAGACATAGGGCCTGTCCGGGCTGATCAGGATCTTGTCGAGATATTCGAGCTCGCGCTTGACCAGGAAACCGGCGCAACACATGGCGGCGTATCTCGGAGCGTCCACTACCGAGGCGTTGGCCCTGTGGGCCACGCCAAAGGCGTCGTTGACATAGATATCCGCCATGGAGGCGAGCTGCTTGCCGAAATCGCCCCGCTCCTCCTCCGTCCTTCCGATCTCTTCGGGATAGAAGCGGAGGTTTTCGAGCATCATGGCCTGTCCGGGCTTGAGTTCCGCTGCCATGCGCCGCGACTCCGGGCCAATACAGTCCGGCGCCAGGGGCACATCGATGCCCAGCATCTGGCCGAGACGCCGGGCAACGGGTGCCAGCGAGAGCGCAGACACGGCCTTGCCCTTGGGCTTGCCCAGGTGGGCACACAGAATGATGGCCGCGTTCTGCTCCAGCGCGTATCGCAGGGTCGGGAGGACCGCGATCATTCGGTTCTCGTCGGTGATCACGCCCTCGTCCAGGGGGACGTTGAAATCCACACGGAAGAGCAGTTTCCTGCCCGCGATGTCAATCTGATCGATAAATTTCATATCGTTGCCTTTGATGGTTTTTTGGAGTCAATCCCGCTTGAAGTCATGCCTGAACAACAAGGCGTCTTCCTTGGTGTCAGGATAATACCGTTTCCTGACCCCTATCTGCTCATACCCGAATTTCCGATACAAATCGATGGCTGCGGTGTTGGATACCTTGACATCGAGAAAACTCTTCGCAATCCCCTTCCCGGTGCAGATGTCAAAGGCCCCGGCCAGCAGCGACTGGCCCAGGCCGCGCCGTCTCAAGCCGGGATGCACGGCCAGGTTCAGGATCTCCATCTCGTCCTCGATCAGGGAGAAGGCGATGTACCCGGCCAGCAGGCCCTGGCTGCGGACGCCCAGTATCTTGTACACGCCCCGCTCAAGCCCCATGGCGAATTGCTCGCGCGTCCAGTGGTAGGCGAAGCACAGCCGTTCAAGCTCGATGAGCTCCTCCATGTCGGATTCGCCAAGCGGCACAACCCTCTCACCCATGACGCTCTCCAGTCTCCCCTTCTGACCGCTGGAAAAACGCGGCCATTGCGTGTATATGTCCTGCACGAGCACACCAGAAAAACCGGGATCAGGACATGATATTCACCAAAAAATCACCTGCCAGGATCGACGCCACCCGTTTTGTCGAGGTGGTGGACGACGCGAACCGGCCTCTGGCTGTCCTGGCCAAGGATATTGTCCACCGCCAATTGCTCAAACACCGCTCGGTCCAGGTCCTGGTCTTCAACGCGGACAAGAAAATCTACCTGCAGAAACGGAACATGGACAAGCGGTTCTTTCCGGGCCGCTGGGACGTTTCGGCCAGAACCCATCCCCATGTTGGTGAAGCCGTCCGCGACGCCGCCATGCGCACCCTCAGGGAAGAGTTGCACCTGGGAGCCGAGGCCCCCCAGTTCATCAGGGCCCTGCCCGCCTGCCCGGAAACCGGGTTCGAGCATGTCTCGATCTTTGCCGTGAGCCGCAACACCCAGTCCATAAACCCGAACAGCGACGAGGTCTGTGAGGGATACTATTTCTCCCGCGAGGAGCTGACCTGCCTGGTCAAGGAGTTCCGCGAACTCCTGACCCCCAATCTGGTCACCCTTTGGGAAGCCGGTATGCTTGTAAGCGTTTAGCCCTCGCAAATCAACCGGCTCAGTGCATCATGGATGACCCCGTTGGTCGCCAGGATGGTCTTTGAGCGCAACGTATACTCCCTGCCCGCGTCATACTCGGTGACCTGGCCGCCCGCCTCGCGCACCAGCAGCCATCCTGCCGCCGTGTCCCACGGGTTGAGCGCGCTTTCAAAATACCCCTCGTAGCGGCCACAGGCCACATAGGCCAGATCAAGCGCAGCGGCCCCCACCCGGCGCACACCCTGAGCGCGAGGCAGGATCGTCCTGAGATTCCTGAGGACCGTCTCCAGATGCTCATCAATGGCGTAGGGAAACCCGGTGGCCAGGAGCGATTGCTCCATGGTCCCCTCGGCAGACACGGCCACGGGTTTGCCGTTGAGCTTTGTCCCGCCGCCCAGGCGCGCGGAAAACATCTCTCCGAGCAAGGGCAGATTGACCACGCCAAGAACGACCCTGTCGCGCTGCCACAAGGCAATGGAATTGGCCACGAACGGCAGCCCGTTGGCAAAATTGGTCGTGCCGTCCACCGGGTCTATGATCCAGGTCAGCTCGCCGGGTTCGGTATCGCTGGCCGATTCCTCAGCCAGAAAATCAGCTCCGGGCAGCAGGCCGGGCAACTCGCCCTTGAGCATCTCCTCCACGGCTATGTCGGTCTCGGTGACCAGATCGATGCGCCCCTTGTGGGTGATCTTCCTGGCCCTGGTCGAGGCTTGCACCACGATCTCCCCGGCCCGTGCGGCGATGCGTTCTAGCCCGGCCAGGACAGTCGGTCCGTCAACGTGGGTCATCGGTTCATCTCCATAAAAAAAGGGCGGATAGCCCCGCCCGGTTCCTTGTACTGAAAACAGTGTCTCACGACCTGCGCTGAATGAAGAATTCCACGGTCCGATTGTAGGTCTTCTCCTCCTCCAAAGTGAAGAAGCAGGCCGGAATCTCGCCGCGCTGCCTGTGATAGTGAAGACACTCGCAACAGATGCCGTGCTTGTCGCAGGACGCTGTGCAGGTACAGTATTGTTCATTGATCTTGGCCCGTGGGCACTGGTCTTTCTTTTTCATCCGCTCCACCTCGCATGGCACCTTTCGCTGTTCGGGGTCAAACCTCGCGTATTCTAGCCAAATGGAGACATAGTGTCAATTATTCTGGACTATTGATAATCCGGCATTTGAAGCGCGAATGCGTAATGCCTGGGGCCGAGCGCCCACTCCCCTCCACTTTCGGAATTCGTGTTGTTAAATCCGTTGAATTCACCCCTAAATATGTGTATGAATTGAGAGTCGCGCAAAAAGTGTGCGTGACGAGTTGGTATCATCACCTGATCACGGACACAGCCATCAATGTGGAAAAATGCGTTCAGCCAAGCGCCTGGCTACGGGGAAACCGGGAGCAAGACGCCCTTCCGGGAACTGGAAACTCTTGAGGATATCAAGGTATTCCTCGACTATTCCCACATCAAGCATTGTCTGCTCAAGCCGTATTTCGAGAACGGGGACTACCCGCTCGTCGAGGCCAGGGAGCTGCTCCCCTCCTTTGAGGTGGACCTTTACGAGTACAAGAACCTCCCAGGCTTCAGCATGGTGGTCTTCGACCGCCCCCTCAACTCGTTTCAGGAAGTCTTTCAATACGATGCCCTGCACTCCCTTGCCGAATGGGAAGGCGTCCACCTCAAGGAGCACTCCTGCCAGCTTGAGGAATCCGTCATCGGCACCAATACCCGCACCTTCCAGAGCCGGCTGCCCAAGCGCCATCATGACGAGTTTCTGCGTCATTTTGAAAACAAGGACATCTGCGCCATTGACAACTATGGAGAATTGCTTCCATTCCTGCTCGAACTCGAACGGGCGCATGTCGTGGCCCACGATGCCTCTGGCCGGTTCACCCTCCAGGGCATCTACGCCTCGCTGCCGTCAAATCTGGACAGCGAGCTCAAGCAGTTCGGGCTGAAGATCGGCAAGTTCAAGCCTGGCAACAGCATGCTCTACGAATGCAACCGGCTGTTCGTCTACCAGTTCATGATGGAACTGTACGGCTTTCCCATCGTCTCGGAACGGCGCACCTCGTCGGCCATGTTTGCCATCAGGCTGCTGCGTCAGAACCAGCGCTTCATCGTCCGCGTCCTGGGCCAGAGCGACCGGACCATCACCACGCTGATGTCCCGGCCCGTGGACGCCCCCGGCAAGATGCGCCGCTACCCCAGGGTGGAGAAGATCGGTCTGGTTCGCATCAACGAGGGGCAAAAGGAGGCCATCGAGCTGTTCGATGACCAGGGATTCTTCGTGGATCGCAAAAACCACGTCGTCATCCTGCGCGTCACCTACCAGCAGCACGAGTACAACTCCAAGAACGTGCGCGAGGACAGGGCGCTCTCGGTCCACCGGCAGGAGGTCATCCATCCCCTGACCGGACGGTCCATCGACAGCCTGAACATCATCCAGAACATCCAGAACATGCTCCTGCGTCTCAACGACATCGTGCGCGGTGAATGCCGCGTGCCCATCAACTACAAGCGCTCCGAGGTCATCAACTCCACCGAAACCCACGAGAAACGGCTCAAGGTGCTGTTCATGTGGCTTTCAAAACACATGTACCGGATCGTGGACTACTCGGACGAATACTACTCCCAACTGGTCAAGGTGCTCGACGGCTACCTGCTGGCCCCGGACAATTACGACATTTTCAGCGAGCACTACGAGTTGCACCAGGAGGTCTGGTCGCGATTCAGCCATATCCAGCAGGCGCGCAAGGTGCGCATCCTTGAAGAGCTGCGCTCCAGGCGCTATCGGGGCGAGCCGGTCTCCTACAAGGAGATGCTCGAACTCATGACTGACATCCTCGGCGATCTGAAATTCGAGATCGTCAACTATTTCGACAAGCTTGTTGCAAAAGTCCTGATCATTGGCGAGGATGTTGTGGCCGACCCGTACCTGCGCCGCAAGTATGTGGAAGTCAGGGAGGAGTCCCTGTCCCCCTATGGCCTTGAAATCAGGAAGCACTACCAACGCCTCGTGGCCCTGCTCGACGAGTTCCGTTCCATCAGGAAATCCCGGACACTGAGCGCCTCGGGCAAGACACCCGTCTAGACACATCCGCAAGGAGGAACCCTTGGAATCCCTGGCAATAACCCCAATCACCAAATGGCACCGCGAGCATGGCGCCAAGATGGCCCCTTTTGCCGGCTTTGACATGCCGGTGCAATACAAGGGCATCATCATCGAGCACAAGCACACCCGCTCCAAGGCAGGCATCTTCGACATCTGCCACATGGGCGAGTTCAAGCTGGCCGGTCCAGGTGCCATGAACGCCCTGAACACGGTCGTCAGCCACGACCTGACCACGCTGGGCCCTGGCAAGTGCCGTTACGGCTTCCTGCTCAACGCGTCCGGTGGCATCATCGACGACCTGATCATCTACTGCCTGGCCGAGGACGAGTACATGCTCGTGGTCAACGGCGCATGCCGCGACAAGGATTTCAGCCAGATCAAGGCCAACCTGCTAGGTGGGCTGTCCTTCACCGACATCAGCGACGAGACCGGCAAGATCGACGTGCAAGGCCCCGAAAGCCTGGACGTGATCAACGCCCTGACCGGCAGGAAATGGAACGAATTGAAATACTTCAACTTCGAGGCCACAGACTGCCTCGGATTCCCCATGCTCATCAGCCGGACCGGGTACACGGGCGAGCTTGGCTATGAATTGTACCTGCCCGCAGACAAGGCGCTCGCAGTGTGGGAAAAGCTCGCGGCAGACACGCGTGTGGAGCCGGTGGGCCTGGGCGCGCGCGACACCCTGCGCCTTGAGATCGGCTATCCCCTCTACGGCCAGGATCTCGACGATGAACACACGCCGGTGGAGGCCGGGGCCGGGTTCTTCCTGAAAAAAGAGACCGACTACATCGGCAGGGCCGGACTCGGCACAGTCCGCCAGATGCTGGTACCCCTGGCCATCGAAGGCCGCCGCACTGCCCGCCACTACGACGAGGTCTTCCTGCCGTCCGGCGAAAAGACCGGGGTTGTCACCAGCGGTTCCTTTGCCCCGAGCCTGGGCCACTGCGTGGCCCTGGCCTATGTCCGGGCTGAAGATGCAGAGAAAGACCTCTTTGTCATCAAGACGGCCCGGGTCGAGCTTGAGGCAAAGAGGACCGGGTTGCCCTTCTACAAGGACGGCACGGCCCGGATGAAAGTCTAGCAGACGAAAAACACAGAGGGACGCTGCGGCGTCCCTCTGTCATTGCTGATCTTTCTCCGGACCCAGGGCGAGCATCGCCTTTTCCAGCCGTTCCTGCTCGCGAGCCAGCGTTTCTTCTGTCAGCTTTTCCGTGGTCACGGCCATGGGCTCTCCCACATAGATGTGGCAGCGCGTGAACGGCAGGGGCAGCGCAAACCGGTCCCATGACCTGTGAAACACCTTCTTGCGTACGGGATAGGCCCGCAGCGGAATTATGGCGGCCCCGGCCTTCTGGGCCAGGTAGATGACGCCGCCCTTGGCCTTGTGCCTTGGTCCGCGCGGGCCGTCCACGGTAAAGACGGCCATGCGGTTTTCTCTCACCATCACTCGGATGGCCTGGAGCAGCGCCCTGACACCGCCGCGCGTGCTCGACCCCCGGACCGTGGCGTGGCCGAGCTTTTCCAGCACCTGGGCGATGACCTCGCCGTCCTTGCTCTGGCTGACAAAGGTCACGACATCCGAACTGATGGAAGTATGACCGAACCCGGTCAAGGAGAAAAGCTCACCGTGCCAAAGGGCCAGCACCAGGGGATGACGCTGCTCGCGCTTGGCCAGGATGCATTGCAAATCGCCGTGCACCTCGAAACGGATGGTGGCGATCCACAGCCGATAGAGAGTGGCTAGGAATGGTGAAAGTCGGGTCGGATCAATGGGTATCTTCATGGTCGAGTCCGGTATGCAGTTTTGTTACCCTTATAGACTGTTTCGCTCCAAGACAAGCCCACCGACTTTTCGACGACCCCCTGGTGCAAATCCAGGCATAAATCATATCTATTTGACCGAGCAGGCCGGTCTATGATTGATTCCGGTTTCAAGGAGGAATTCATGTCTGAAACAACACTCGAATGCCAGGGACTCCCCTGCCCCCAGCCGGTGCTGCGCTGCAAGGACGCGGTGGAGCGTCTGAACCCGGAGCGGATCACCGTGGCCGTGGACAACGAGGCGGCCAAAGACAACGTCTCCCGCTTTCTCGGCACCAGGGGGTATCGGGTTGAGACCGCGCAATCGGACCGCCAATACCTCATCACCGGAACCAGGGCGCAGGACGATCAGGCGCAGCCCGCGACGGGCGGACAGTCGGCAACCTCGGATGCCGGGACCGCTCCCCAGAAGATTCTGGTCTTCATCAGTTCGGAGGTCATCGGCTCGGGCGACGATGGTCTCGGCGGCAGGCTGATGTTCAACTTCCTGGCCACCCTCAAGGAGATTGGAGGCGAGCTGTGGCGCATCATCCTGGTCAATGGCGGGGTACGGCTGGCCGTGCCCGGCAGCCCGTGCCTGAACCAGCTCGCGGCTCTGGAGCAGACTGGCGTGTCCATCCTTGTCTGCGGCACCTGCCTTGAGCACTTCGGCCTGACCGGCCAGCGGCAGGTCGGCCAGGTGACCAACATGCTCGACGTGGTCACCAGTTTCCAGCTTGCCACCAAGACGGTTCACGTCTAATACTCTTTCGTGAGCGGCGGGACGGACCTCGTCCCGCCGCTGTTTCATCCCCCATTGCACGCAAATCCGGCCTGGCCCGGTGTGGAAACCACATGTCCGACGACTCTTCCCTGATGCGCCTGAACAAGTTCATCGCCCAATGCGGCGTCACCTCGCGCCGCGGCGCGGACGATCTGGTCTTTGGCGGCAGGGTCGCGGTCAATGGTGAAAAGGCCGACTCGCCGGGCATCAAGGTGGACCCGGCCCGCGATCATGTGACTGTGGACGGCAGGCCCGTGGTCCTGCCGGGCAGCGGCGGCGACATCACCATCATGCTCCACAAGCCGGTGGAAATCGTGACCACGGCCAGGGACCCCCAGGGGCGCACCACCGTGCTCGATCTGCTTCCGCCGGAGATCGTGGAACTTCGACCCTTCCCGGTGGGACGGCTCGACTATTATTCGGAAGGGTTACTGCTGCTGACCACGGACGGCGAACTCTGCCACCGGCTGACCCATCCCAAGTGGCATCTGCCCAAGGTGTACGAGGTGACCATCCGGGGTTCTGTGCCGGAAAAGGCGATCCGGACCATGCAGTCCGGGATGACCCTCAAGGCGGGCGACAGGCTGGCCCCTGCGGACGCGATCCTGCACCCGCCCGTGGCCGGGAGCCAGGTGCTCGAAATCACGCTCATTCAGGGGCTCAACCGGCAGATTCGGCGGATGTGCGAGGAGCTGGGGCTGACCATCCTGCGCCTGCACCGGGTCAAACAGGGGCCGATGGAACTGGGCAATCTCAAGCGCGGCCAATGGCGCGAGCTGACGGCTGCGGAACTGACCGCCCTGAAAAAAGCGGTCAGTCTGGCCTGACATTTCGGGCCTGGCAACCACTCGCCAAGCCATTCAATCTCCTAGAATCCTTGGGTGTTGTCCTCAACCTGAACGCCTTCGGGCGGGACAAAGGTGAACATGTCGGCAGACAGCTTGATGTCCTGCTTGACATTGGACAGGCGGACCTCGTTGCCGTTGCCGTAGAAATCCACGATCATCACCTGCCGCAGCAGCCCTGTGTCAGGCTCCACGCCGACATAGGCCAGGACCATGCCCGGTTCTGGTTCCTTGGGCAGCAGTTGCAACACGGTGAAGCCCTTGCCCCACCGCTCGCGGACCTCATCAGCTCCCTGCCACTCGGTCTTGATCACGAAATCCTCCTTGAGATTGGCCCGCCCGGAGATGAAGCGCAGGATGGTCTTGGAATCGAGCAGCGCCTCGACCCCATACTTCAGCGCCAGCTGTTCGGCTTCGATGTAATCCCAGGCGTAATCCGGCCCGACCACGAGCAGTTCCTTCTCCGGCTCCAGGGTCTCCCAGCGGACCTGGGAGGGCTGGCGGAACCAGATGCGGCCCCGGCGTTCCTCGACATCCCCGCTGGCCACATTGGTCAGCTCCTGGACAAAGTCGCACCTGAAGGTCTTGAGGGTTTCGTAGCGTTTCTGGATGAGATCGGGCATGTCCTCGGGCGCCACGGCCTTGCCTGCATGGGCAAGGCCGGCGAAAACCAGACAGACGGACAGGGAAACCAGGGCCATATATTGTCTAGACATTTTCAAGTCTCCTTTTATTCCGGTGAGATAACTTTTCTCGGCTTGCTTCCGTCCTGCGGGCCGAGAATCCCGTCCATTTCCATCTGTTCGATGTATCGGGCCGCCCTGTTGAAACCGATCCTGAAGCGACGCTGCAACAGCGAGATGGACGCCTTGCCCTGGCTCAGCACAAACTGTACCGCCTCGCCGTAGACCGGGTCGTCGGACTCGTTGACCAACTCGGAACCATCGCCGCCCGGAGCATCCTTCTTCCAGTCCGTGAAATCAAGCTCAAACTCCTGGGGCTGACTGTCGCGCCAGAAGTTGACCACGTGCGCAATTTCCGTCTCATCGACGTACGCGCCGTGCATCCGCGTGAGCTTGCCGCCGCTGGGCTTGAAGAGCATGTCGCCCTTGCCCAGCAGGCGTTCCGCGCCCACACCGTCGAGAATGGTGCGCGAATCGAACTTGGAGGTGACGAAAAACGAGATGCGCGTCGGGAAGTTGGCCTTGATCAGGCCGGTGACCACGTCCACGCTCGGCCTTTGGGTGGCCAGCACCAGATGGATGCCCGCGGCCCGCGCCAGTTGGGCCAGCCGGACGATGCACTGCTCCACTTCCTTGGCCGCGGTCATCATCAGGTCCGCCAGCTCATCGATGACGATGACAAGGTACGGCATGTGCTTCATATGCTCGAATTCTTCCGGCACAGTGTCGCCCATGTCCTCAAGCTTCTTGTTGTATCCCTCGATGTTGCGCACGCCGAGCTTGGCCATCTTCTGGTAGCGGCAGTCCATTTCGAACACGGCCCAGTCCAGGGCGCTCTTGGCCAGGCTCATCTCGGTGACCACCGGGTGCACCAGATGCGGCAGGGCCGCATACGGGGCCAGCTCGATGCGCTTGGGGTCCACCAGGAGCAGCTTCACCTTGTCCGGCCCGGCCTTGTAGAGCAGGCTCAGGAGAAAGCCGTTGATGCCCACCGACTTGCCCGCGCCCGTGGCTCCGGCCACCAGCAGGTGTGGCATCTTGGCCAGGTCGGCCACCCGCGTGGCTCCGTGGATGTCCTTGCCCAGGGCCAGGGTCAGGGGCGATGTGCTGCCCGTGAATTCCTTGGACTCAATGACCTCGCGCAGATAGACCGTCTGGCGGTCCACGTTGGGGATCTCGATGCCCACGCTGTCCTTGCCCGGAATCGGGGCCTCGATGCGCACGGATTCGGCCTTGAGGGCCAGGGCGATGTCGTCGGTCAGGTTCTCGATCTTGCTGACCTTGATGCCCGGCGCAGGCTTGAACTCGAACATGGTCACCACAGGGCCGGGCACCACCCGCTGAATCTCACCCTGCACATTGAAATCGTTGAGGCATTCCTTGAGCCGATCAGCCAGGGGCTGGAGCACCGCCTGGGTCTGGCTGGTGGCCTGCGGCGGTGGCTGCGTGAGCAGTTCGATGCTCGGCAGACCATTGACGCCAGTCGGAGCGACAGCACCCGGAGTCTTGACAGGCTTGGCCGGTTTCGGCTTTTGCGGTGCGGCCTGGGGTTCCTTTCGCTTGTTCTTGTCACCGTCGTCCAGGTCGATATAATGGATGTCGCAATCCTCTTCGTCCACCATATCGAATCCAACGATCTCGTCCCTGCCCAGCTTCACTTCTGATGCCCTGGCCTTTTTGCGCGCCCGGTACTGAGCCATGCGCGCGTCGATCTTCTCCTGAAGTATGGCCCGCCACAGGAGCAGCCTGTTCCAGACCGAGGCCCAACTGTAGCCGAAAAAGGCCTGAAAGGAGATGATGCTGATGAAAACCCACAGCAGAAACGCTCCAGCCGGGCGCAGATAGGTCAGAGTCAGCCGGGAGACGATTTCGCGGCCAAAGAATCCGCCGCCCACAAGGCCGTAAGCGTCAGCCGGGAGGTCCACCAGCCAGGGATGCGTGGCCCAGGCCTCAAAAGCCACGAACAGACCGGCCAACCCGAGCCAGCGGATCTTGGAAATGCGGATGCGGCTGACAAACCGGGACAGCCCGAGATACAGGAAGTAAAACGGCCAGAACATGGCCCCGAACCCGAAAAGCTCCACAAGGAAACCGGCGCAATAGGCACCGGCCACGCCAGCAACGTTGCGCACCCGCCACCCCTCGCTGACCGCCTGGTTGAAGCTGGGGTCGGCAGGGCTGAACGAGAGCAGGCTCAGGAAGGTGAAGGCCGAAACGAAAAGAAAAAACAGGCCGGTGAATTCCCTGCCATGCCCTGTCCGCCTGGATTGAGCCGATGTGATCTGCCGTCGCGCCATTCGTCCCCGCTTTTGAAAAAAGGTCCTGGACAGCGAACCGTCCACGACCTTTTTTACGCAATTTTCACAACGTGTTGCAAGTCGAGTCTATTCGCGCCCGAGGTATTCGCCGCTGCGCGTGTCCACCTTGATGAGGTCGCCCTCGTTGATGAAGAGCGGAACGTTCACCTGAATACCGGTCTCCAGCGTGGCGGACTTGGTGGCGTTGCTCACGCGGTCGCCCTGCACGCCCGGATCGGTCTGGGCCACCTTCAGGTTGACGTTGGCCGGGAGATCGACCCCGATCAGCTCCCCGTTGTACAGAAGCACCTTCACGGTGTCGCCTTCCTTCACGTAGCCGCCAGCCTCGCCCATGTTGGCTCCAGGCACGTTCATCTGCTCGTAGCTTTCGAGATCCATGAACACGAAGTCCGTGCCTTCCTTGTAGATGAACTGCATGGAAACCACGGCCATGTCCGGTTTCTTGACCTTTTCGCCGGAGCGGAAGGTCTTGTCCAGCACCTGGCCGGTTTTCATGTGGCGCAACTTGGTGCGCATCATGGCACCGCCCTTGCCGGGCTTGAAATGCTGAAATTCAATGATTTCGAACGGTTTGCCGTCAATCTCGATTTTCAGGCCTGTCCTGAAATCCTTGGTCGATATCATGCTTTCTCCGAAATGGCAGACCCCGGAACGCAGCCGGGGCGGTTGTCGTTTTTTCCGATTATCCCTTGAGACGCTCGTAGAGCGCCTGGACAGCAAGCCCATACCCCAGAATCCCGAAACCGGCAATAACGCCGATGCACTGTCCCCCCATGAGGCTCTGCTGGCGCAAGGGCTGGTCTGTGCGCGCCCAGATGTTGCTGATATGCACCTCGACACACGGGATGTTGATCCAGGCGAGGCAGTCGGCAATGGCCAGACTGGTATGGGTGTAGGCCCCGGCGTTGAAAACCACGCCGTTGGTCCCGTCGCCCCTGGCTCGCTCCAGCCGGTCCACCAGCCCCCCCTCGGAGTTGGACTGGAAATGGTGCACGACGATCCCGTCCGCCCGCTCGCCCATGATCCGGCGCAGGATGTCCGGCATATCGTCCATGGTCTGAGAGCCGTATATCTCGGGCTGGCGGGTACCGATGTGGCCCAGATTGGGGCCGTTGAGTATCAGGATATCGAGTTTTTTCATGCCGCTTCCCCCCTTGGGTGGCCTCATGGCTGTTCAGGCCCGTCACGCGCCTTGACGCGACTGCGCAAAAAGAGAACATTGGGCTCTCCACACGCACATCAACACGGACACGGTGCCCCTTTTATGAACCGAACCATCGAGTTAGTCAAAACAATATACGAAATCAAGCAGCTTGAGAGCCTGGATGAGCCTCAGATCGCCCTGGCCGGGAGATCGAACGTGGGCAAATCGTCGCTGGTTAACAGACTGGCCGGGCGCAAAAGCCTGGCCAAGATCAGCTCCAAGCCGGGCAAGACGCGCAGCCTCAACTACTACCGGGTCAACCCGGACGGTTTCTATCTCGTGGACCTGCCCGGCTACGGCTACGCCAGGTGCTCGCAATCAGAGCGGGAGAAATGGGGCAAGCTCATCGAGGCGTACATGACCGCCAACCCTGGCCTGAAGGCTGTGGTGGTCCTTCTTGACGCCCGCCTGACCCCACAAAAGCTTGACCTTGAGCTGACGTCCTATCTCAGGGGGCTGGGCATCCCGGTCATTCCGGTGCTGACCAAGTCCGACAAGCCCAAGCAGCGTGAGCGGGCCGCGCTCCAGAACCAGTGGAAGGACATCCTGCAACAGCCGCGCCTGCCGCTCCTCTTCTCCAGCAAGACAGGCATGGGCGAGGACAAGCTCTGGAATGTCCTGGCCGAATACGCGATCAACGCCGTGCCCGCCTCCCCTGCCGAAACCCCTGACGACACCCAGGAGCCCCTGGCCGATTAGCTAGGGTCTTGCCGTCTTCAAAGCGGTTCCCCAGGTTCTGACAAAGGCCTGAAAGCCGGGCACGGTCACCCAGGCCAGCCGCATCCCCGCCAGGGCGGCCATGACGAAGTTGCCCAGCCAGGCGGCCACGAACGGCGGCAGCACGGCCTGCTCGCCCGCAGTGGCCCCGACAGCGTGGACCCCGTACTGCACAAAGATCAGGATCAGCGAAAAGCCGATGTTGGCGTAGATGTTCTCCGAGAAAGTCACCAGGGCCAGGGCCAGCAGGGCCATGACCGCGATAGAAAAGGCATAGGACCACTTGGTATGCCAGATGGTCCTGAGAATCTCCACGTTGGAGCCGGATTCCTCAAGCTTCTCGATAGCCCTTGAGAGTTCCAGCAGGGGCAGCTGCGCGGTGTCGCCCTTGAGCTCCACTGCGGCATAGGCCTTGAGGTTCTGGCGGACCGAGAGGAATTGCGAGAGCCGCGTGACCGAGACAAAGGTGCGGGTGTCCAGTTCGTGCACGTCGAGCAGCCCCCACCCGTTGTCGTCGATCATGGCCTTCTTGGCCGTGAGGATGCGGATGAGCTCCTGGTTGTCCGTGGCGAATTCGTAGACCACCACATCCGAGGCCCGGCTCTTGCCCGGATACGCCTCCCTGGCCAGCACGATGAACGGGCCGTCGCGGAACCAGAGGTCGGTGATGGTCAGTTCGTCGAGCTGCTTTTTCCTGACATCCTCCTTCCATATCCGGTTGGCCTCGTACTCCCCAAACACGCCGAGGAACTGGGAAAAGGCCAGCTGCCCCAGACTCCAGAACATGGCGTAGATCAAAAAGAACTTGATGAACCAGGCAAACGAGACGCCTCCGGCGCGCAGGGCCAGCATCTCCTTGCTCCGCGTCAGGATGCCGAGCTGGAGGACCAGGGCCAGCAAAAAGATCGCGGGCATGAGCTGCGAGACGATGAGTGGAATCTTGACGAAGAAATAGAAGAGGATCGTCTCTGCGCCCAGCCCCGCCTTGATGAAGTCGTCCAGCCGGTCGAAGACATCCGAGAGCAGATAGATGCAGGTGCCGACAGTCAGGCAGATGGACATCAGATAGAGGTTCTGCTGGATCAGATACCGGCCCAGCACGCCGATGCCGAAAACGGACCTCATGCCGTCACCCTCCACCGTCCGCGCAGATGGCCCAGCCACTGGATCACCGGCAGGCTGCGTTCCTGGTTGGCGAACCGGATGCCGAACACGGCCACCAGCACATACAGGATGTTCGGAGCCCACAGGCCGTAGACAGGTGCGATGGCCCCGGCTTCGCCCAGACTGACGCTCAGGGAGAACATGCTGTAATAAAGAAGGAAAAGTCCCATGGACAAGAGCAGGCCGTACTGCTGCCTGAGACCCCGGAAGACATAGGCGATGGGGATGGCAAACATGCCGAGGATGAGACAGCCAAGCGGGAGGGTCAGCCGCTTGTAATACTCGGTGTCCACCTTGCGCAGGAATTGCGCGGTCTGCTGCGGCGCGATGGACGGATCGTTCCTGATCTCCCTGAGAGCGGCAAAGGTCATGTCCTTGGCCTTCTCCTCGCTGAAGCTGAAGTCGCCCAGGAGCTTGCCCAGGTCAAGCCGGACAGAGTAGCTTCCGAAACGCAGGATATTGATATCCTCGCCGCTCTGCCGGTATATCCTGCCCTTGTTGAAGACGATGTGCACCTCGGCGGTCTTGGGGCTGGATACGATCCGGGCCTCGGGGGCCACGACCACCACCGAGGCGCCGCTAATGGACTGGTCGCGGACAAAGACGAACTTCAACTCGCCGGTGTCGTTGTCCACCTGATGGGCGTAGAAGGTGATGCCCGGAAACTCCTTGTTGAACACGCCCGGCTGGAGCGCGAACCGCGAATGGGACCGGGCGAACTGGTAGAGGCTCGTCTTGAACATGTCCATGCCCCAGGCCAGCCCCCACATGGAGATGAAAAAGGTGAACAGCGTGCACAGGACGCAAAAAGCGATGGGCGCGGGGAGCATCCTGTACAAACTGACGCCATTGGCCTTCAGCGCGGTCAGCTCGTTGTCCGTGCTCATGCGCAGAAATGTCAGGAACACGCTGAGCATGGTGGCGATGGGCGTGATGAGCAGCAAAAAGAACGGCGTGAGATAGAAGAACAATTGCAGGATGTTGAAAAAGCCGATGTTCTGCGAGAGAAAGAGCGAACGCAACTGGAGCATCCGACCAATGAGGATCAGCCCCAGCAGGCAGGCGACCGTCAGGCCGAAAAGCTTCAGCAGTTCCTTGAATATTTGACGATGGAGCAGTTTCACCGGGCTGGGCAGTCTTGTTTTTCCCTATAAAATCTCTGGAGAAATTCCACATCCAGCGGACTCAGGTTGAAGCGCACCGCCGCCTCCTCGATCAGGGCGGCCAGGGGTTTGGGAGCGCTTGCCTCCTGCTTCTCGCAGATCCAGGTGATCGCCTTGCGGGTCAGTTCGCTGCCGGGCATTATGGTGGTCATGGTCATCTCCTGGAGTGTTGCTGGCTAGATCATGCAAATACACCAGCTTCCAAGGGGTTGCAAGCGCGTGTTTCTTGGGCTAGGCCTCATCGGAACGTTCCGTGCTCTCGGCAGGCAGCACTTCAACCGGCAAAAGGGGTTTTCATGGCATCCTGGTATGTGGCGGTCATTCTCGGCATTGTCGAGGGGCTGACCGAGTTTCTCCCGGTCTCCAGCACCGGCCATCTCATCCTGACGAGCCACCTGCTCGGCTTCACCGGGCCAAAGGCCGAGACCTTCACGATCGTCATCCAGCTCGGCGCCATCCTGGCCGTGCTCACCCTCTACCTGGACCGCTTCATCGGCCTGCTCAGGTTTGATCCGCAAAAAAACTTCTCCGGCCCGCGCGGGCTGTGGCTCCTGTTCCTGACCTCCCTGCCCGCCTCCCTTCTGGGGCTGGCAGCCCACAAATACATCAAGGCGTACCTGTTCAGCCCCTTCACCGTGGCCTGCGCCCTGGCCGCGGGCGCGGTCATGATCCTGGTGGTGGAGTCGGTGGACAAGCAGGAAAAGGCCGCGACTCTGGACGAGATCACCCCCTGGCAGGCCCTTGGCATCGGCCTGTTCCAATGCCTTGCCCTGTGGCCCGGATTCTCCAGGTCGGCGGCCACCATCATGGGCGGCATGCTCCTGGGGCTGCGGCGCACCGTTGCCGCCGAATACTCGTTCATCGCCGCCGTGCCCATCATGGTTGCGGCCACGGGCTATGATTTCCTCAAGAACTACGAGCTGTTCGTTGCCGACGACCTGTTTTTCCTGGCCGTGGGCTTCGGGGTTTCCTTCATTGCCGCCTGGGCGGCCATCAAGGGGTTCATCTATCTGCTTGGCCGCCTCACCCTGCGCCCCTTTGCGGTGTACCGGCTGACTCTGGTTCCGCTCATTTTCCTGTTTTTGTAAATGATTTCATAAAAATGCAATCCATCCACTTTTCCCCTTGCCAAGCCGTGGAAGACGGTCTATAGACATTTTCCGCTTCGGCAAAACAAACGTGGCGAGGTAGCTCAGTAGGTTAGAGCATGCGGCTCATATCCGCAGAGTCGGAGGTTCAAGTCCTCTCCTCGCTACCAGCGATCAAAGGCCCGCAAGGATTCACCTTGCGGGCTTTTTTTTGCGTCCTGCTAGACCGTGAATCTGGTCAGCCAGAAGTCGTGCAGGTTGCAGAAGCTGGTGGCGTAGTATTCCCCTTTTTCCTTGATGGTGTAGGTGGATTGCGGCTTGCTCTCAGGGGTGAACACCTGGGAGCCGATCACGACGCCGCCCGCGCTGACCACCGTGTGCCGGACGATGAAGTGATCCTCGCTCATGGAGTGGTCGGTCAGCAGGGTCACGCTGTCGCCCTCCACGGTCACGATGGGCACGTGGATGGCCACCTTGGCCGCCCACATGCCGGGATCGTCCGCCGTATAGACGATGCCCGTGGGATACGGTCCGCTGGCGGCCTCGGCCCGGCCAGCCCCAAGGGTCAACCCTGCCGCCAGGGCCAGGGCCGATTTCAGAAAAACCCGTCTGTCGTTCATGGTTCCTCCTGATGGATGATGACTGCATCCACAATAGCACTTTCACGCTTCCTGGCAACGCTTGCCATCATTTTTCGGTTGCATGCAGACAATCCGGCATCCCCCCCTGCACTTGCGGGGATTTCGTCACAAATGCCTTGCCAACGGCCTGGGAGGCCTTATATAGCTTGTGTCCGTCCGGTTTTTTGAAATGGGGGCGCACTGGTTTCGACGGGGATAGCAGAAGCCAAGGTTGCAGGTCGAGGTTGGTCGATGGCCTCGTAAAAATCGACCTAGCACACAAGTGCCAACAATGACTACGACTACGCTATAGCTGCCTAGTTTCTAGGTGACTGTAGTTCCAGGACATGATCCTGGCGGCTCCCTGGGCCTACGCCCGATAAACCAGGGACGTCGACGACACCCCTTGGGCTAGCCCTGCGCGGCCACCTGTCCCGCACAAGGCGAAACTTTAGGCAGGCATGTCATGCAGCCGCCCGGTCAGGGGCAATCCGCATGCCGAGAACTGAAACCTGACCTAAACCTGTAGATGCCTTGAGCTGATCGTTCTCGGACGGGGGTTCGACTCCCCCCGCCTCCACCATTTAGAAAAGACAAACCCGTCTCTCTGGGGTCATTCTCCGGGGTGACGGGTTTTCTTTTTCCCCTTGTTTCTAAAGGGTTTGCGCCTGTTTTACATCTTTCCGAAGCACCTCTCCGCACCATCGATTCTCCCCATCCTCGAGCCTTTCTTTCTCTGTTTGGCCCCTGATTCTCTGTTTTCTCCGGACCAAGTCCGAAGCTCGTCCGGAAAGCTACATCCTTGATTGATATGGGTTTGCGGATGGTTGCCGTTTTTGGCGGTTGTCTTAGGTCATCGTTCGACGCCGCAACCGGACGTTTTTTTCGAAATCACCTGCATCGGCCGTGAAAAGAAGTGTGGTCAACTCCGGTTTCCTGACCCCAAAGTAGAAAAGCCGACGCTGATGGTCGGCTCTCTGGCGTGGTCTCCGGTCCGGTCGTCAGTCGGTGGTGAAGCCGAACTGGCGGCGCTGCTCGGCCCAGTCCTCGGGAAAGGTCTGGGTCAGCTTGGCCAGAGAGAGCCCGTTGGGTTCCTCACCGTTGATCAGGGCTTCGACGATGTCGGGGGCCAGAGTCGTCAGCTTGAGGATGCGGGCCACATACGAGCCATCGACGTCGAGGGTACGGGCAAGCTCGCTGATGGACTTGATCTGGCCGGATTCGAGGATGTCGGCCCAGGAAAAGGCCCTTGCCAGAGCCTGGAGGACGGCGGACTGTACCGGCTCCTGCGCCCCGGGGATATCTCCATCCAGGGCCTGGGGAGCGATGACCGTCTTGCGGCCGCGCATGCGCCGGATCAGCATCGGGATGTGGATCTGCAGGTTGCCGTTGTCGGCTACGGTAATGGTCGGCTTCATTTTCATCGGCTTACCCTCCGTTCGGTGACTTCGCATGCCAGACCAGCCAGCTCGGCGATGAGTGTTGTCAGCCCGTTGGTGCGCAGCTCCATATCGATTCCGGTCTCCCGGATCTCCACCTTATCCACCAGGAGGCGGATGAGCCGGTTTCGCTCCACCGGGAAAAGGTCTTCCCAGAAGCCCTCGACATTCTGGAAGGCCTCCGAGACATCCTGTTCCGTGATGCTGTTCCCCCGGTAGGCTCTGCAGCGCTCGCTCACATGGGTCAGTTGTTTCGAGAGCTCAACCGCCTGGCGATTGACCGTCGTCAGCATCTCAGTCTTGCCCGGCTGATCGCTGCCGGGTTTCATTAATTCGAGAGCCTGCTCCCGCGCCTGCGACAGCTCCATCTCGAGTTGGGCTTTCTGCTTGAACAACCGCTCCCGCTCTGCCTGCTCGATGTCCCGGGCCGCGAAGTAGGTCTTGGCCACCAGCGTCGGTGTGCGGAACACGGCGCTCAACTGCTCAATCACGGCCTGCTCGATGTCCCCGGCGGGAATCCGTTTGAGCGGGCACCGGCTCACGGTCCGCTTGCTGTCCTTCTGACAGATGTAATAGGTGTAATGGCGGCCGTTCTTGCGGGCGTAGGTCGGCCCCATCGAGCAGCCGCAGTGGCCGCAGCGGATGACGCCTTTCAGCGGGGCGACCATTTTGGTTCTGGCCATGGAAACCTTGACCGGTTTGTTGTCCTCCAGGATGGCCTTAACCTTGTCCCAGGTCGCCCGGTCGATGATCCCTTCGTGCTCACCAGGGTAGCTGCGATCCTTGTGGGCGATCTCGCCGATATAGATCCGGTTGTTCAGCAGCCGGTAGATATGGGCGGTGTTCCATTCGGAGCCCTCGCGCACTTTGCCTTTCTTGGTGGTCCAGGCCTTGGTGCGGTAACCCTGTTCGTTCAGCTCTTGGCCCAGCTTCTTGGCCGAGCCGATCTGGATGAATCGGCGGAAGATGTACTGCACCGTTCTGGCTTCATCGGGGTTGATCAGCAGCTTCTTATTTTCCCGGTCGACGTCGTATCCGATGATGGGCACGCCGCCGCAGTATTTCCCCCGGCGCTTGGCTGCCGCCACCTTGTCCCGGATACGTTCGGCGATGACCTCCCGCTCGTACTGGGCGAAGGTAATCAGGATGCCGAGAAACATCCGGCCGGTGGGATCGGTGGTGCTGAAGTGCTGGGTGACCGAGACGAAGCTGACACCCTTCTCGTTGAAGAGGTCGATCATCTTCATGAAGTCCAGCAGCGAGCGGGACAGCCGGTCGACCTTGTAGACGACGATCACATCGATCTTCCCGGCGTCGATGTCCGCCAGCAGGCGGCGTAGCCCCGGACGCTCCATGTTCCCGCCCGAGAAACCACCATCGTCGTAGCGATCCGGCAGAGCCGTCCAGCCACGCATTCTCTGGGCTTCGATATAGTGTTCCGCCGATTCCCGTTGCGCATCCAACGAGTTGAACTCCTGTTCGAGACCTTCCTCGTGGCTCTTGCGGGTGTAGATGGCACAGCGCAGCGTCTTGTTCTTTCCCGGCGCGACATTGCTGTTATCAAGCATCTGAACCTCCCTCGGCTTTTCTGCCGTAAACCTTCTTCAGCCCGAAAAAGACCTTGCCGTTCCAGCGCGTCCCGGTGATCTCCCTGGCCACCGCGCTGAGCGACCGGAAGGTGCGGCCTTCGAACTCGTAGCCATCGGCAAGGACGGTCACCTCATATCGCCGGTCGTTCCAGACCCGCACCAGTCTGGTCCCGGGCAGGATGGCCTCGTTCGATTTCCGCTCTTCTGGGATGCGTCGATTGACAGTGGCGACCGGGTCCTCCTTGGCGTCCTGCTGAAGATGGACCTTGGCCTGCTCGGACAGCCCGCCGTAGAAAAGCTCCTGGATGCGATAAGCCAGCCGCTTGATGAGGAATTGCTTTTTGTACTGGGGCGGCTCTTCTCCGTAGAGATCGAGCCATTTTTCCCGGAGCTGCTCCAGGGACATGGATTGCAGCAGAGCCATCTGCCGAAGGACTGAGTTTCGGGTTCGGTCCTGATTCTTGCCGCCCGTGGCGGCGTTGTGTAACTCATTCATTTTCAACTCCTTATTTTGGTTTCCGGACGAGTTGTCATGAATGAATGCTCTGTTCCGGCAATGAATCAAGTCCTTCTCCGAGCACAGGGGAAGAATCTTCGAAAACCTCTAACTCATTGCCCACACATGCGTTTTTTGCCTTTCGGCGCAGGACCGCCGTGGCCAGAATGGAGGCGGCTGACTGGAGCCTCGCCTCACCCGACAGGCGGCCGGGTTTGCCGTTTTCGCCAAGGTCATCCGTCCCCGGCCCATCATTCATTTCCTGTACATCCAACATCGAACACCTCCGGTGGGACCGGGGGCTGGATGGTGTGGATGCCAGAAAACGGTGGCGGTCGGGATGCGCGTTCTATGGCACCCACAACCGCCTCAGCTCCGCCTCTGGTCGGTTATCTGGTTACATCCGGCTTGAACCGGACTTGCGTTCGTTACCTACCGGAGGGACGTGCAAGATGACGGAATCAGACGAGAAGTCCTGTTTTTTTGATTGACCTGATGTTCATCAGGTCGTATATTTTGTGGTCATAAATTGGGCTTAATCCGCTCAGTGGCTACGACACGGAGCAATCGCCATGGGAAAGAAAAAGGTATCGGAAATAACCGACCCACAAGCAAACACGCTGAGGGTCATTTGCCAAATCATCGATGAAAAGGGGTTGCCGCCAACGGTGAAAGAATTGTCGGAAGTCCTTGGTATCAGCCACGCGAGCGCCCACGAGCAGATCGCTCAACTGGTACGGAAAGGCTATCTGAAGAAAGAAGCTCGTAAGGCCCGAAGCATCGTCGTCATCAGGAGGCCCGAATAACGATGCTGGGTCGCGAAAAATAAGGAGATCGACATGGGGCACGTCAGACTTGGAAGCCTTCCGAGGTCGAGGGCATGGAAAGAGGTGGTCGGCCTGATCACGGCCGGTGCCGACGTGTCCCAAATCGCAAACGCAACAATCCGGGCAGCCGATAAAGCATTCACCTTCGTGCTCAACGATGAGGGGTTCACCGAGGCGGTCTGGTTGATGACGCAACTCGCCATTGCCGCAAAAAAGGAGAACCTCGGCGAGCATCTCCAATCCCTCGGCGTCAACCTGCCGCAGGATACATCCCTTCCCGATCTTGCAGCCGCAGTCTCCGAGGCCCTGGATAACAAATTGGAGTCCAACGGTGGCCGATCCGACCTCGGTGAAATGTCTCAGCGTGCATTGGTCGGAGCCCTGGTAGAGCACATCTCACCAAAACTGCCGTCTCTCTTCGCCCCCGGGCCAGATGATGTTCGGGCCGCACTGGCAGCGCTCGGGAAAAAGCGGGAGTTCGGAGAGCTGTCGCGGACTTTCTTCGCCAAGCTGACCAACGAGAGCATGAACTACTTCCTCTCAAAAACGCTGGCTACCCATCTGGGCGAGGGCCAGCGCTTTGCCACCATGAATGAAATGGGACAATTCGAGAAGGCTCTGAACACGCACTGTAAAGAGGCGTCCCTGATCGTCGAGCAGTTTTCAGCAGATTGGTTTTCGAAGCACAGGTACGAAGAAGGTGGTGACATCTCCAGGGAGTCTTCCAATGGCTTCGCCTCTTACGCGCTGAAAAAGATGAAGGACGAGCTAAAAGAAGGAGCGCGAGCCGATGCAAGATAAACGATATATCATCTGTGGGAACGCACCGACCGATGGGATTGAAGAAAATCCTGACCGTGATCTGCGCCTGCGCCTTTGGGGCAAGGATGGGCTGGACAAGATCACCCTACGCATTGAAGACATCCACAAAAAGATGAGCAAGGACGTGCCTGATTCTTTCCAGGACCTGCTCGAAATCGCCACCTACGTTTACAGTGCCGATCAGGCCATCCCACGAGGGGCCGACGACGTCGATTCTTTTGGCCATGGCTGGCGCAGGGATCTGCACTTCATCATCCCGGTGCGGAAGCCAGATTTTTGGAACGGAGACGATATCCACCAGGCGCTGCGCTCCACGCTTGGTTTCTTGTCTGACGACAACTATCACTTCGAGTTCGTCAAACTGAAAGAGGCTCAGGCATTCCAGGGATATCTGAAATTTGATGATGACGGACGGCTCTTCGGCTATCCGGAACAGGTAGTGATGTTTTCAGGTGGGCTGGACTCGCTGGCGGGAGCCATCGATGAAGTTCTAAATGAAAAACACAAGGTCGTCCTTGTTACCCACAAGTCGACACCGAAGCTCAACACGCGCCACCGGCGACTGGAAAAGATGATTGCCGACAAGGCTGGGGAAAATGCCCCGCTACACATCGGCGTCCGGGTCAACAAGAACAAGGGGCTGAACTACGAGTACACCCAGCGCAGCCGATCTTTCCTCTATGTGTCTATCGGGGCGACCATCGCAAAAATGCTCAATCTGAAAAGCGTCCGTTTTTACGAAAACGGGGTCATCAGTTTGAATCTGCCGGTCTGCGCTCAGGTAGTCGGAGGCCGGGCAACACGCACCACCCACCCCAGGGTGATCCGAGGCTTTCAGGAAATCATCAGCCTGGTGGCTGGCGAACCGTTCACGATTGAGAATCCCTACATCTGGAAAACCAAGGCCGGTGTTATCGAGGTGATCACCAAGGCCGGATGCCAGGACATGATCGCGGCATCGACCACCTGCACCCATACCTGGGAGATGACCAATCACCATACGCATTGCGGAACGTGTTCGCAGTGCATCGACAGGCGTTTTGCCATGATTGCGGCAAAAGCGGATCAGCATGACCCCGTGGAAGCCTATAAGGCCGATATCTTCACCCAAAGTCGAAGCAAGGACGAGGACAAGATCATGGCTGCCGCGTACCTGGAGCGAGCCAACCAGGTCCGTGACCAGGATGACATCACCCAGTTTATCGCTCGATTCAGCGAGGTAAGTCGGGTCTTCCGCTACTTGAATGGGAACCCCGGAAGCGTGGCCCAAAAGGTCTATGACCTTTACAAGCGCCACGCCAAGGAGGTCTGCGATGCTATGGACACCATGGTTGGCCGTAACATCACCGCCATCCGCCAACGCACCTTGCCGGGAGACTGCCTGCTCAGGACGGTCTATGAATCGGGATCGGTGATCTCTGTCCCAGCTATTCCGGTCGAGCAGAAGCAGCCGGACAACTACTTCAGGAAGCGCGGGGGTGTCTGGGCCGCACGCTTTAACGGCAACGCCGAGGTGCTTGTGACGGGTGTCGACAAAGGAGCCGAGTACATCAACTTCCTCCTGGCGAGGCCTAACAAGGAAACCTCGGTCTACGAGATCGTCTGCGGGTTTGCCATCGATAGCTGCAACGCGGTCCTGAACTCCAATGAGACCGACGAAGGTTTTCAGGTCACCCAGGGGGTTCCGTTGGGTGATACCGGCTTCGTTGCCGATCGCAAGGCCGTCGAGCAATACCGGGAGACGGCTCACGAGCTTCTTCGAGAAATTGAAGAAGCCCGGGCAGAAAACAACGATGCCGAAATCCAGCGGCTTGAGAACGAAATGACCCAGATCACCGCCGCAATCAACGAGGCGGTTGGTCTGGGTGGCAAACTCCGGAAATCCAACGACAAGCGGAAGAACATCCGCGACGCCTTCCGGAGTGCCGTGAACCGGGCCATCACGTATCTGGACAAGTATGACAAGCCGCTGGCCGCCCACCTGAAGGAGTCCATCAAGTGCGGCAACGAACCGGTCTACCGGACCGAAGAGGAGATCGTTTGGGAGGTCCGCCCGATAGTCAACGAATGACCCGGGACCACCCAGGAAGAAAAAACTAAAAAAATTTCCGCTACGCCAAATGTAGCCATTGCGACGCCGGATGTAGCGCCTTCCCCAATGAAGGCGCGATCCGGCGTTTTTTATTGGTCAGCATAGGGTTGGCCACCGGGCGTGCCAGAACTTCCGAACAAGGAGACTGGCAGTGGCACAAGTCAACAAAGCACACCTCACCCCACCGAAGCGGCGACTCATCGAGTTGATGCAGGACATCAACTTCGGCCGCATCACCAACATTCCGGTCCGCGACGGCGAACCGGAACTCACCCCTGACACGGTCATCGAGCGCGAGATCAAGCTGGGCGGACAGAGCGGTCCCCGGCCCGAGCGCGACCAGGATGACTTCATCCTCAAGCAAGAGGTCGTGGCGCTGCTGGAGCACCTCGCGCAGATGGGCAGCGGAAAAGTCTGCCTGCTCGAGATCAAGCACGGTCTCCCGTTCCTGATGCGCATCGAGGAACGGGCAGCCTGAACACGTAACGACCTAAACCCTTAGACACTGGACAACAAGCTGGACGCATGGCGGAGGCTGTTGTGGGTGTCGCCGAGCCGAATACGGCAATTGGCGGCGTACCTGCGACCCCTTCGCCCACGCGACAGCTTTGTCCTGTGATCTGGCCCGTGCCGACACCCACGCGGACCTCCTCCTCGCTCCGAGGAGGCCCCGATGGTTTCACAGAATTCTTACGACGGCATCGACAAGTATGCCGCCGACCTCATTCGGCACAAAGCACGTCAACTCGTAGGCAAGGCCGGATTCACCGAGGACGACAGACCCGACCTCGAACAGGAACTGATGATCGATCTGCTGCAGCGGATGCGGCATTTCAATCCAGCCAAAGCCAAGAAGACCACCTTCATGGCCCGAATCGTCGAACGTCACATCTCCACCATCCTGGAGGCCCGTTTCGCCCAATGCCGGGACTGGCGGCTCTGCCAAACCTCACTCAACGAACCCCTCGACAACGGCGAAGGCGACACCACCGAACGGATCGACTTCCTGGACAGCGAGGGCTCCCTGGGAGGCGGCACCCGCGAAACAAGGGAGCGTCTCGCCCATGAGATCCGCATGGATCTCGACCGAGCCATCGCCTTGTTGCCGGAAGAGCTCCGGGATCTGTGCGTGCGCCTGCACGACAGCACCATGGCCGAAGTCGCCCGGGAGATGGGCATTCCCAGAACCACCCTCTACGACCGGCTGAGCAAGCTCCGGGACGCGTTCCGCGAGGCCGGGCTCGAGGACTACCTGTGATCTCCGACGCATCAGCTCTGGCTCCGGTAAGTAAGCACCGTGCCGCATGGTGCGGCTATCCGGGGCCTCGGAAATCAGAACCTGAACAAAAGAGGAGTTCAACCATGACTCACGACACTTACAAGTACCGTTTTGACGAGTCGGTCCCGGCCCAGGAACTGGAAGACACTTTCATGCTGGCGATGCTGGCCGTCGAAAGCCTGCATGGCCGTTCCCGTGTGCGGATGGAGAGCCGGTTCAATCTGGACAAGGCCCGACGCACCTGCGTGATCGACGCCTCCACCGATGTCGGCAGCGACCTCGCCCGCATTTTCACCGGCTTCGCCACCAAGGAATACGGCGAACGCTCGGTCTTGATCGAACGATCCCAGCCGTCGGGCTGCGCCTGTGCCTCCAAGCATCGCGCAGCGCCAACCGAAGCGGGGGTGGCGGTATGAGCGAGCTGATGACCACCACCTATTCCATGTGGCGGCTATTCCGCAACTGCCGCATGGCCTGCAAATGGCGCTACATCGATGAGCTGGTGCCGCTCGAGCGCGATCCCAATCTGGCCTTCGGCTCGGTCATTCACGATTGCCTGGAGTGCTGGCACGGCGAGCGGAATCTGGCCAAGGTCCTCGACCACATCGACCGGACCTATCCGAACCGGGCGCAGGACGACCATCAACAGGCCGACTGGCATCTCGCCCGGGCCATGATGAGCGCCTATGCGGAACACTACCCGGCCGAAGAGTTCGAGGTCGTCGCGCTCGAGAAAACCTTCGAAGGTCCCATCGTCAACCCGGCGACCGGGGCGACCTCGCGCAGTTTCATTATCGCCGGGAAGGTGGACGGCATCGTCCGTCAGGATGGCCAGTATTTCCTACTGGAACACAAAACCGCCTCGCAGATCGACGCCAGCTACCTGGAGCGGCTGTGGACCGATTTCCAGATCATCCTCTACGCCTGGTACCTGGAGCAGACCCTCGGCATCACGGTCAGCGGCATCATCTACAACGTCCTGGTCAAGGCCAAGCTGCGCCAGGGCAAGGGTGAGACCGAAGCCGAGTTCGAGGCCCGCCGGGCGGAGCTGATCGCCAAGTCGAAAACCGGCAAGAGCAGCGCCAAGCGCAAGCTGCCGGAGGACGACGACACCTTCCAGCAACGGCTCCAGGAGAAGTACCTCGAGCCGGGAATGTTCCATCGCGAGGTGCTCTACATCTCCCGCGACCAGTTCGAGGAACTGCGGGCGGAGCTGTGGGAACTCTCCAAGGCCATGCTCGACGCCCGTCGGCGCGACACCTTCTACCGCAACACCAGCTACTGCTTCCAGTACGGAAGGCCCTGCGCCTACTTCCGGCTCTGCCGCTCGGGCGGCAACCCCAACGTCATTGAAAACCATTTCCAACGGATCGCCCCGCACGAAGAGCTGCGGGACGGAGCCGGTGAAGACGCCGCTCCGGTGTTTTGAAATCCCAACCATAAGGAGACGAAGCCATGCTTCCCAAGACCAAAAGCAAACCCAAACACACGCTCTCGGACCTCACCGCCCTGGTGTACGGCCCGAGCAAGATCGGCAAGAGCACCTGGTGCTCCAAGGCCGATGACGCACTGTTCCTGGCGACCGAGCCGGGCCTGAACGCCCTGGAGGTGTTCCAGACCCCGATCACCTGCTGGGACGACCTTCTGCAGGCCTGCGCCGAAATCGCCGAGGGCAAGCACGAATTCAAGACCATCGTCGTCGACACGGTGGATAACGCCTACAAGATGTGCTCGGACTACGTCTGCAAGAAATTCAAGATCGAGCACGAATCCGACCTGGGCTACGGCAAGGGCTACGCGCTGATCAACAACGAGTTCCAGCGCGTCATCAACAAGCTCGCGTTCCTGCCCTACGGGCTGATCCTGATTTCCCACTCCCAGGAGCGGGACATCGAGACCCGGACCGGCAAACACACCCGCATCGTGCCGACGCTGCCGGAAAAGGCGCGAAAGCTGGTCACCGGTCTGGTGGACCTGATCCTGTTCTGCGACCTGGACATGAAAACCGGCGAGGACGGCAAGCCGGTCTGGCAACGCGTGATGCGCACCAAGCCCAGTCCCAACTACGACGCCGGTGACCGCACCGGCCGACTCCCCGAAGTCATCCCACTCGATTTTCCGAGCTTCATGAAAGCGTTCAACAACACGGCAGCCGGAGCTGCGGCGAGTGCCGCCCGGCCGAAGCCGGAGCCGACCGTGAGTGCGGCGGCGAAACCCCAACAGTAAGGAGATCCGACCATGGAACACTACGAGAACCAATCCAACAGCAGCCTCGATCTGGCGCAGTTCGACGACGCCTTCGAAACCGCCGAAGTCGAGGAACGTGAGTTCGAGGCCGTCCCCGACGGTAAATACCAGGTCAACGTCGACCGGGTCGAACTGACCCGCGCCCAGACTTCCGGCAATCCCATGCTCAAGTGGACCCTGCGCATTCTCGCGCCGACCCACAAGGGCCGTCTGCTCTGGCGCAACAACGTCATGGCCAGCAACGAGAACATCAAGTGGCTCAAGCAGGACCTCTACACCTGCGGGCTGCAGCTTCAGAAGCTCTCCGACCTGCCGGGCCACCTCGAGCAGCTTCTCAACATCAAGCTGGAGGTGACCAAGCGCACTCGCGGTGAAAACGAGAACATCTACTTCAACCGTCGCATTGTCATGGCCGACGATGCCGGGGCTCCCGGTGCGGCGATGGACGACATGATCCCGTTCTGATGATGGACCGGATCACCGTTGTCGTCGATACACGCGAACAGGAGCCCTACAGCTTCGATACAGACAAGGTTTCGACGGTTCGCAAGGCGCTGCTCGCCGGTGATTACTCACTGGTCGGCCTCGAGGAACGGGTGGCGGTGGAGCGCAAATCCCTGACGGATTTTGTCTCCACCGTCATCCGGGGGCGAAAGCGGTTCCACCGCGAACTGGAAAAGCTCTCCGCCTACGAATCCGCCTGTGTGGTTGTCGAATGCAACTTTCGCGATCTGGTCGATGGCCGCTACCGCAGCGATGCCCACCCGCACGCGCTGATCGGAACGGTCGCCTCCATCGTCGTCGACTTCGGTGTCCCCGTCTACTTCTGCTCGGACCGGCAGGCCGCCTGCCGTTTTGTCGAGGAGTACCTGACACGTTTTCACCGGAGGATCGCGAGATGCCAAAAAGAAATGAGAGTAACCCGGCGCGACTCCGGGGAAGAATAGAGCGCGTTTACTATGCCGGACCCAAGTTCTCCGCAGGCCGACTGCTCACCCCGACCGGTGAGGAAGTCCAGTTCGCGGGCAATTTGTTCGCCCGGGAAAATCAGCCTGTGGTCCTGCTCGGAGCGTGGGCCACCCATCCCAAATACGGCCGTCAGTTCAAGGTCGACGGGATGGAGCACGACCTCGAACTCGATCCGGAGGGGCTGATCCATTATTTGGCTAACCATCCGGAGATCAAGGGCATTGGTCCGGCCAAGGCCAGATTGATCGTCGAGAGTTTCGGAGACGCCTTTGAAGAAACCCTTCTGAACGACCCCGAGCGCATTGCGCTCAAGGCCCGACTGCCCCTGGATGCGGCCAAGCGGCTGCGTGACGAATGGTTGAAGAACCGTAGCGTCAACACCGTCATGGCCTGGCTGTCGGCATTCGGCCTGACCCATCATCAGGTCACCACCCTGGTCGAAAGACTCGGCGGCAACTGCCTCGATATCCTGAAGGAAGACCCGTACATCCTCATTCGGGAGATCCGGGGATTCGGCTTCAAGAAGGTCGACAAGATTGCCCGCAAGCTGGGAACCCCCAAGGACCATACCCCTCGTATCCGGGCCGGGTTGAATTTCTGCGTCCGTGAAGCCCTGGACAATGGCAACTGCTGGATCGAATACGAGGATCTGGTCGACCAGGTCAATCTACTGCTGGTTATGGATGCCCTGGATAGCCGGGTTCGTATCGAGAGCGCCCTCGACGCGCTCATCGAAGAACGGGCGCTTTCCTGCGATTCCCACGGCGGGCGTTTCGTGGTCGCTCTGCCGGAGATCGTCCGAATGGAGCGGGAGTTGGCCTCGCTGTTCGGCCATGCCGAAACACCCAACCCGCATTTCCAGTCCGTCAAGAAACTCGATGCCCTGATTCGGCGCTGCGCGGCGACGCTGAACGAGAAGCAGCTCGACGCAGTGCGCTCGGCACTCAATCACAGCATCAGCCTGATCTCGGGTGGAGCCGGTTCGGGCAAGAGCTACACCATCTCGGTCATCAACACCATCTGCGAGGAGAGCGATCTGGAGGTCGTGCTTGCCGCGCCGACCGGCAAGGCCGCCAAACGCCTGGAGGAAGTCAGCGGCCGTAGCGGCACCACCATCCACCGTCTGCTCGGCTATGACGGCAAGGGTTTCTCGCGCAGCAAGGAGAACCCCATCGATGCCGATGTCCTGGTGGTAGACGAGTTTTCGATGGTGGACGTGCCGTTGGCTTGGCACCTGTTCGAGGCGGTCGATTTTTCGCGGACCACGGTGCTGCTGGTCGGGGACCACAACCAGCTTCCGCCGGTGGGACCAGGGAACATCCTGCGCGATCTGATCCAGACACGCGCCATCCCCACGGTCATCCTCGACAAGGTCGTGCGCCAGGCTGGCGTCCTCAAGGAGAACTGCACCGCCGTTCTCAAGGGCGAGGTGCGCAAGACCAGCGAGGCGTCGGTGGGCGGATGCCGGGATTGGTATCTGGTGGATCAGTTCACCGACCCGATGGCGGCACGCTCGTTCCTGCTGGAGTTGTTTCAGGAGCGGCTCGACGCCCTGGGTTTCGACATCATCAAGGACGTGCAGGTGCTGACGCCGACCCACAAGGGACCGCTCGGCACCAAGGAATTGAACGAGGAACTGCAGCGGCTCATCCAGCGCAAACTCTGGAACACCGAAGTGCCGCCGGTCGCCATGGGCCGCCGCGCTCCGTTTCTCAAGCACGACAAGGTCATCCAGACCCGGAACAATTACGACCTGAACGTGATGAACGGTGCCATAGGCTATGTGGTCGATGTTCTCGCGAACGGCACCCTGGTCATCGACTTCGACGGCATGCCGGTGGAGATGGAAAAGGGTTCGCCCGACCTTCAGGACCTGCAGCTCGCCTATGCGCTCACCATCCACAAAACCCAGGGTTCCGAATTCCCCTGCGTCGTGGTGGTGGTCCACAAAGCGCATTCCTTCATGCACCACCGCAATCTGCTCTACACCGGGGTGACCCGCGCCCGGCGCACCGCCATTGTCCTGGGCGACCATTGGGGCATCCAGAATTGCGCCAAGCGTTGCCAGGTGGATGACCGTCGGACCTTTCTGCCCCTGTTTCTGGACGCCGCCCAGCACGCGGAGGCCGATTTCGCCCGTGTCGCGGAGGCCGAATGAGTATGGGCGGAACGGATAACGTCAGGGAGTATTACCGGCACGTCACCGAGATGGACATCGGTGACGTGGCCCGGGAACTCCTGCCGGGACGGATCACCCAGGAGACCGGCCAGCGCTTGATGTGCGACTGCCCCAACCATCAGAGCCAGTCGCGTCTGTCGCTGCACGTGATGCTCGACAAGCAGGGCTGGTACTGCTTCGGCTGCGGAGTCGGCGGTGATGTGCTGCAGCTCGTTGAGTTCATTCAGACGGGCTCGGTCACCGCCGGGCAATCCGGTCCGATGCCGGACAGCCACCGTCAGGCCCGGGACTATCTCGCCAAGAAGGCGGGCTTGCCGCCGCTGTCGCGCTATGGCCTCAGCCAGGAGCGTCTCGCCCAGACGGAGGCCGACCGCGCCTTCGAACTGCGGGTCAAGGACGCGCTGACCTCGCTGGCCAGGCTTTACCACGCCAGACTCAAAGAGTCGCCGGAGGTCCTCGACTGGCTGAAATCCAAATACGCCCTGAGCGAGGAGACCATCGACGATCTCCTGATCGGCTACGCGGACAACGCGTCCGGCGCGGTCGCCCAACTGACCGGGGGTGAGGACGGTTTCTCCAAGCGGGAGCTCGCCGCCACCGGCGCTTTCCGTCCCACCAGCCAGGACGGCCTGACGCCATTTTTCGAGCGCCGGATCGTCTTTCCCTACTGGAGCCGTGGCCGGGTGGTGTTCATGATCGGCCGCAAGACGCCGTGGACCCCGGACGTTGGCTGGGAGCAAGGGAAATACAAGAAACTGCCGGTTCACGACGAACACCAACGGCCTTACGTCGCCGACTTCATCAACA
The DNA here is from genome assembly GCF_000176915.2 of Pseudodesulfovibrio aespoeensis Aspo-2. Lineage (NCBI taxonomy): Bacteria > Pseudomonadati > Thermodesulfobacteriota > Desulfovibrionia > Desulfovibrionales > Desulfovibrionaceae > Pseudodesulfovibrio > Pseudodesulfovibrio aespoeensis. The sequence continues at coordinate 1,770,454 of NC_014844.1, forward strand.
ACGCGCTGCTGTTCAACGAGGACTGCCTGCTGGCGAGGCCCGGCAAGGTGATCATCACCGAGGGGGTGACCGATTGCTTGGCGCTGATGCAACTGGGCCTGCCCACCGTATCTCCGGTCACCGTCCGCATCCGGGCCGCCGATTGGGAGCGCCTGATCCCCAAGCTGCGCGGCGTCGAAACTGTCTACATCTGCCAGGACAACGAACTCTCCCAGGCCGGTCTCAAAGGGGCGCTGCAAACCGCTCACACCCTGGCCGAACACAAAATCGACACCCGCCTGGTGACGCTGCCCTTGTCGGAGACACAGCTCTCGGCCCGGCAGGAGCTGACCGAACGCTTCGGCCTGACGGCAAGCGTGGGGCCGAAGGAGCTGGCCAAGCTACTGGCGGGACGTCCCGCCGAGGAAATCCAGGCGGCCGAGGCGCTTCTCGCCATCGCCAAGATCGACGTCAACGATTACATTGCCGCCGGGCATACCCTGGAGGATTTCGAACGCCTGCTCGCCGAGGCCAGCACGCCCATCGAGTTCGGCGTGCGCTCGCTGCCCGAGGGCGCTGAAGAGGAAGAACGCAACCGCCTGCTCGAACCGATTCTGGGGGAGATTTCCGAACAGTCGCCGCTGGAACAGGCACGCCTGCTGAAGCTGGTGCAGGAGCGCATCGGCGGTGGTGTTTCCATGGCCACCCTGAAGGAACAGATCCGCGCCATCCAGAAGGACCGCAAGGTCGAGTTCCGCAACGAAAAGAAAAAGGCCAAGCGGATGTCCGGCGCAATGCCCGGATCATGCCGCGCCCGGGTCGACGAGGTGCTGATCGACACGGAGCTGGAGAACGGCGCTCCCGACTACACACTGGCAGCCGAGGCGGCCTACGACTGGTTTACCGCCAACGGTGCCCAGTTCTTTCATACCCTGCAGGGTGAGCCGTTCATGTATTTCGACAACGCCATCTACTGGATGGATTCGCCAGACCGGGGCCGAAAGCGCCACTACGCGGCCATGCTCTACAAGCACACGGGCATGGTGCCGACATCCAACGGCGGACGAACATTTTTCGAGGTGTTACCCAGCCTGGCCATGATCCGTGGCCAGGTGCGCGACCATTTCTCCTGGCTGCATACCGATGTGGCTTCCTACACCGTCTATTTCAACCTGAACAATCCGGAGCACGAGATCGCCAAGATCACCCCGGACGAAATTCAGATCATGAAGAATGGCGGCAACGAGGACGGCATCATCCTGGACGGCTCGCGCAAGATGAAGCCGCTGAAATTCCTGCCCGACGCCGACCTCGAAGAGGCGGACCGGCTCCTGGTCGATCTGCTGGTGGGCAACATGACCTGTCCACAAGGAGATCGCTTTCTCATCCTTTCCTGGCTCTCCTGTTTCTTGCTGATCGACTTCGCCGGGACGCGGCCCATGACCCGCTTCGAGGGCTCGGCCGGATCGGGCAAGACCACTGCCAGCAAGATCACGTCGACGCTGCTTTACGGCGAGCCCCAGCACAAGAAGGCCACCGACGCGGCGAACTACACCGACGGCTCGCAGAACCCGCTCATCGTCCTCGACAACATCGAGGTCAAGCAGATGACCGAGGATCTGACCACCTTCATGCTGACCAGCATCACCGGCATCGCCAAGGAGAAACGCAAGAGCGGCACAGACAGCGAGACCATCACCGAGCGGACCAAATGCCTGCTGAACACCACCGGCATCGAGCCGCTGTGCGGGGAGCTTTCGGAGATACTGTCGAGGTCCTTCGTTATCAACTTCGACCTCGCCAACCAGGCCAGCGACTGCTTTCTGGAATCGGAGGTCATCTCCGCCATCCAGCAGAACCGGGATCTGATCATTTCGGCCATCATGAAGCGGACCAGCCATGTGTTGGCGATGATTCGGGACGGAGCTCAGAAACAGGTCATGCGTCTGCTGCACCGAACCATGCCGACTCATGGCAAGCGCCGGTGCAACGACTATCTGAGCCTGATGTATCTGATGATGCTGGCCGGGTCCGAGGAGCACGAGGTGACCACCGGACTCGAGGAGCTGAGCCCGCTGTTCATCGAGCAGATCCATTCCATCAACGACACCAGCCAGGAAATGGCCCGGGAGTCGAACCCCATTGCCACGGCGCTGGCGTCGCTCTTCCATGCCTACCGGAACGCGGTGGAACTGGACGAGAAGGCCCGCTACGGTGAGGACGACCGGGCAAACCACGTGGTGGGGTTCATCGAACGCTATCAGGTGAGGTTCGAGAACGAGAACACCATGGAACCGGTGTCGGCGGGACGGCTGCTCGCGGCGCTGCGCAGGGTCGGCCGGGAATTCAACCTCGAATTCGAATACAAGAAGCCCGCCCAGCTCGGTCGGCGCATCAGCAACGACCTGGACGTCATCCGGGACGCCGGGTTCGACATCGACCGGCAGCGCAACGCCCACACCAAGAACTTCGAGTACCGGATTGCCAAGACCGCCAATTTCTAATTTCACCCACACTGCCCAAATCATCCAGGACGCTCTCGGGCGTCCTTTTCTTTTGCGGTGGTGCGGTGAACACCGCTGTCCCTTGCGGTGGATGACCACCGCACGCCAAACCATTGCCAGACAAGGCTTTCATGGCCTTTGCGGTGGTTGCGGTGGTAAATCCAGAGGTCTCACCCCCTATGGGCTGAAATATTTTTTCTACCTACCAACCCGATATCCCACACCAGAGAAATTCCGGCCCAGCGTGAAAGACATTCCCCAAATACCACCGCAACCACCGCACTCTCTCTTCTCTTTCTTCATAACTATCGAAAAACAATAAACAAACAACGCACCACTCCCTGCGGTGGGACGAGAAAACCTTCCACCGCACGACCACCGCAGCCACCGCACATATCCACCGCAGCTATTGGTCACCGACGGTTTCAGGGCCGCTCCGGTAAGTAACGGGAAAAGCGATTAACCCGTATTTCTGGAGCCTGAAACCATGAGCCTTCTGAAAACCATGATCAAGCACACCGCCGGAGGGCAGGAAGCCTCGGCCGGATGTGAAACCCCATTATTACCACCGCAACCACCGCAGCCCGCCATCTATGTCTCCACCGGGCTCGACATCCACGAGATCGAAGACGCCCGCGACTGGCCTGAAGACATGGAGATCGACGGCACGCTGTGTCGCCGTCTGTCGCCTGAATACTTTGCCTGGCTACGTTCCCGCATGGTCACCGCCCAAACCGCGCACAAGGCCGGAAAGCTCCCCGAGGATGCCTGGAATACGCTGCGGCAGCGATTCAACGCCATGCAGGAACTGTCCATCCGGGAGTTCTGCAAGGAACACTTGCAGGAGGTCCTGCAGTCCTTTTCCCCGAAGAACTACCAGCCACCCGCGCTTCGTCCCGAGTCCCAGAAGAAACCCGTCGAAGTTCCAAGAAAGGACTGGATTTATCCCGGGAACCAAGCTTGGAAATGTAAGCAGCCGGTGACTTCCCAGGCTGTCGCCAAGGTCGACGCCATCCGTGAGGAGGCCATGGCCAAGGGCTGGTCCGAGGCACGCCTCTTTCAGAACCAGGGCCGATTTCGGTTTCCCTGCGGCGAGGACTACGGCCTGGTCTGTTTCGTCGATGGCGATCAGGAGATTGGCGAGGTCACCGAGCGTTCTATCGAAATTATCCACGGGCCGAAGTCCGGGCGTCCCAGCACGCTGCGGTTCTACAACCCGGACGTGCCGCAGCCGTGGATGAAGAAAGTGGAGGATTGAGCCGTGAAGAAAAAGAAGCGCTACGCCAACGCCAAGGATGTCCTGCCCGAGGAACTCTTCGAGCAGATCCAGAAGCACTACACCGGAATTCTCTGGGTTCCTGCACCGAGCCGCTTCTACCAGGAACGCCGCGACCTAGTGCTTGCCCTTCATCTGCAGGGGATCAGCAGCCAGGAGATCTCCAACCTCGCCGGAGTGACCACTCGCCGGGTCAACCAGATCATCGCCGCCGAACGAAAACAGGACCGGGACCGACAGTTGGCCGCCGCTTCCGGTAAGTAACCACTGAACCGGCGGGAGCGCGTTTGGAGGCTAAATCGGCCTCCCGCCCCGCATCCCGGCTTGGGAAAACAATATTCGGCAGGATTTCCACGTGGCACTGAACAAACCGGACAAAGAGACGCTGGACCGCTGGCACCGCAACGAGGGTAAGACCGAACCGCCCCGGCGCGGGCCTGGTGCGCCCGAGGGCAACCAGAACCGGCTGCGTCACGGCATCTTCGCCGACCGCTGCCTGACTCCGGAAGAGAAGGTCATGTTCGACGCGATCATCGACCGCCTCAACCAGGACTTCGAGTTCAACAAGTCCAGCGACTTCCTGCAGGTGGAGTTGGTGGGCGTCTATTCGGTGAAGCTGGTCCGCGCCCAGATCGAGGGGAACACCGACGCCGCCGAAAAGCTCGACCGGATGATCCGCTGCCACATGAAGGATCTCAAGACCACCAAGATTGCCCGCGAGGGTGAGGAGCCGAAAGGCCCGCAGACCTCTCCGGCGGAATGGGCGGCGGCGCTGCTCGAGAAGGTGGCCGAGGCCGCCAACGCCCCGGCAACGAAAACCTCCGGCCGCAAGAAACGCGGAAAGAATTGCGGATAACACCATGGAGGGCTTTTCCGATGACCCCGTCACACGGCGACTTGCAGCAGACAACTTCACGTGGAATTGCGGATAAGACGTGTTCCTTGCACTTTCAGAATCGGCGTTCCCCGGCCGCCGACCATCATTTCCACTCATCACTACCCTCCAGCAGCTCTCAATATCCGCTTGGCATGTGTGCGCATAAGCCGAGCCGCATAAGCCAAGCAGATATTGCTATGTGCGGCCGACAGACAGCGAAGGAGAAATTCCGGTCAATCGAAATTTCCCGACCCGCCTGGCAGGATGCAACCCACTGTCATGATCATTCATCATCGGCGGATGTGTTCTTCTGCGGGCACTGTCATTCACTGTCTTCGACACTGTCTCGCCCAACGAAAACAGGAGCAGCCGGAGCCGCTCCCATCATCGATTGCAAAAAGATCAGAGACGTTCGAGGGCTTCCTCGAGCTGGCCGTCCACGAGGTGGGTGTAGATCTGGGTGGTGGACACGTCCCGGTGCCCCAAGGCCCGCTGCACCACGAGCAGGTCGTTGGTCGCGCCGTAGAGATGGGTGGCGAAAGTGTGCCGCATACCGTGCGGCGTCAGTTCCTTTTCGATCCCGGCTTTCCGCAGCCAGTGGGCGAGCCGGTTGGCGATCTGCCGCTGGCAGAGTCTGCTGTCCCGGTTCGACAGGAACAGGGCTTCCATTTCCGGGCGGCCGCGTCGACGGCGCTCGGCCAGGTAGCGGCGCAGCAACGTGCGGAGGTCGGTCTTGATGAACTTGACCTGCGGCACATTCCCCTTGGCCCACACCCGCAGATGCTTGGCGTCAAGGTCGATGTCATCCATGTCGAGCGCGGCCAGCTCGCCAAGCCTGATCCCGGTGCCAAGGAGCACCTCGATCATGGCGCGGTCGCGGAAGGCGGGAAAGTCGGTTCGGCCCTTGAGTTCCTTGAGCAGGCGTTTCTTTTCTCCGACGGTCAGGAACACCGGGAGTTTTCTTGGCAGACGGTGCATGCGGATGGACCGCGCCGGGTTGTCATCGACGATGCCCACATCAATGGCCCAGGCAAAGAACGCCCGCAGAGCCGCCTTCATGCGATGGAGCGACGCGGCTGAGCGCGGACCTCTTTCACTGTCAGCCACCGCCTCGGAGGAGAACACCTGGTCGAGGAGCCCTGGCGTAATCTCCCTGCAGATAATCCCGGCAGCCAGTTTCTCCGCCACGCGGGCCAACAGGGCGAGATCCCTGCGGTATGCGGCTATGGTCGCTGGCGAGCGTCCTTCGGCCGACAGGCTGGCACAGAACGCCTCTGTCGCGCCCGCCAGATCGAGGTCAGCCGTTCGATTGCTCATCGCTGGACTCCTTCACCCTGCTGTGGCCCATGGGCGTGCTTTTGGGCAGCGGCAACTCCTCGATGCGACCCGACTCCTTGGCCCAGACCATCATCATGCGGAACACCCGGACGGTCTTGGTGACGGTGCGCTCGGCCCGCTCCTTGCCGTCGGGGAGTTTAAGCAGCAGGTCGGACTTGTAGAACTTGCCGACCTGGGGAAGCCGGATCTCGGCGAGCTGGCGATCCGCGCCGAAGAAGGCCTCAACCACGTCGAGGTCCTTCCGGTAGGTGTAGAGGGTCCGCTCTTTCTTTCCAGATTCCCGCAAGTGGCCGATGAAGGCCTCGGCGGTCTGATGAACGGTGCAGTCAGTCATGTCTATGTCTCCTTTCAGGGTGGCCCGGCGTGTTCAGGACAAGAACTCGTCCAGCTCCCGCAGCAGCTCCTCGACGTGACCGAGGGAGCCGACGCTCGCCCAGGTGATGTCCGGCTGCTTCGCGTCCGCTTCGAGCTTGCTGCGAATGCCGTCGATCAGCCGGGCGATGCTCTCCTGTTTTTCTCGGTACGCCTTGAGTGCCTGCTGGCGGTTTCTGTCGTAGGTCATGGCCTGCCTCCGGTTCCGGTTTTCGTGGATGCGGGACCATCCCGCGTCACATCCAATGACGCTTCTATTTCGTTGAAAATCAAGTGTTTGCAGAGATCTTTCTGCATGTACCCCAAACCCATAACCCAAAGGAGATCAACATGTTGAAGAAGACCCTCGAATGGACTATCCCGCTGGTCCTGGCCGGGATCATGACCGGTTGCGCCACCTACCGGCCTCCGGCCCAGATCCAGTCGGCGGTGGCCACCGTCAATCGCCACACACCCGAGTATGTGACCGAGGCCAACAAGGCGCTGCGCGAGGTCGGCCACCCGGACGCTGAGCGCCTGACCGGTGTTGGCCTGCGCCTGCAGACCGCCGTGGACGCCCTTGACCAGTGGGCCAATGGTTCGAATCAGGAGGCAGGCCAATGAAAGAGATCCTGCAGGAGAACAGCGATGCCGTTCGCCAGGCCGGTGAGGCCCTGGTCGAAATCGGTACCGAACTGGCGGCGGGACGGATCGAGAGCGCCCTCGGCCGTCTGGAAGTGGCCCAGCAGCAGTACCGGGTCTGGGCGGAACTGGACCAGGCCATCATCGACATTCAGGAAGCTGTCCACGATCAAAAGAACACCCTGGCCGTGCAGCAGATCCTGACGGAACTGGTGGGCACCATCCTCGGCAATGCCTTGAGGACGGGATTGCACTGATGGCAGTAACCGACAAGGAGCGCAAACTCGCGGCGACCCTGAGCGATCCCGTGTTGTGGGGGCAAGCCTACCTCTACAACCGGGATGGCTCAGGCCGCGACTACTGGCCGCATCAGGTGGAGGACCTGCGCTGTCTGGCCAGGAACATCATTCACCTCGACGGCCGGGACGTGGGCAAGTCCATTGTGCTCTCGACCGACGCGCTCCATTACGCCTTCACCACCCGGGGTGGCCAGGGCCTGATAGCGGCCCCGCACCAAGGGCACCTCGACAGCATTATCGAGGAGATCGAGTACCAGCTCGACACCAACCCGGATCTGATGAACAGCATCGCCGTGACCAAGTACGGCAAACCCAAGATCCATCGCAAACCCTATTTCCGGCTGGAGTTCACCAACGGTTCAGTGCTCTATTTCCGTCCGGCTGGGGCCTATGGCGATTCCTTTCGCTCCCTGCATGTGGGCCGCGTCTGGGTCGATGAGGGAGCCTGGCTGACGGAGCGGGCCTGGAAGGCGCTGCGCCAGTGCCTCAAGACGGGGGGAATTCTGCGCATCTACTCCACGCCCAACGGCCTGCGCGACACCACTTACTACCGGCTCACCTCGTCCGACCAGTTCCATGTGTTCCGCTGGCCGTCCTGGCTCAATCCGCTCTGGACCGAGGACCGCGAGTCTGAACTGCTGGAATTCTATGGCGGCCGGGACAGTTCCGGCTGGCAGCACGAGGTGGCCGGTGAACACGGCAAGCCCTCCTATGGGGCCTTCAATGTCGAGCAGTTCAACCTCTGTCGGCAGGATTTGCTGGAGTATCAGAAGATCGTCATCACCGATTCCGAGCTGCGCGATTGCGACACCGAGGAAGCGGCCCACGACCGGATGGAGATGCTGCTCAATCTCACCCCCCGCAGCGGGCAGTTCTGGATCGGCGGTGACCTGGGCTACACCAACGATCCTACCGAGATCATAGTTTTCCAGGAAATGGAGGTCGGCGAGCGGACCCTGCTGAAGATGATCCTGCGCGTGCATCTGGAACACGTTTCCTATCCGCATATCGCTCAGATCTTCGCCCTGCTGGAGCGGTACTACACCCCTGCAGGCATCGGCGTGGACAACGGCGGGAATGGACTGGCCGTGGTGCAGGAACTGCTCACTCTGGACAAATACAGGGGGCTGGAGCTGGAAGGCAGGCTTAAGGGATACGACTTCGGCGGCATGACCCGACTGGCGGTGCGCGATGGCAAGGAAATTAAGAAGCGGACCAAGGAGCTGATGACCAGCCTCATCAACGGGGCACTGCAACGCAAGCAGCTCATTTTCCCCTCGGACGACCTGGAGGTGGAAGACCAGTTCACCACCCACACCTACACCCTGCGTGACGGCAAGATCATCTATTCCAAGGGCAACGACCACATCATCGACGCGGTGCGCTGCGCCATGCTGATCCGGGAAGAAGGTAACCTCGACCCGGTCGGCGAAGAGGTGGTTTCGCTCAAACCCGTGCTCACCAATCCGGTCTTCATCTGATCGCATCCTCCGACGCTTTCCACCCCGCTCCGGTAAGTAACCGGCATCGAGCCGGGTTCGGCCCACACGGGCCGGATGTGCGGCTGTCATGGCCGAAACTACCGAGAGGATCACGTGGAAAGCACCGCCCATCAGGACGAACAACCCGAAAGCCTGGACACCACCGGCTTTGTCATCGCGCCGCTGGCCGCAGCGGCCGCGCTCGACTCGGCGGCCTTCAGCAAGGTCAACGCCGCCGAGGCTATTCCGGCCACCTGGGAAGAACGCGCCCGTAAGGCCTGGGAATACTACGTCGAGGAGCCGCTGGTGAAGAACTGCGTCAACTCCTGGCGCACCTTCGCCGTGGGCGACGAGATCAAGATCACCAGCGATGACGAGACCCTCAAGGAGCAGGCACTGGAGGCCGCCTGGCGGTTGAACATCACGCAATTCATCAAGGACATGGTTCTTCAGCTCCTGGTGAAAGGCGACGCCATCGGCTTCAAGCGCTTCACCAAGTCCGGCCAGGACATCGAGGAGCTGGTCTGCGTCAACCCGGTCTCGGTCAAGGTCAAATACGCCCAGGGCGAGCTGATCGAGGCCCGGCAATTTCCCGAAGACACCCCCGGCGGCGGGGAATCCATCCCGCTACCCGTCGAACAGGTGGTCCACCTCAAATGGGACGCACCGGCCTTCTCGCCCCGGGGCAACTCCCTCGTGCTTCCAGCCTTTCAAGCCATCGAACTGCTGCGCGATTACCGCCGGGCCGAACAGGCCATCGCCAAGCGCTGGGCCACGCCCTTTCGCCTGCTCAAGGTGGGCGGCGCGTTCGGCCAGAAGATGGTGATGCCGGACCAGCGGATGCTCGAACAGGTCCGCGACATGGTCAACAAGATGGACATGAAAAGCGGCTTGGTGGTCCCGTTCTACGTCAATGTCGAAACTCACGGCACCGACGGCCAGGTCCTCAACGTCGAGGACAAGGTCAAGGAGGTGAAGGAAGACATCGTGGTGGCCCTGGGTCTGTCACGCTCGCTGGTGACCGGCGATGGCCCTAATTTCGCCACCGCCTCGGTGAGCATGCAGAAGATGATGGTCATGATCCGCGAGATCAAACAGGCCGCACGCAAGCTCCTCGACTGGGTGTTCGATGACTGGATGGAGCTGAACGGCCATGGCGACAAGAGCATCCAGTTCATCTTCAACGACCTCGACCCCAGCGACGCGGTCGATTTCAAGAAGCTCCTCATCGAACTCTACGACCGCAAGCTCATCAGCCGCTCCAGCCTTCAACTCAAGATGGACCTGGACCCGGACATCGAGGCCGCCAACCGCGAGACCGAACGTAAGCAGATCGACCTGATGGACGAGAAGCAGGTGAAGCCGGTGGTGGATATGGTCGTCTCCGGCATCCTCAGCGTGCCTCGCGCCCGGAAGATGCTCGGGATTCCGGCCGAGGACGATGAACCCACGGCGGAGGCGGCTTTGGTCTGGTCGGGCGATCTGGAGTCCACCGGCGATGCGGCCGTGTGCGACGAGTGCAGCCACTTCATTGCTGACACCAACCACTGCCGGGTCCACAACAGCGAGCGCACCTTCGACGCCCCGGCCTGTCGTTTCATCGACCGCCGGGAGCCTCGCTGATGCCATCGGACCTCAAGCAGCGCATCCAGGACACCACCCTGAAAAGCCTGACGGCCCGCAACCGCTATAACGACCAGGTCACGGCCCAGCTCACTCAGGCGCTGAAACAGGCCGAAGACGAGGTCGCCCGCGCCATTCTCCAGTACCGCTCCCTCGGCTCCCTGCCGGACAACAAGCTGGCTGCATTGAAAGGTCTGGAGAAACTGCAGGGCGAGCTGGACGATGTTCTGCGCCAGTTGAAACGGGATCAGACGCTTGTCTTCCGTAAAAGCACCAAGGATGCTTTCAAGGGCGGCATCGCTCAGGGTATTTCCGAGCTGACATCCGCATCGCTGCCTTTCTATGCCGACCTCAAGCCTGATAGCATCGACAAGCTGGCCACAAAGGTGTTCACCATCGTCGACACCAATGCCCTCGACTTCATGACGCAGTACAACCTCACGCTTGCCGGTGACGTAAACCGGGAACTGGCCGACGGAATAAAGCGCGTCATCATGCAGGGAATAATAGAAGGAAAAGGAACGGATGATATTGTCCGGGACCTCGGACGGGTTGTCATTTACAAAGACTCTTTCAAACAGGCCGGAACAAAAGTCTTCAGCAAGGCGCAGTACCGAATGGAAATGATCGCCCGGACTGAGGTGTTGCGGGCACACAACATGGGGCGAATCAAGTTCCACCAGCATGTCGGAATTGAGAAGCTGGAGTGGATGACCATGGGGGACGAGCGAACCTGTCCGGTATGTGGTCCGCTCGATGGTAAAACCTTTCCAATTGATAAATTCCCGGGGCAACCGGCACACCCATTCTGCAGGTGCACCAACCTTCCTGTGTTGAGTGATATCAAACTGAAAAATATTTGAGACGCCATTCCGACACATTTCAAAGCCTTCCGGTAAGTAATCGCTGAAACCATAATGAGGAAAGTCTATGAATTACAAAAACCACTTGATTGCAAACATGAAAGTCGCCATTAGATGTTTTGTATTAATGGTGTTCCATACCTTGCACGGAATAATTCCCTGCAAATATACAAGCCATGATTATTGGGGGATTTGACTGCTCAGGAAATAAGGAGTTCCGTTATCCTTAATTTTACGCAGCATTTTAATTCTTTTTAATTTTTGAAATTTTGAAACGAAATCACTCTTAAATGCCATGAGTTCACTTTTTGAATACTTGGATAACCCGTTTTCAGAGCAAGAAAATAGGTGAATTTTCCCTTCTTTCACTTTGTCCGGCAATCCTTCATATAGTTCCGAGCCTATCATGTAATCCAGCAACTTAACATTTACATCATCAAAACGACTATGGATTGCATAATTAAGTGATTCTTGAATCGTCTCTTCATCGTCATCAGGTGCACCTACAATGAAATTACCGATTGTAAATACACCCACTCGGTCGGCTTCTTCTAAAATTTCATCCAACAATTTAAAATCAATACTTTTTTTATAATAGTCTAAGATGCTTCTATTCTTGGATTCTACGCCAAAGCTGATGACTGAGACCCCGGCTTTTTGTGCTACAGATATGAACTCCTTGTCGATTTTTGCCCAAGAACTAATCGCAATTTTCAAGCTATGAGTTCCCTTCAATTCGGCAAATTTGTTCAAGATTTTTTTTGCTCGTCCAAGGTTCGCAGTGAAGTTTTCATCAGTGATCCAGATATTATTTATCCCAGAGAAAATTAATTCCTGAAAATCAGTGTAAATCTTTTCTTCACTGAAAAACCTAAGCTTTTTGTCCCACCCTTTACGTTGGCAAAAAGAACAGCTTCCAGGGCAGCCTCTACTTGTTTCCAGTAATGCAGAAGGGGCTAAGTGTGCTTTTTTGTTTAATCGCTTACCCTTTATTTGTTCCTCATCCAATAGTTGCCTGTCTGCAAAAGGTACTCTTGATAAATCAGCTATTGTTCCCAGGCTGATAAAATTATTCTTTATTTCACCTCCTGCGAGAAATCCATTAATGATTCTTGGAAGTTCAACTTCTGGCTCACCGGAAACCGTGAGATCAAAGACCGGAATAGATTCATTAACAAGAGTACAATGTTTTCCTATTGCAACGGTTAAAACCTCATCTCTGTACTCTTTTGTTAATTGAGCAATCTGGAAGCCGTTGGATACATTTGCGGATCTTTTTAAAGGAAAAGCATCAAGCTCAACAATTACACAATCAATATTGTCGATACTTTCATGAAATTTTTGCTCGTCAAATTTCTCAACAGAATAGTCAACAAATTTTACCTTAAAATCCAAATCCTTAAGTGAAGAGGATAGGTATAAAAGCTGCAGTGAGTAGCCAAACCGATGGTCTTTATCAAAATCGGGTTCGGGATAAACAAGAAGGATTGATTTATTCATTTACAGTTCCAAGGTATTCATTGAGCCTTTTTAATGCATGTAAGCCCCAAGAAGCACCGTCCTCAATTTCATGAAATGCCCATATCCCATTCTTCAATTGATTGTCTTCCAGCCATTTAAGTGTGTTTTTGAATAGATCAACTGGGACCATGTCTTTATGTCGCAACAATCCCAAGATGGCGATCGACGTACAAAAAACATCGCTTGCGACTGGGTGTTCTTTCCAAGGAGCAAAGCTTCCATCTTGTCTTTGATTCATGGAAAGCCATGAGACTGTATCGCTTATTATTTTGCTGTCCTGCGGAACATATTCACTGGAAGAGAAAGCCATTAAAGTGTAAGCAGCTTTGTATGTAAGCGAGTTTATTTCTGATTTCCATAACTCTTCTAATTTTTGCAAATAACATTGTTTTTGAAGTTGGGGGATCATATCCAATAAAAGCCCCGATACCGGAATCCTTGACATATCCCTGGAAGACCGTCCCCATAAACCACTTTTGTTCGTGTTTGCTTCCAGATAATTTATTCCATTATCAATAATCTCTTGATGTGTATTTTTATCATAAAGAGATAGGAAAACGACGTTCCAGATAGTGTCTGTGATAGCAACCCAACCCCCATCTTCATTCTGTTCATTCTTGCAACGATCAATAATCCACTTGGGTATACTACTGGGTGAAAGTCCAGACATTAATAACAGGCTGGCGGTCTTGGTAATTCGTCGTAACTCTAACTCTTTGGCCAACATTTCCTTGAGCATAGCTCGCAAAGAAGTAGTAGCCTTTAACACGGATAAATTTGGTAGTTTATTTCCCATATTTCATGGTCTCGCTAATGTTTTTGTCTCTATAAAAACAATTAATGGCTCGGATATTTGTTATGCCAAAAAGCCACATTGCTAATCGCTCAATTCCGAGTCCAAATGATAAGATCTTTATGTTTGGCAATGGATTGAGGTCTACATACCAATTTAGTTGGTCGCACAAATCAAGTTTTTCAAACTTGCAGCGCAAAAAAGATTCTCTTGTATCTCGTAGGCATCCTTCTGCAACTTCACCCACACCAGGTGCCAAAAAATTCAATGAATAAGTGTATTTGTCGTCAATTGGCAATGCAGACCAAGTAGAAATTTTCGAAGGAAAATGAATAACCGTAGTAGGGCCGTTTTTTGAAATTTCACGTTCATGCTTTCCAAGTCCTTTATTTAGAAGGCCGTACTTGCAATTCAAATCGGCATATGAAACGATAGGTATGTCTTCAAATGGCAACGCCTTTATTTGATCAGGAATTATTTTACTTACTCTATTAAAAATGTCTGAGATAAATTTCGATAATTCACAAATCAGATCTTCAAAGCAATGGCCTACAAATGACACTTCCAGCATGTCAAATTCAGAAAGGTGCTTGGAGGTTTTTGATGGTTCTGCCCTGTAACATCTCTGTATAGAATAAACTTTTCCCATATTGGCAGCCATTACCGTAGAATATAAAGCATTGCTGGATGACAACCGGGCTTTCTTTCCAAAGAAGTCAATCTCAAAAATATCACCTTTATTATTGCCGGGATGGATGCTGGGCAACCTGACTTCAAAAAAGTTGTTGTCATAAAAATAGTTTCTTATTTGATTCAGCAATATCGCATAGTTTTTTGCATTTGCTGATTCAGGAATAACGCCCTTGTTGCTTTTCTCTGCGCCAACTAATTCTTTGGCATGAATCTCACCATTTTGCTGATTTGTATTTATTGTTATGTAGTCGTTTATTTTTAAGTTTTTAAGCTTATCATAGCCAACTGCTTGGCCGTGTGTCGCGACAATATTGAATGTTTCGGCCCCATGAGAAACTGTTATAAAAGTTATCTTCCCCAAACATTTAATGTCTGTGACCATGCCGGATATGAATGATTCGTTTTTCACCCCAATCTCCAGTTTATCATCGTCTTTTTAGGAGTGAACGTTGGCGTGAAGCCTAACTTTTTTGCAATATTGACCATCGGGTCATTGGACGAGTACGTTTTCATTTCAGCATAACTCAAGGCCTTTGTGACCGACTCAATCAGTAGTCGTCCGATTCCACTGCCACGGGAATTGGCTGGCACGTAGACTTCTTCAATGAGAGCACCATTCTCTGGCCTGTCACTTTTTCTCAGGAATCCAAGGATCTGTCCTTTGCTGTTCTCTGCTACAAAAACGTGTTTTGGCTTGCGGAGCATCTGCTTTAAGAACGATGACTTCGCACTTATGGCAAGCAATTTCCTTTCAGGCTCTGATATGCCTTCGAGCATGTTAATGAGAGTGTCGGAGTCATGGTCACATGCGCGTCGTATCCAAATGTTATCTGCCTGAAAAAGATGCCGAAAATTTTCACTAAGGATCTTCTTTCTTGAGTCGTCTGAGAGTTTGGAAGATGAGATGAATTCACACTCGAGTTTGTAAACATCTTCATCCTTGTCTTTGTAAAACGGGAAATCCGATCCCCAAAGAACATGCTCATCTCCCACGAGATTTATTAACTCCGCAAGACTTGCTCCGTTCGTTCTGATTGTAGACGTCTCAAAGTAGAGATTGCTCCGATTCTTGCTTGCTGCGAGAATATCTTTAACATTGTCAACTAAGCCTTCATCTGAGAATGGTTGTTTCCGTGCACAATGGGCTATGATCACCTTAAGCTCTGGAAAGTTAGATGAAATTTCAGATATCTTTTTTCGCCATTCGTTCCTATGGGCATGAATAAGTAAAACTTTCCCTGTTTTCCGAAGGAGATCATAAATGGGAAACATTACGTCATTGGAGATTTCGAGGTAGAAGTGTTCCTTTATCCCATATATGTTGGTAATGTTGGCCTCTATACTTCTTATGTCATCAGGCAACAACAATGGTAAAATTAATGTCGGTTCCTTTTGTGCACATTCGAGTATATACTTATTGGCTGATTCCCTTTTTACTTCGTTAAAAGGGAATGGGAATGCAAGGCACTTTGTAACTCCCTTCGCACTACTGACCCTAAGGTAGTTGCTAAAAGTATTGGCTGTAGCATTATTGTAGGCCGGAAGCGAGCTGTGCCCTTCTTCAATATTTTTAATTTTCGCTACGCCTATATGAACATGGGAATCAAATAAAAGCATTGCATATCCTTAAATGTTAACAACCAGCCTCCTTGTGCAAGGAGGCTGGTTGTTGTTGGTTTTAGTTGCAGTTACAGTTAGTGCAACCAAAACACCACTTACCCTGACAGAACTCAGCCCAAATCTCTTCGGGAAAAGTCATGCCATCGAGCTCTTCAAACACGGGTTCTTCATAAGTGACCATTATAACCTCCTTGCATTAGGATGTTTTACAAAGGCGAACCTAACCATTAGGCTCTACCAACCCTGTAAACTGCTGCTTACTCATTTTCAACAAGAACGCCACTCTCTGTCCATTTTTCCATAAGACCAGAAAGATCATTGATTAAGATGCCTTTCTCAACCGAGAACTTTTTTGTCAGGTTGTCTACGACGGCAGAGAAGGATACGTTCTCGGAGAAACTTTCCAGAATGGTAAAGGACGTTTCGTTGAGCTTGAATATTTTCCCTGTTGAAACATTAAAAAGGAAAAAGTCCTTTTCTCCATCATTACCCCGGTGCAACATATAGTCATCGGAGAGAATAAAGAATTTGTGCATTATGTCATCAAGGTTCATTGTGATTCTCCTGTTTTATATTTCCAGCATAATGGATCTTGCGCTAAATAATCCCCGTTCTCTGCATAAGCAGCAGCCCTGCAACCTCCGCAGCGGCCCAAGTCTTCACATGTGCCACATGAGGATGTCATTCGATTTTTTCGTCTTATATTCCACAGAATATCTGACTTGTACCAAATCTTAAAAATACCATCGTTAAGTACGTTGCCTATGGGGATAGGTAGCCGCCTGCAAGGATATGCCGTTCCATCATGCATAATGCATAAACTTGAATAACCGACTGGGCAGAATCCTCCGAGAGATTCATCAATCAGATGCCACAACGGTCGAGATGTTCTGATCTTAAGTTTTCTCCCGCTGCTCTCGATCTGTTTTTTCTTCTGCTTAATCTGCTCATAAATTTCTTTTAATCTGTCTGCGGACAGCTTCAATTGATCAGAATCAGAATTCCCTAAGGGAGTGTAGCGCTCAATTGTTAACGCATCTATCCCCATTCTGTCTGCCAGATCAATGATGTCCGCTACAGATCCTGCATTTTCTTGATTCAGAGTGAACATTACGGCAGTGGGAATGCCGACCAAGATAAGTTTTTCTAGACCATTAATTGCTTTGCTGAAACTCCCTTTCCCCCTCATAAGGTCGTGAACCTGTTCAGTTCCACCATCAATGGAGATCTGCACCTCTTTCAGCTTCTTAAATTTTGTGAGCTTGGCAATTTTCTTGTCATCTATGAGAGTTCCATTTGATAAGATCCCAGCCCAGTAGAAAGCCTTATCCTTCTCGATCTTATTAAGGAGATGCAATAGCTTTTCAAATTCAAGAAAGGGCTCACCTCCTGTAAGTGAAATCCTTCCATTTTTTTTCCATGTTGAAATGGCCTTCGATAATTCAGCATATATTGCATCAAGCTGGGCAACAGGCACAGGTTGAGCCTTATAATCTTCTTGGTAGCAATGCCGACACCTCAAGTTGCATGATTCCAGAAAATGCCATTGGATATAAAA
Source organism: Pseudodesulfovibrio aespoeensis Aspo-2 (assembly GCF_000176915.2). Taxonomy (NCBI): domain Bacteria; kingdom Pseudomonadati; phylum Thermodesulfobacteriota; class Desulfovibrionia; order Desulfovibrionales; family Desulfovibrionaceae; genus Pseudodesulfovibrio; species Pseudodesulfovibrio aespoeensis. The sequence goes on from NC_014844.1 coordinate 1,787,872, forward strand.
TCCCGAATTCTCAACCTGTGAGGTGTCGTCAGTTATTTTAGTCATTGAAATTCCTTAAATTTCTTACTTTTAACCCAGACGTCAATCTCGTCCCGGTCAAACCTCCACTGGGTTCCGATCTTGGAACCGGGCAGCTCGCCTTTTTGGGCCATCTGATAGAGCTTGCTGCGGCTCATTTTCAGATAGCCGGAAAGCTCCTCGATGGTCAGCCATTTGTCTTGTGATTCCATGTTAGTCACCGCTCATCTGAATTCTTAGCAACAAATAATAACATAAAATAACGAATGACAGGCATATTTTCAAGCCAAATCTCGGAAACTTCGAGGAAATTCCCGGCTGAACCCCGACCGCTGAAATTCACCGTCACCCTCCGACACATCGCCGACGCTTCCGGTAAGTAACCGCTGAACGCTCCCCGCAGGTCGCGGAGAGCACAGCAAACTGACCGGAGACGTTGATGGAACTGTTCGCCACAGACCTGGAAAGGCTGGCGTTTCTACTGGAGGCCGATGCGGCGCTGACTCTCGATCCCGATGTGCTCGGGTCCGAAGCCGCCGAACAGTCCGCTCCTGAAGAGCTCCCTCCCGAGAAACGCCCCAAATACATCACCAACTACATCGGCAGTAAGCAGAAGCTCGTCGACTGGATCTGGAAGCATACCCCGGAAGGCACTGGCACGGTGCTGGATGCCTTTTCGGGGTCTGCGGTCGTGGCCTACATGTACAAGACCAAGGGCCTCCAGGTCATCGCCAACGACCGGCTCCGCTACTGCCACCATGCCGCCAAGGCGATCATCGAGAACAACTCGGTTCGCCTGAGCGAGGACGAGATCGAGGCGCTCCTGGCCGACAACGCCAAGGCGGGCAGCTTTGTTCAGGACAACTTCAAAGGCATCTTCTTCGCCAAGGGCGTCCACGCGCTGATCGACACCATCCGCGCCAACTGCGACAAGCTCTCCGGCTTCAAGAAAGACATCGCCCTGTTCGGCCTCGGCAAGACCTGCATGAGCGGCAAGGGCGGCTTCGGCCACTTCTCGTCGTCCACCGATTATGGCCGCCGTCAGGACACCCCCGACGAATTCAAGGATCGACTGCGCAAGAACCTGCAGCGTATCAACGCCCTGGTCTTCGACAACGACAAGGAGAACAAGGCATACCGGCAGGACATCAACGACCTGCTGCCGAAAGCCAAGGCGGATCTGGCCTACTTCGATCCGCCCTACGCCACCGAGTTTTCGACCACCAACTACGAGCGGGCCTACCACTTCGTGGAGGGGCTCATGACCTATTGGGAAGGGCTCGAAATCAAGGCCGACACCAAGGTCAAATATTACGAGACCGACCACAAGACCGTCACCAAGGCCAACGCCAGCGAGTTCTTCCAGACCTTTCTCGGCAACGCCAAGCACATCCCGCACTGGCTGATCTCCTACCGCGATCACGCCTATCCCAACGAGCAGGAGATGAAGCGGATCATCGGCTCCTTCGGCAAACAGAGCCGGATGAAGTCCAAGGATCACCACTACGCCATCACCTCCAAGCACGGCGAGGCTTCAAACGCCAAGGAGCGTCTGTTCGTCTGCGCCCCCGGGGCCAAGGCCAGCGCCGAGCGGGAGGAGAAACCCGTTCCGATGGCCGCCGCCGCGAACTTCCACACCAGCATCCCCGTGGATATCCGGCTGGGCGAAGGCGAACGCCTCACGACCGAGGCCATGGATGTCGGCTCGGCGGGCGACCCCCAATTCAGCTTCGTGCTCTGCCGCACCGGCACCAACAAGAACGGCGATCACTTCACCGCCGAGGAGTTGTCCGGTCGGCATATGACGGCCGTGAACAAGAAGGTCGATCTGCAGCATTCACAGGAGTTCAACGACATCGTGGGCGGCATCGTCGCCGCCGACTACCTGGAGGACGACAACGGCGGCCGCGTGGAATGCGTCGGTGAGCTGTACGTCCACGACACCCCGGCCGCCCGGCTGGCTTACAAGCTGATGAAGCGCGGGATCATCTCCCAGGTCTCCATGGAGTGCGACTACCAGGAGGGCGAATGCTCGGTCTGCCACAAGCGCTTCCAGAACAAGGCCGACTACTGCACCCACCTGCGTAAATTCAAGGGCCGTGATTTCAATGGCCAACCCGTTTTCGAGATTCTGCACGGCGTCACTTTCACCGGACTGGGACTGCTCGACCGCAAGGGCGCGGACGAGAACGCCAGGATTCTGCAGGTGGCGTCCCTTCAGAGCCAGCCCGACCAATCCCAACCCGAAGGAGATTCCACGATGGAAGACAAAACCAAACCTACCGATGAACCGGCCGTCGAAGCGGCCAAGAAGAAACCCGCCCAGCAGGAAGGCGATCCCGCTCGCGTTACCGACCTGGAAAAGGAAAACCGGCAGCTCAAGGCCCAGGTCGCCGAGCTGCAGAAACGCGTCCAGGAACTGGAAGCCGAACAAAAGGCGGCCGCCTGCCGCTCCCGGGCCAAGAAGCTGCTCATCCGGCTGGAGAAGCAAGGGCTCTCCTTTGCTTCCGATGAGGACCGGGAAGCCGAGCTGAAACGCCTGGCCGAACTGTCCGACGAAGCCTTCGCCGCCACCGAGGCCGCTTACGAACGCCTGCCCAAATCGGCCAAAGCGGACAAGGACAAGGAAGAGAAACCCGCCGACAGCGACCAGGGCGGCAAGCCCGCCGCCAAGGCGTCGACGGAAACCCCGCTGCGCAGTGACGCTGGTGTCCGTCCCCACGATGTGGATGACCGCAAGGTGTCGCTCGAGGATCGTCTGCGCGACGGGTTCATGGCCGCTTACCGCAACCGTGTCGGCGAGGACTCTCCCGAACACTCGGAACACAACGCATAAGGAGGAAACACCATGTCATTCATTAATCCGTGTCACCGCAGCCTCGCCTACGGCGATGGCCACATCCAGGGCGACGGGCAGCTCGGTCAGATGGTCCGCGTAGTCGGCAACGACCTGTTCGCCGTCAACACCGATCCCACCAAGCGCTCCTTCGGCATCCTGATCAAGGACTACGCCGGTGGAGAGATGCCCGGCATCTACTGCGACGGCGGCGTTTACGAGACCGACGTCTTCGAAGGGACTATCGCCGCCGGGGATGACCTGAAAGTCTCCGCCAACGGCCGACTGACCAACGGTATCGCAGCGGGAGAACGCCTGGTCGCCCACGCCATCTCCGTACAGAGCGGCGTTCTCAAATTCCGTCTGTTCGTCTAACCCAAGGAGCCAACGCACATGAAAACCAATCAGTTGAAGATTCATTCCCAGGAATACATGGAAACCATGGCGCGGCTCATGAGCGAGGCTCTCGAGTCGCCGGAAGGCATGCGGGCATTGGCCGCCGCCATTGCCGCGCCTATCGAACAGGAGATCAAGCGCAAGGAGATCTCCTCGCTGTTGCTCACCAAGCACACGCTGCCCAAGGGCGAACGCCCGGTCTACCAGAAGAAACCGACCGTCAAGGCCCACTGGATCAGCAAGGATGGCGACGCCCAGGAGCAGGAGGTGGGCAAGGACGAGGTCGAGTTCCCCACCAACCGTATCCACTCCAATCCGATGGTGGATGTTTCCGTCCTCAAGAATGGCAACATCGGCACGCTGATGGACATCCAGACCAGCGCCGCCGACGCCATCCGCAAGGAGATGGACCGCCGTACCATCTCGGTGTTGTCCTCGGCCATCCCGGCGTCCAACATCATCGAGGTCACCGGTGACGTGCTCACCGAAGAGGCGCTGAACGAGGCCATCTCGATCATCGAGGACCTGGAGCTTTCGGTGAAGTACATCGTCATGCGCGGCCGCCGGTTCAACGACATGCGCGGCTGGAATCTCGATCCCCAGACCAAGCTCGAGCTGCGTCAGAAGGGTGTCATCAAAAACTACGGCACCGGCGGCATTCTGCTGACCGCCTCCATGCCGTTGGACGAGATCATCATCGTCCCGGATGAAGAGGTCGGAAAGATGCCGGTTCGCGAGAACCTGAAGACGGAGTCCATCGACCAGAAGACCCGCTTCAAGACCGGCTGGTTGGTGTGGTCCGAGATCGGTCAGGGCATTACCCGCCCCGACATCATGGCCAAGGTCAAACTGGTTCCGTAATCTTAGGAGGTGACGTGAGATGAATCGAATCAAGAACATCCGTCCCGGCGTTCTGGTGATCCCCGACGCCGGGTTGAAACTCAAGCCCGGCCAGGTGGTCGAGGTGGAACGCCTCACCAAGCAGATCCAGGCGGCGCTCAAGAACGGCCGCCTGGCCATGGCCGACAAACCGAAGCAGGAACCGGTCGTGAGTCCCGAGCCCGACCAGGACGCGGAACCGGTGGACCTGAGTAAGCTCTCCGCCACCGACGCCATCTCCAAGGTCAACGAGGAGGCCAATCCCGAGACCCTCAAGGGCTACATGGAAACCGAAAAACGCCGCACGGTGATCGACGCGCTCAAGAGCCGTCTGGAGGGCATGCAAGGTGCTGCTGAGTGATCTGATCGCCGACCTGCGGCTCGATCTTTCCGATCCGGGCGCATCTCTCTTCGAGGACCAGACTCTGGATAGATGCGTCCGGAAGGCCGTTTTTCGAGTCGGCCGCGATCTTGACCAAACGCTGACGGTAACGGCCGGAGAGATCATCCCCGATCCCTCCGGAGAGGTTCGGGAGCTCTTGGTGATCATGGCACAGATCCACGCCTGCCAGGTCATGCGGTCGGCCACCGCCAACGCCTTTTCTTTTTCCAGCGGCGACAAGCGGGTGGACAAAACCGGCCAGCCTGGCCATTGGGCCAAGCTCGAGGCCGATCTGCTCGCGGACTACCGCCAGCGGCTCACCGAGTTGCGCCCGGCCACCCAGCTCGACCGGGAAGCCTACATCCTGACTCCGGGCGGCCTCACGCCGGTCATCTACGAACAAGGGATCGACCTCGATGTTGTTGAATGACCGGGAACGCGCAGAAGCCGTGGCCGACGTCGCCCGGCTGATCCTCTCCTCGGGTCAGACCGCACGCATCCTGCGCGTAGTCCCCGGCGACCGGCTCTACGGCACCGACGACGCAGAATACGCGGAAGTCTCACTCATCCCCCTTGAACTGAACGAAACCCCGCCGGAGGAGCTGAGCGGCAAAATCGACGCGCTCGCCTGCGTCCTTCCCGATGCCGACGTCCAGGGTGAAGACCGCCTGGCCACCGGTAGGGAAACCTATCGCATACAGAGTGTGGAAGAAGAACACTTCTTCGGCACCGTCACCCACAAAAACCTGCAACTGGTGAAACTCAATGGGCGTTAGGCGGACCGGTGACTGGGACAAGGCCCGCGCCAAGCTGACCACCGGCATGGGGCCGCGCCTGGCCACGGCCCTGCGTCAGGCCACGATCCGCAACGCTCTTTTTCTGGTGCGCGAGATCCAGCGGGGGATTCGCTCCCAGGCCCCGGGCGGACAAGCCTTCGTGAAACTCGCCGAGAGCACCATCGAGCGCAAAGGTTCCAGCAAGGCGCTCATCGACACCGGCTTTCTCGTCAACGCCATCACCCAGAAGATCATGGCCGACAAGGCGTTCGTCGGCCTGCTGCGCGGCACCGTCAACAAGGATGGGGAAGACATGGTGAACATCGGTGCCGTCATGGAGTACGGGGCCACCATCAAACATCCGAACGGCGCGACCATCATCATCCCCGCCAGACCCTTTCTGCATCCGGTGATGGAGAAGTACCGCGAGCAGATCCTCCAGAACTATCGCGAGGCGATCCGCTCCGCGCTTTGAGCCTCCGACACATCGCCAGCGCTTCCGGTAAGTAACCAGGCAGAAAACGGAGGCGTCCTTTGAGCACGATACAGACCGTCACAGAAACCCTGATCCGCCTGGCCAAGCAGGCCATCCACCCGGACACCGTGCTGGTGTTCCCGGATGACCTGTTCGAGGTCCAGCGCACCCCCAGCGTCATCCTCCAGGGGCCGAAGCTGACGGAAGATCGTTTCCGCCGCAGCCAGAGCCGCCTGTTCGAGAAGAATGTCGCGGAGCTGAGTTTCGAGGAGTGCCGATTTCCCCGGCTCTATCACCTCGATTTCGATCTGGTGGTGACCGTGGACCGGGAGGCCGAACTGCTCGGTTTTCACGAGTCGGTTTCGCGGTTCCTCCAGCTTCACCCGGAGATCGCCATCGCCGACCAGGGCAGCCTGAACCTCACGGAACTGGTTCCTCTGGGCGGCCTGGCCCGGGTGAATCTCTCCAACCTCCGGCAGAGCTCCGGACGCATCCGCATCGAATCCTGCCCGGTGTACGACGGCGACCTGCGAGACGGTCGGCTGATCCGGGATCGGACCTTCCAGTTTCACGGCGACGTGACAGAGCAACGAACCATTCAACCGTAAAGGAGAACAACCGTGATCGAGATCAGAAACCTGCAGTTCCAACCCCTGACGTTCAACCTCTCCGGCCAGGGAACCCTCCACCTCGGGCCGCGAGAACGCAAGAGCATCGCCCGCAAGGATCTCTCAGCCGAGATCAAGACCGCCGGAAAACGCGGCCTGGTGCGCATCACCGACCTGACCGGCGGCGCGGCACCGGAACCGGAAACGCCTACTGCGACCGAGGACGCCGGAACCGATGAGGCCAAGACCACCAGCAAGCGGAGGAAATAACCATGCCGACCTATCTATCGCCCGGGATTTACACCCGGGAAACGGATTTCAGTTTCTATGTGAAGCAGATCTCGACCTCGTCGGCCGCCATGGTCGGGGTGGCCGAGAAAGGCCCCATCAACAAGCCCGTGCTGGTGACGAGCTGGGAGCAGTTCATCAACCGTTTCGGCTCCTACATCAATGAGAGCTATCTGGCCTACGCCGCCCGGGCGTTTTTCGACAACGGCGGCTCGGTCCTCTATGTCATCCGCATTGCCCATCTCACCGATCCCACCGACCGGGACACGCTGACAGCGCTCAAGTCTTTCATCGTCCTGCAGAACCGGGAGGCCACGCCCGCCGACGCCCTGCGAATCGAAGCCGTGAACGAAGGCGTATGGGGCGACCGGCTCTCCGTCTCCATCGAGGACGGCTCTCTCGATCCGGCCAACCATTTCAACCTGGTGGTCCGGCACAAAGGCGATGTGGTCGAGGTGTTCAAGGACCTGAGCATGGACGAGACGCTGCCCAACCATGTGGAGCTGGCGATCAACGACCGCTCGGATTTCATCCTGGTCCAGGATCTGGCAGCCGTGTCGGGAACGCCCGGCGACCGTCCGGCATTGGGCGTGTTCACACTCACCGGCGGTGACAACGGGCTGACCGACCTGGCCGATGCCGATTTCATCGGCGATCCCTCGCAACATACCGGCCTCTATGGCTTTGACGAGATCGACGCACTGAACCTGCTGATGGTCCCCGGCGTCACCACGGTGCCGGTCATCAACGCCGGAATCGCCTATGCCGAAGGGCGCAAGGACCTGCTGTTCATGGCCGACACGCCCATGCATCTGGAGCCGCTCGAAGCGGTCGACTTCCGCGAGGGACAAGGGATGTACAGCCACGCGGCCTTCAACTCCTCCTACGCGGCGCTCTATTACCCCTGGTTGGAGATCAGCGATCCGGTGAACTCGCGCAAGAAGCTGGTGCCGCCCTGCGGCGCGGTGGCGGGATGCATCGCCCGCAGCGACCAGAAGACCAACGTCTGGAACGCGCCCGCCGGTATCGACCGTGGCCGCATCTTCAACACGCTGTCCCTGGCCTACAAGACCAGCCGAGGCGAACGCGATGTGCTCTATCCGGAGGGGGTCAACGTGATTGCAGTGTTCCCCGACACCGGCATTAACATCTGGGGGCAGAAGACGCTGCAGAGCCAGCCCTCGGCCGTGGACCGCATCAACGTCCGCCGTTTGATGATGTTCATGGAGGAAGCCATCTCGGAATCCTCCCGCTTCGTGGTGTTCGAGCCGAACCATCCCCAGACCTGGCGTGCCCTCGGCCGTCTGATCAACCCATTCCTGCAGGACATCAAGGACAAGGGTGGTCTCTACGACTTCGCCTTCCAATGCGACGAGGAGACCAACACTCCGGCAGTCATCGACCGCAACGAAATGGTGGCCCGCGTGTTCGTCAAGCCGACCAAGACGGCGGAGTTCATTGAGTTGAACTTCATCCTGACCAGCACCGGCGCGGACTTCAAAGAAATCATCTAACGGGAGAACAAGGCTATGAGAAGCGGAAATATGCCCAAGAGCCTTTACCAGAACTGGCAGTTCGCCATCGAGGTAAACGGCTTCGACGTGGCCCTGTTCCACAAGGGACAGGAGCCCAAAACGGAATTCGAGGAAGTGGCCTTCGCCCCGGCCGGTTCGATGTTCGATCAGAAGGTGGCTGGCCGGGTCAAGTTCGAGGATATCACCCTCGAGAAAGGAAACCTGCAGGACGGCTCCGACGAGGCTGCCCGGGAATGGATCAAGAAACAGGTGGACGTGAATGCCGTCACCGGCGGCCTTCCGGCCGACTACATGCGCGATATCGACGTTGTCCGTTACGACCGTACCGGTAACGAGACCCGCCGCTGGACCCTGCATGGAGCCTGGGTCAAGGCGCTTGAATACGATGAACTTGAAGGTGGCAACACCGAAAACACCATCGAGAAGCTGACCATCTGCTTCCAGTACTGGACCTAAACCGGAGGATCAACCATGTACAGCTTTGAACTGCCAAGCGGCATTGAACTTGAGCTCCGGGAGATGACCGGTGCCGAAGAAGAATTACTGACCAACCAGCGCCTGATCCGTTCCGGAGAGGCGATCAATCAGGTGCTTCGCAACTGTTTCGTGAAGCTAGGCGACAAGACCGATCCGGATATCGGCGAGGTGATGAACCTGTTGTCGGGAGACCGTCTTTTTGCCCTGGTCCGCCTGCGTCAGATCTCTCTCGGTGACGAGGTGGAGCTGGAGCTGAGCTGCCCCAACACCGCCTGCCGCATGACCAACTACGTGACCGTCAACCTCGAAGAGCTGAAGGTCACGCCTTACGGGGAACAGCGGGAGTTCGAATTCAAACTGCCCGGCTCGAAGAAAGCTGTTCGTTTCGGCTATCTCGATGGCAACAAGGAAAAACGCCTGGCCAGCCTGCGTGAGCCGAATATCACTTCGGCCATGCTGATCCGGATTCTCGACATCGACGGCAAGGCACCCACCAAGAAAAGCCTGGCGGAAATGTCGATGCGCGACCGCAGCACCCTGCGCCAGGAGATGTCGCGGGTGGACGCCGGAATCGACACCTCGGTCGAGATGGAATGCGACGGCTGCGGCACCCGTATCCGTACCCGCCTGGAGGCGGAACCGGCTTTTTTGTTCCCCGGAGTTCGCTTGTAAGCGACGTTTTTTTTCTCGCTTACGGCGGACTGCACTGGGGCTATTCGGAAACCCGCTCACTGCCGCTCAGGGTCCGGCGACAGTTCGTCGAGGCTCTTGAGCGGCAGCTTGATTTTGAACGAGAGCAAACGGAACGGCATAAATGAACGGTGATCTCGGACTGGGCATAGTGGTATCGATGAAGGATGCGTTTTCGCAGAACGCGCAGCGCGTCCGTGGTTCCATGATGGACCTCGATTCCACCGTGGCGGATGCCAGCGAGCGGATGACCCGCAACCTGGACCGCATCCAGCAAGGGACCATGATGCTGGGGGCGGGACTGGCCCTGATGGCAGTACCCGCCGCCCTGTTCGCCTCCACCGCCGCGACTCAAAAGGCACTGGGCGAGCTGGCGTCCCTCGGCGTGCAGGACCTCCGGGCCATCGAAGATGCCGCCGAATCCTTCACCAACCAATGGTCCGGTGCCGATAAGGCCGCCTTTGTGGCCGCCACCTACGACGTGAAATCGGCCCTGTCCAACCTGAGCGACGGGGCCGTGGGTGTTTTCACTTCCATGGCCGCCATGACCGCAAAGGCAACCAAGGCCACCACCCAGGAGATGGTGGGCACCTTCACCACGGCCTACGGGATTTTCAAACCCATCATGGCCGACATGACCGACATGGAATGGGCGACCGCCTTTTCCGGGGCCATGGCGCAGACCGTGGCCTCGTTCAAGACCAATGGCACTCAGATGGCGGACGCTATCAAAAACATCGGTGCGGTCGCGGCGGCGAGCAACATCCCTCTAAACGAGCAGCTCGCCGTGCTTGGTCAGCTTCAAACCACTATGCCCGGTTCCGAGGCGGGCACGCTGTACAAGGCGTTCATCATGAAGGCCGCCGAGGCGGGTGATGAACTCGGCCTGTCCTTCACCGACGCCAGCGGCCGCCTCAAGGGCGTGGTTCCCATCCTGCAGGAGATCAAGCGCCAGTTTCCCGATCTTTCCAACGCCGCCGCGCAGGTGAAACTGAAAAAAGCTTTCGGCTCCGACGAGGCGGTTAAATTCCTGTTGCAGATGTCGGCGGGAGTGAATTCCCTCGAAGGCAATATCCAGTCGGTGGGCCGAGCCATGAAGACCGGCACGGCGGTCACCGAACAGATGGCCGACGCCATGAACCAGGACATCGGAGCCCGGTTCCTGCTCCTGCGCCAGCAGATGGCCAACCTCAGCGAAATTCTGGGGCGCACCTTGCTGCCGGTGGTGACACCGGTCATCAACGGCGTCTCCCGCGTTATTCTCTTCCTGCAGCGCATGGCCAAATCGATGCCGGGCGTGACCCGGGCGATCCTGGGACTATCCATGGCCCTCGGCACCATTCTGGTCGTGGCCGGAGCCGTCACCGCCGCCGTGGGGATGGTGGGACTCATGCTTCCCGCTATCAAGGCCGGGTTCGTGGCCATCAGCGCCGCGCTGGCCGGGGTGGGTTCGGCGGTCGCGACCTATTTTCTGCCAGTTACCGCGATTATTGCTGGCGTGATCCTCTCGGTTTATTTGCTCAAACGCGCCTGGGAAACCAACTTCGGCGGCATCCAGGACGTCATCACCGGGGCCTGGAACAAGGTCTCGCTGGTCTTCCGGGGGATCAGGGAGCTTGTGGGCTCGCTCAGCGGCGGTGTCGGACAGATGTCGGCCGAACTGGCCCAGAAGCTCCAATCCGCCGGTCTGCTGGGCTTCGTGGTCACCGTCTTCAAAGCCTATTACCGCGTTCGTGAGGCACTGGCCGGATTGTGGGGCGCTTTTTCCCATGCCTTTGGTCGCATCCGCGCCATCCTCGAACCGACCGTCCGCACCCTGATGAGCGCCTATGCGGCGCTGGCCAGCGCGGTCTTTTCGGTGGTGGAGATCTTCGGCGTGGCCGCCAGCGCCACCGACGGCTCGTCCTGGCGCACCTTCGGCACGGTTATCGGCACCGTCGCCGGTGTGCTTCTTCAGGGGTTGGCATTCGCGCTGAAGATCGTGGCCTGGAACCTGTCGCTCATCGTCCGAGCCCTGGCGGTGGTGGTGCGCAGCGTGGTCTGGGTCGGCAAGGTCATCGTCGGGTCCCTGGTCGGAGCGGCCAAGTTTATCTACAAGTTCCTGTTGCCCGTGCGCATGATCGGCGAGGCCTTCGTGGCCGCCGGAAAGATCGTCTATGCGGTCTGGCAGGTGCTGACCGGCGACATTTCCCTGCTGGACGGTCTCAAGGCCATCGGCGGCGCGGTCTACGATTTTGTTGCCACCCCGTTCCGCTGGGCGCGGGATGTGGTGGTCGGTGTCTGGAATTTCTTTTCCGGCATTTTCACCTCCATCGGCCGCCTGGTGGCCGACGCTGCCGGACAGATCGGCCAGGCGATTCTGAACCTGCCGATCATCAGCACTCTGCGCGATCTGTTTGCCACCGTGCGCTCCTTCTTCGCCGGGGACACGACCTTTTTCGAGGCGGGCAAAAAGCTGCTGATCACCCTGGGCGAAGGGATCTGGTCGGCGGTGACCTATCCCTTCACCATGCTCAAGAACGCCCTGGGCAAGCTGCGCAATCTGCTGCCGTTCTCCGACGCCCGCGAGGGACCGCTCGCCAACCTGACCGCCTCCGGTTCCGCGCTGCTCAAGACCCTCGCCGACGGCATGAGCCTTAGTCAGTCGCTGCCCGCGAAAGTGTTCGGCTTCGCCGCTCGCGGGATTCTCTCGATCGCTGCAGGAGCCTGGCAACAGATTAAATCGGCGGGCGGCAACCTTATGGACGCCGCCTCGGTTCCCTTCCGCATGGCTGGAAAACTCTGGGATGGGTTGACCTCCGGAGCTCAAACCGTCGCTACCAAGGCCGGTGCCATCTTGGGCGGTCTTAAACAGTCCCTGCTTGGCGGCACGCCTGACCTGGCGCTCAAGCCGTCTCAGGTCAATGCCTGGGACGCTCTGGCCACGGGAGCCGTCAATGTCCGCGACCGGATCGTTGCCACGCTGTCGGCCGTGCCCGGCGCTGTCGGTCGAATCTTTGCCAGCGCCGGGGCCGAGGGGCAATCCCTCTGGCAGCGGCTTTCCAGCGGCGCGAGCGCGGGCATTCAGGCGATCAAGGATCGCAGCGCCGGGATCGCCAACGGTTTACTCACCTCCACTCGCGCTTTGCTGGGAGTCCAGGCCCCGGTTCCGCTGGTGGCCGAGCAACGTCAACCGCTCAAGACGACGCAGCCCACCGAATCGATTGGGCAACGCATCATCGAAAGCGTACTGAGTCTCGTGCCGCGTCTGGACGAACGCCTGGTGCCCAAGGCCCTGAGCGCCATGCTGATGCTCCAGCCGGTCATGGCCACGGTAGCGCCAACTCCGCAACCGATGAACGGCACAGTGCAAACCGTCGCAGCGGCCGTCGAGCCGGTAAGTAAGAGCTATATCCAGCCGTTCGCAGTGGAACCGGCAATGGAAAGAGGAGACGCCTCTCTGGCACCGGGCGGGATCGAGCGGCCCATGACCGCTGCGCCGACTCCGATAACGAAGCCCCTGCAATCAGGACTAGCAGAGATGGTGCCATCCGAACGCTTGATTACTCCGGCCCGCACTGCTCCGGCGGCACCATTGCGGGGAGAGGAAGCCGGTCCGGGAGTGCGCGAACTGCTGGAATCCCTGCTCTCGCGCCTCGATGGCCTGGCCGACCGCCCGGTGGAATTGAGCGTGACCACCAACATCGATGGTCGGAAGGTGGCCGAGGCGGTCTACAAGGACCTGCGGGAGCGGAAGATCAGAAACTACGAAACCCTGTGAGAGGACCGATGAAACGCATCTTTGTCTGCAGCCCGTTCGCGGGCGACATAGCTCGAAACGTCAAGGTCGCCGAAGCGCTTTGCCGTTGGGTCATGAGAAGCGGTCACGCGCCGTTCGCGCCACACCTGCTGTATCCGACCTTCACCGACGACAGCGTTCCCGAACAACGGGAGACGGGCATCGCCTGCGGCCTGGCCTACATGGAATGCTGCGACGAGGTGTGGGCGTTCACCGGCAACGGTATTTCCAGCGGCATGCAGCGGGAACTGGACCGGGCCGGACAACTGGGCAAGCCGATCATCAAGATTGTCGAGGTGTAAGGATGGCCTGGGATCAACAGCCCATCAAGGGATATCTGGTGGACGCCGACACGGGGGAGCGGCTCGAATTCCAGTACAACCCCAACTCCATCAGCGACGAGAAGTCGACCGACTACGCGACGATCAAAATTCCCGGTATGAGCCATCCGCGCTACCAGTACGTCGCTGGGGAACCGCGCCGGATCGCCTTCAAGGTCGAGCTGTTCAAAGGGCCGGTGAAGCAGAAGGTCGACTGGCTCCGCTCTCTGCAATATCCGGAGCACGCCGGAACCATGCTCAAGAACGCGCCGCATCGTGTGCTGCTCATTTTCGGCGATCTCTATCCCGGCGTGACCTGTATCGTCCGGCAGGTTAAGGCGCGGTTCTTCGGCCTGTTCGACCGGGACAACCTGCTGCCGCAGCGGGCCGAGGTGGACATCGTCCTCGAGGAATACGTGGACCGTTCCATCAACTGGTCGGAGGTGCGCTCATGATCGGTCGCGATTCCCGCTACGCCCGCTGCGTTCTCTACCGGGACAGTGACGGCACCTCCCTCGGCGTGCGCCAGCGCATCGACACTACCCCCAGACACGACGACCGCCTGCACACCTTGGTCGAAGGCGACCGTCTGGATCTGCTCGCGCACCGCTATCTGGGCGATGCCCGGCTCTGGTGGATCATCTGCGACTACAACGACATCTTCTTTCCGCTGGAACTCGAGCCGGGCCAGGCGCTGCGCATTCCCTCCCGCGAACACGTTCAGATGCGCCTGCTCGACTGAGGCGTCCGACACCTCGCCATGCCTTCCGGTAAGTAAGCAGGGAACTGCGAACCACCGGAGAGACGCATGGATCTGGATACTTTCAAGCCGACATTTTTGATTCAGATCGAGGGGCAAGACCTCTCGAAGGACATCACCCAGGAGATCACCTCTTTCGTCTTCACCGACAACGAGGAGGAGCTGGATATCCTCGAACTGTCGGTGACCGACCGCAACCTGCAGTTCGTCGATGATCCTCTGTTCCAGGAAGGCAATGAGATCGTGGCCCGCTTCGGCTACGTGGGAAACCTCTCTCCGCGTAAGAAGGCGGTCATCAAAGACATCGATTACGATTTTCCGGAAAACGGCGACCCGACCATCCGCATCAAGGCCTACGACAAGGGCTTTAAACTCGCGGGCAAGGAAAACCAGAAGGTCTGGCAGAAACCCGCTCCCGGCATCCTCTATTCGGAAATCGCCGAGCAGATCGCCGCCGCCAACGGCCTCACGTCGGTGGTCACTGCCACCAAGGGCAAACATCTCCGCGTCACCCAGAGCAACATCTCGGACGCCCAGTTCCTGAAGGAGCTGGCGGAAAAAGCCCGTGACCGCGATGGCGACGGCGTGAGCGGCTATGTCTTCTACGTCCAGGACGACGAACTCCACTTCCATCCCCGCGAGCTCGACCAGACGCCGCTTCTGACCCTCGAATATTTCACCGACACCAAGGGCCTGTTGCGCTCGTTTCGCCCCAGCACCCAATCCCAGGGAGCCAAGGGCGCGGGTGTCGAGACCAAAACGGTCGGCGTCGACCCGCGCAAGAAGGACGTGGTCGAGCACAAGGCTAACAACGCCACCACGCCCGAGCGCACGGCCCTGGGCAAGCAGACCTATCTGGTCGACGGCAACACCGGCGAAGGCAGCTTCAAAGAACAGGAGACGGGGCAGATCGTGCCCAGCTTCGACCGTTCCGAAGGCTTTCACGATGAGCCGCGACAAGAGCCCGCCCAGGACAGCGCCGAAGGTAAGTTCCGCGAGGCCGAACTGCGTCAGGTCGAGGCGGATGCGGCCACTATCGGCATTCCCCAGCTACGCGCCAAGAAGAACGTCGAGATCAAGGGCGTGGGACGGAAGTTTTCCGGCATCTATTACTGCCACTCGGTGCGCCACAGCATCAGCGGCGCTGGCTATCTCTGCGAACTCAAACTCAAGAAGAACGCTCTCGGCAAGGGCGCGGGCGACAAGTCCGCCGAGTCCCAGGGCAAACCCAACGACAAGGAGGCCCCGCCCACACCGCAAAACGAGCCGCCAGCCATGGTGACCATCAATGCGGACACCGGCGCGGTCACACAAGGAGGCGGCAATGGGCGATCTCAGTAAGAATTTCAACCGGTCGGAATTCGCCTGCAAGGGCAAAAACTGTTGCGGCCATTCGGCTGCGGTCCATCCCGATCTGGTCGACGCCCTGCAGGCGTTGCGCGACCGCATCGGCAAACCGCTGTCCATCACCAGCGGCTTCCGCTGCAACCGGCACAACAAGGCGGTGGGTGGCGCGGCGCAGAGTTACCACACGCTGGGCATGGCGGCCGACGTGAGCTGTCCCGATGGCGTTTCGCCCGGGGACCTGGCGGTCATCGCCGAGGAGATTCCGCTCTTCCGCGAGGGCGGCATCGGCGTCTATGCCTCCTGGGTCCATCTCGATGTGCGCCAGTCGGGCAAGGCGAGGTGGCGGTCATGAGTTCCGAAGCCAAGACCCTATTTTCCGGTACCGCGCTGGGTCTCTCCGGGCCGCTTCGGGTGGAGATTCTTGCTAATGGAATGACCGCCAGGCTGACCCAGCCGTTCCGTGTCCGCACCGGCGCTTGCCGCATCATCGAAGTGCCCGCCGGGTTCGAGACCGACTTCGCCTCGGTGCCGCGCCTGTTCTGGCGCATGGTGCCGCCCTGGGGGCGATATTCCCCGGCGGCCGTCGTTCACGACTACCTCTACCACACCGGCAAGGTCTCGCGGCTTGCGGCCGACCGTATCTTTCTCGAACTGATGGCGGCCCTGGGCGTGTCTCTGTGGAAACGCCAGGTCATGTATTGGGCGGTTCGCCTGGGCGGCTGGCTGGCCTGGGACGCCAGTCGAAAACGGGAGGCGGAGCATGCTTGAAACCCGCGACCGCCATTCCGAGGAGCGCTACCGCAACCGCTGGTACGGCAAATACCGGGCCTTCGTGCGCGACAACAACGACCCCGAACGCCTCGGCCGGGTCCGGCTGGAAATCCCAGCCGTGCTCGGCAGCGGGCGGGAGAACTGGTCCGAGTGGGCCGCGCCCTGTTTCCCCTACGGCGGCAACGACGACACCGGCATGTTTCTGGTCCCCGAGGAAGGGGCGTCGGTGTGGGCCGAGTTCGAAGGCGGCGTTGTCCAGTATCCGATCTGGACCGGGGTCTGGCTGGCCAAGAGCAATCCCGGCGAACAGCCTGAGGAATCCAAGCGCACCTGCGAGAGAGCCTTCTGCCATGACTGCGAGGACAAGGTCGAACATCAGGCCAACCGGCACGACGATCTCGAACACAAGAAGTACCACGGCCATCCGCCGTATTACTGCCCACGCCTGAAAGTCCTGCTCAAGACCGAAACCGGCCACACCATCCTGGCCGATGACCGCGACGGCGACGAGCTGCTGCGGATCATCGACCGCGCCGGACAGATCCTCACCATGGAAGGGAAGGTGAAGCCGGAGATGCAGAGCGGCAACGCCCTGCGCCGAGGCACGAAGAACGCCGAGAAAGGCGACCAGCTCGACATCGCCTCGCAGATCGTCGGCTCCCGCGCCCGCATCCAGCTCACCGACCTCTGCCGCCAGCAGGTGATCCTCGAAGCCTGGCAGGACAAGGAGAAGGTCCACATCCTCTCGTGCGACAAGGGCCGCTCCCGCTGGCAGAAGATCCTCATCGATACCACCAAGGGTCGGGAGAAGGTTCACATCTGGGGACTCAACGGCACCCAGGAAATCCTCGTCGATTCCACCGCCGCCGCCGAACAGATCCGGCTGACCGACAAGGCCGGTCAGGTGGTGCGCATGAACGCCGCGCCCGGCCAGGAGAGCATCAGCGCCACCGACAAGTCCGGCAGCCTCGTGTTCATGGATGGGGTGGCCGGAAACATCATCATTCGCTCGACGAACACCGTCTTGATCAACACATGAAGGAAGCATTGCATGGGAGAAAGAACAACAACGCCCTCCGGACTTTCGGCCAGCGAGGAATTGCTGGCCCGGACCTTCGATCATTGGCGGGAGGAATTCCGCAGCATCCTCGAAAGTCACCGCCGGGAAATCCAGGACCGACTCGAGAAGATCGAGCGTGAAATCGAGAAGAAATCGGACAAGGAAAACGTCGAGGTGCTGGTCCGCTCGATCTACTCCGATCTGCACCGGCACGCCGAGGAGATCGACCGGCTGCATGCCCGGGTCGGCTCCAAGATGGGGACCGAGACCATGTGGAAGATCGTCGGCCTGGTGTTGACCATCGGCAGCACCATCGGCGGACTTATCGGCTTTCTGATCCATCTGTTGCTGAAGGTGAACCCATGAGCTCCCAGGCGCGACTCGGCGACATCAGCAGTCACGGCGGCGTCATCATCACCGGGGCAAGCCGGACGCTGGACAACGGCATGCCGGTCGCCCGCATGGGGGATCTGCACGTCTGTCCCATCCCGGGGCATGGCGTGACGCCCATCGTGACCGGCAGCTTCGACACCATCACCGAAGGATTGCCCAACGCCCGCATCGGCGACATCACCGCCTGCGGAGCCATCATCGTCACCGGCAGTCCCGACACCATCGACAACTGAGGGGGACGCCATGAACAATCTCGAACAACCGCAGGAACCGCACTACTGGGATGTCTTCCCGAAGCTGATCCGGGTTTCGCGATCCCCATTCGTCCAGCGCATTCCGCTCTCGATCCGTGGTCTACCCGAAGCGCCGGTGTTTGAAACGTCCAATCCCGACGTGGCCAGTGTCGATGAGGACGGCAATGTCGAGTGCGGCTTCGTTCCCGGGGCGGCCATGATCCTGGTCTGGGATTCGCCCGAGCGGCTCAGCCTGCGTCACGTCCAGGTCGAGGTCTATGGCGGCGGCGTCTCCGCACCGGTGGAGGTTCCTTCATGACGGATACCGCGCCAGACTACAGCCATTGGGAGGTTCAGCCTCGCTCCATCCGCCTTTCCGCTGGCGAGTTCGAGCAACGGGTTCCACTCTCCCTGCGCGGCGACGTGGACGCCCCGGTCTTTGCCTCCAGCAATCCGGAGGTCGCGGAGATCGGGCCGGACGGTGTCATTCGCTGCGGCTGGACCATCGGCAACGCCGTGCTCATGGTCTGGCGATCCTCGGCCCGGGACAGTCTCCGCCATGTTCTGGTGGAGGTCCGCGATCCGTCCTGGTTCGCCGACCACCCGGACTTTGCCAGCGGAGCCACGGTCTTCCTCAGCGGCATGGTGGTCAACGCCCTCAATACCAGCGGTGTCGGCAACGCGCTGATCGAATTCCGCCGCTCGGAAACCGGCCCGGCGGCGTACCAGACCTTCGCCAACGCCTATGGCGGGTTCGAGCTGTCCGTACCCGAGGGGTTCTATTACGTGGAGGTCACCGCGCCGGGATACATTGCCTGGCATGGCTGGGTGAACGCCGACCCCAACACCTCCGGCGACATCCAGATCGTTCTCTCGCCCGAGCTCGACGGCCAGGTCGCCCGTATCGTGTTGCAGTGGGGCCTCAACCCCCGCGATCTCGATTCCCATCTCACCGGACCGACGCCATCGAGCGGCCGTTTCCATGTGTTCTATTCCCACACCATCGAAAACGAGGCGGCGGAATTGGACGTGGACGACACCAGTTCCTACGGGCCGGAGACCATCACCATCCATCGGCTCATCCCCGGCGTCTACCGCTACGCGGTCCACGACTACACCAACCGCAACGCCAATCCGAGCACCGGACTGGCGCAGTCCGGAGCATCGGTGAAAGTGTTCCTGAGCGATGGCCGTGAGCAGACCTTCACCGTTCCCAACGCCCCCGGCACGGTCTGGACAGTGTTCGAAATCGATGGCGCGACCGGAACAGTGACGCCGGTCAACGCCATGAGCTATCAATCCCAACCCGCCAACGTCGGCATGTAATGGAGGCTGTCCATGATTTCCGAAGAACCCGCCGACTTGCAGGCCACCATCGAACAAACCGATTCCGGCGAACAGCAGTATGTGCTACGGGCGCTCTGCGATCACCTGTCAGGAATCCGTGAAGAACTTTCCGGAATCCGCACGCTGCTGGAGGCCGGTCACGCCGCCTCGGAGGCGATGCGCGGCCAGGCCCAGGCTTATCTGGAGGCCCAGCAGGCTAGGACCCAGGAGTACCTGGAGCAGGTTCAGATCGAGCCGGAGCCCGATTTCTATCCCTTCGTCGAACTGCCTGCGGGCACCGAACCCAGGGATCTGCCGGATGGCAACCGGCTCTTCACCTTGCCCGACGGCATGATCCTGCGGACCACGGACGACCAGCGAATCTGCGTTATCGACGCTGGGGAACAGCAGGTCATCACCCCCGGACCCGGCACGGCCATCGATGTCGCCCCGGGACGCCTTTACACCCTGATCGGGTCCTATCTGCGTTCGACCCAGGAGGCAGCCGGTATCAGCGGACTGCCTGCCGGGATCGAGCCGACTGCCATGGGCGAGGAGCGCTTCGCGGTGGTTCTGCCCGAGGGCATCCGCCTCGATGTCGATCACCGGGAGCGGTTCATCACCCTGATCAACCCGGCCGGACCTATCGACATCATCGGCATCGGCCGCATCGAGGGCATCGGCGAAACCATCGCTGTCCGTCTGCTCTCCGGCGGAGCCAAGGGATTCCAGTGCGGCCAGTCCGGCCACGGTGGGTTGATCGAGGCGAACGGAACCATCCACTTGGGTCTGGAAATTGGTCTGGATCTGGTGATCCGGTTCCTGGGAGAAGCCATCGACGACGGCGCACCGGAAAATGGCTGCTCGGGACAGTGCGGCCTCGACTGCGAGGAGCGTACCTGATGAGCTACGACTTTCTCGGGAAGGGGCTGCGCTACCCGTTCCGGTTTCAATCGGTATCCGGCGGCACCCAGATCTCGGCCGCCACCTCGCGGGAGCACGAACATATCCGCGAAAGCATCCTGCAGATCCTCGGCACCCGGATCGGCGAACGGTTCATGAATCCGGAGTTCGGCTCGAGGCTGAAGGATCTGGTGTTCGAACAGAACGACGAGGTGCTCAAAGGCCTGCTGCGCCATTACGTGATCGACGCCATCAAGCGCTGGGAAAAGCGGGTGATCATCACGGAGGTACACTTCGACGACCGGCCGCTGGATATCGACGGAAACCTGCTGCTGGTGCATATCGCCTACCGGGTGATCCAGAGCCAGGTTGACGGCAACCTGGTCTATCCCTTCTACAGAGAAGACCCGAACAATCCCGCGCCCAGCTATCCCCAGCCGGAACCCGAGCCTGAGCCGCCGCCGGTGCGCAGGGTGCGCCTGTCGCCGGACGTGCGCTCGCTGTTCAATCTGCTCTGGTTCGACGCAGCCGAGATGAGCCCCGATCCAAATGATTTCTTCATCTGGCCAGCCGGGGAATACGAAGTCGCCTACATCGAGGGAGCCTTTCAGGACCGCAACGGCAAGTGGATCGTCAGCGATCCAGGTGACAACCACGGCCATTACCTGACATTCGAGGGAGCGCCAGAAACGGAAGCGCCCCAGGCCGAGCACGCCCTCTATCTGGCCGCGAGCGGTCTGGGCTTCGACACCCAAAGCCAGGCGGAAGATAACGCCGCTGGCACCGTTCACCGGATCACCACGTTGGAGCCGGGCCGCATCGGTCTGTTCTATTTCGAGGGCAAGAAAGAATCCCACTACCTCAACAACACCTCCGGACAGCCCAATCCCGTCTGGCAACTGCGCGGCCCGCTCTGAGGCATCCCGCCTCCGACACATCCAGGTCCCTTCCGGTAAGTAACCGGCGTGGCGAGAGCATCAGGCGCTCTCGCATAACCGCCGAAAACCGGAGAGACTATGGGCCGCGCAAGCATCGGATACATCAACAAGGATTATGAATCGATCCGCCAGGAGCTGCTGGCGAAGATCCCGCAGCTCACCGACCGCTGGACCGATTTCAATCACTCCGATCTCGGCGTCGTCCTGCTCGATCTGTTCTGCGGCGTGGGCGACATGCTGGCCTATTACCTGGACGCCCAGGCGGCGGAGGCCTTTCTGCCCACGGCCCGCCAGCGGCAGAACGTCATCAACCTCTGCAAGCTCATCGGCTACCGGTTGGACTCGCCGGTGGCCTCCACCACCACGCTGCGTTTTCGGCTCTCCGCCCCGCTTGGCAAGGACCTGACCATTCCGGCGGGGACGGCCTGCCGCGCCTTGCTTAGTGACGGCGAGGCGGATTTCGAGACGGTCGAGGACGGCCTGATCCCGCGAGGCGTGCTCTCGGTGGACATCCCGGCCCGTCAAGGCGTGCGCCGCACCGAGACCTTCACATCGACGGGGCTGCCATTCCAGCGCATCCGCCTGACCGGCGACGTCATCGCCCAGGGCACCATCACCGTTACGGTGGGGGACGACGCATGGAGCGAGGTCGATCATTTTCAGGACAGCTTGGCCGACAGCCGCCATTTCATGGCCGACCTGGATGCGCTCGACATCTCTACCCTGATTTTCGGCGACGGGCAAAGCGGCGCTGTACCCGCTCAGGGAAGCGCCATCACCGTCAGCTATCTGCAGACCATCGGTGACCAGGGCAATCTCGGTCCGAACCGGATCTCCCAACTGCTGAGCCCGGTCTACCTCGACGGCGGCCAGGTCTCCCTGACCGTCACCAATCCTGTTCCCGCCACCGGCGGCGCTTCGCGGGAAGCCCTCGAACACGCCCGTCGACAGGCACCGGCGGAGCTGCGCAGTCTCTGGAAGGCCGTCACCCTGGAGGATTACCAGGCCCTCGCCGAGGGTTACCCCGGCGTCGCCAAGGCCAAGGTGCTCGACACCAATGCCTGTCAGAACATTCGCTATTACAACGTCCAACTGGCCATCGCCCCCAACGGCGGCGGAATGCCCTCGGCGCTGCTCAAGCGGGACCTCGCGGAGTTTCTCGAGCGCCGCAAGGTCATCACGGTTGAGATCAATCTGTTCGATCCGATCTACCGCCCCGTTTCCATCGACGCCGAGGTCTACATCTGGCCCGGTGAACCGCTGGAAAACGTGCGCAGCCGCATCGAAGCAGCGCTCACCGATTTCTTTTCCTTCGACGAGGTCTCCTTCGGTCAGACCATTCACTTCTCCGACCTGGTGGCCCTGATCGATGGCGTGCGTGGCGTCAGCCACATGCATCTCTACGCGCCCCAGCAGGACATCGAGCTGCGCCACGGCGAAATCCCGGTTCTCGGCACCGTCAACCTCGATCTGCGGAGGGCCGGTTGATGTCGGATTGGTTCAAGGACAATCTGCTCGGCCTGCTGCCGCCGCTTTACGAGCACAACGACGAGGCCGGTGACCTGCGTACATTTCTGAGCCTTCCCGCCGGGACGCTGGACGAGCTCAAGCAGGCCATCGACGACTTCCCGACCATTTTCGATGTCGATCACTGCGACGAGCGCTTCCTGCCGCTGCTGGCGAGACTGGTCGGCCTCGAAGTGGACGGCACCTGTTCGCCGGACTGCCAACGCCGCCGCGTGCGGGAGGCGGTCGAAATCTATCGCCGCAAGGGCACCATTCCGGCCATCGAACGCGACTTCGACGCGCTCGGTTGGCAGGGGGAACTCCAGGAAACCTTCCGCTCGGCGCTGCGTCTCAATGCCCGCTCCCGACTCAGCAGCGCCAAACTACCCGGGCTGGTGTTCAGCCTCGGCGTGTTTCGCGTGCTGTGTCTCAACCAGACCGAGGGGCTGCGCGACGCTCTGGTATTTCACCACCCGGCGGGCACGCGCTGTTTCTGGTTCCAGTTCCTCCTGGAATGGATCGAAGGCGGCGCAATGCTCGACTTCGGGCACGCCAACGCCGTGCGCCGGATCGTGCTGGCGTTTCTCGACGAGACCTTCGTCCTTGGCCGCTCCTCGCTCGGTTCCTGCCGTCACCTGACCAACAAGCAGAGGGCCTGGGAGCTGCTGCAGCTCACCAGTACCATGGAAATGCTCCCGGAAATCGACCGGGCCGCCGTGAAGGTCTCCCGTTTTCACGGCCGCCAGAACCGGATGCGCCTGAACCACAAGGCCCTCAACGACTGGCGGCTGCCGTACACCCGTGTCGGCGAGGATCGGGTTTCCTTCTGCACGCCCATCTACACCGGCCGCGACTTCGAAGGGGATGTGCTGGAAAGCGGCTTCGGGCTGGGCGAGAGCCATCTCAACCGCAAGCCGCTGACCCATGGCCAAACCGCGCTGCGCTACTGCTTTCGGCAGAAGGACTTCTTTTTCGACACGCAAGCGGAACCGGTCGAACGGGCGGAGGCCAAGTACGACCTGCGCCTGCCGCTGGAATCTCGTCACCGCCTCTGCTTCCAGCTTGGCCGTGCCAGGCTCAACGACGGTCTCGATCTCACCGCCAACCAGGGCGGCATCAGCAATCTGCTGCTCGCCTCCACCGCTGGCTGCGACGCGGACGTCACCCTGGCCGTCGACCGGATCGACCGATGGCGGCGGAGAGGGCCTGTGTTCCGGCTCAATGCGAACACCCTGAACACCCGGTATCTGAGCAATGCGAATCTGACCGGCGAACGGGCCTCGCTTGAAGTCTATGTGGACACGGGCTCTCTCCAGCGCCATCGGGTCGAGACCATGAAGCTGGGCGCGAGCCCGCTCAACACCACCGGCCTGCGCCTCTCCGTTGATCGGACCCGCCCGATGCGCGTCAGCCGCATGCGCCTCAACCAGGCCGGATTCCGTTGGTCGCGGCCGTCCTACCGTTGGCTGTTCCGTCAGCAGGACCTTCACGAGCCCACGCAGGCCGGGTTCGAGGCCGCCACCAATAACTATCGCGCCACCCAGTGGCCCACCTGAAGGAGAACCCATGGCGATTCACCTCTATCTTGACGAAGCGCTGACTCAGCAGATTTCCGAGGGGGATTTTAGCAGCCCCGAGGCCGAGAGCTACAACGGCACCGATGGCGACATCAAGGATCGGCAGATCTACGTCGCCAACGAGCAGACGAGCCTCCCCTCGGCCATCGACGCAGCGCAGACCTCCATCGCCCTGGCCGAACCGCGCTTTGCCGACGGCGAACTCATCATCATCGATGGCGAGCAGATGCTCATCGAAAGCGGCGGCGGCACCGCCAATCTCACCGTGCAACGGGGCGTGGCCAACACCGCTCCGGCCGTACACGACGCCGGGACGACCGTCTATTCCGGCTACGACTACACCGGGCTGGTGCTCGATCCCATCGACGAAACCGGCACCGACGAATCGGTCTGGTACCGCCTGGCCCTGACCCAGGCAGGACTCGACACCGCCACCCAGGGCGCACCGCTCAACCTCGGCGACAAGGCATACCAGCAGACGCTGTCTTTCTGGCGGCGCTGCACCGTGCTCCCGAGCACGCCGGTGCAAAACAAACTCGACATCAAGCTGCGCCTGACCGGCACGGAAAACCCGATTCTCTAAGGAGGCCGCCATGGCATACCACAGCATTCAAGGACTCGCCCACGGTCGGCTCGACCTGCTCAATCAACTGCGGACCTTCCTGGTGACCACCACCGGCTGGACCCTGCATGACGACCAGTCGGCCGACCCGCAGCCGTATTTCGTCTTCAAGTCTCACGGGGAATCGGGGGCCGAGGACGTCTATCTGCAGTTCCGTATCAGCACCACCTCCGGGCGGATTCACGTCGCGGCATTCCAGTATTGGGACGCGGCCACCCACACCGGCGTCAATGAGGCTTCGCACACCAGTTACACCTACCTGCGGGTGGAGGACAGTGCCGACTTCATCTTCTGGCTGTTCGCCGACCTGAACCACGTCTTCGTGGTCACCAAGCTCGTCTCCACCTACTACGGCCATTACAGCGGATTGCTGAAACGCTTCTGGTCCGGGGCCGTCGCGCTCACGCAGGCGGCAGTCACCGCCGGAAGCGGCGTGGTGCTTCAGGTCAACGACGCCACCGTGGTCACGCCCGGGCAGGACTATGTGATCAAGGATGACGCGGGCATCGAACGCGTGCGGGTGAGCGCCACCGACACCGTCGCCACGCCGAACACCATCACCATCGAGACCCTCGTTCGGGATTACGCATCGGGAGCCAAGATCGGCGAGGACCCGCAGCCGGTCGTCAACAGCTACTACAACGCGCCGGGCACCTTCTACGCCGTGAACAAGTTCGACGGCTGGACTTCCGCGTCCGGCCAGCAGGGCCGCTGCGGCGCGGCAAATGGTGGGCTCCAGGGCGAAACCGATCCGGAGATGCGCTACGGCACCACCATCCTCTTTCCCTGGCTCGCCTCGATGTCCGGCTCCGCCGCCTACCAGGAACTGCGCGGCGAACTCATCGAGATCTTCGCCGTGGGCGGCGGCAATGTCGCCTCGGAAGACACCATTCAAATCGGAACGGACAGCTACCGCGTGTTCAACCTGACCACCGGCGGCTGGTGCGCGGTGAAGGAGTAACGCCATGGTAACGCATAGCGGAAAGCTCAAAGCCGTCACCAGGATCACCGGTCAGCGTCGTCCGGAAACGCTTGTGTCCATGAACCGTGGTCAGGCGCTCAAGCTCAGCGGGAGGATTCGCCGTGGCCGTGCATAAGGGACAACTGGCATCAATCACCACCCACAGAGGCATCCGGCGACCGGAACTGCTCGCCATTGGAGCGGCGCAACCCGGAGCGCTTTTCGAGCTGTTTTCCGGGGCACCGGCCAGGCGAACGGTGATGGTCCAAGCCGACAGCGCAGTACGGGTCGCCCATCGGCTCGAACGTCGATCCGACCTCGCGCTTCGCGTGAACAACCGCCTGAACCGGAGCGCCGACCTGTGGCTCGTCGTCCATGGCCGTCTGGGCGTCGATGCCGACGCGGCGGTGCGGGTGACGCGCCCCTGGCTGCGGAGCATCGACACCAGCGTCCGGACGTCCGGCGCACACATCAGCCTATCCGACACCGTTCAGCGCATCGCGATCCCGGCCGAACTGCTGGCCGACACGCGCCAGATCCTGTTCGCGGTGCTCATCGATCAAGACCACGAAATTCAGACCTAAAGGAGAACAGCAATGGCACTGGGACTCATCGTCAAAACCGGCCGGATACTGACGGCCAAACTCCTCCTCGGCCAGGCCGTGGACGGCATCACCCACTGCGCCATCGGCGACGGGGATGCCAGTTTTACCGACCCGCAGAATCCGCCCGCGCCGGACATCGGCCAGACCGGGCTCAGAAACGAACGCGCCCGCAAGCGCTACTACAAGCGAACCTTTCTCAAGGAGGACGCCGAAGGAGCGCTGC